>NZ_JBHSFK010000029.1:0-157465 GCF_042653945.1 Streptomyces vulcanius | reverse complement strand
ACCGGGAGCCGGGACGGCAGCTGGACCGGGAGCCGGGACGGCAGCTGGACCGGGAGCCGGGACGGCAGCTGGACCGGGAGCCGGGACGGCAGCTGGACCGGGAGCCGGGACGGCGGCGGGACCGGGGGCCGGGACGGCGGCTGGGCTGACTGTGGGGACCGCGGATGGGACGTTCAGTGCGGGATCGGTGGTGAGGATCCGCTGGTGCAGTTGCCGCAGCGGGAGGCCGGGATCACAGCCGAGTTCTTCGGCCAGCAGCTGCCGGATCCGCTGGTAACGGCTGAGGGCATCGGCCGGGCGGCCACAGCGGTACAGGGCGAGGATGAACTGGCCGGCCAGCCGTTCGTCCAATGGGTGCGTCTCGACCCGGGCGGACAACTCGGCCAACAGTCCGCTGTGATGACCGCAGCGGAGCCGGACGTCGGTGTGGTCCAGCTCGACCGCGACCCGTTCTTGGTCGACCGCGTCTCGCAGGGCGTTGATCCAAGGCGTGTCCAGACCCGCGAAGGCATCTCCCCGCCAGAGGCCCAGTGCCTGCCCGAACAGAGTTGCAGCCTGCTCGTCCTGCTCGTTCCGCACGGCCGCCCGGGCCCGTGCGACAACGTCACGGAAACGGTGCAGATCCACCGCCGTCGCCTCGACCTCAAGGACATAACCACCGGAACGCCGGACGATATCCGCCCCCTCGGCGACGGCCAAAGCCTGCCGCAGACGGGAGAGGTAGCCATAGAGCGTGTTCCGGACCCGCTGCGGACGACGGTCGGCCCAGACGCGCTCGACGAACTGGTCCACCGAGACCACCCGGTTCGCGTCCACCAGCAGCACCGCCAGCACACACCGCTGCCGGGCATGACCCAGATCGACGATCCGGCCGTCCACAAGCGCCTCGACGCTGCCGAGCACACCGAACTCAACCGTCACCGCACGCCCCCGAGTCTCAGATCCCCACCCTGGCATAACACCTTCGACCAGCCAATTCAACGTTCGCCCAAGGTTCACCGACGGTCGGCCGCGCACCTTGGTCCAGGTCAGGAAACAGCGCGACGGACCAACCCGGAGGCCCAGCTCGGCTGGCGTCCCGCCGCACAGGAGGAGGACCACCATGGTCAATGGCATCACGCTCAAGGGCATGCGGAAGAAGATCGCGGTCGCGGCGGCCGCCGCAGGGCTGGTCATGGCCTTCGCCGGCCAGGCTCAGGCCGCGACCTATTACCAGAGGACGTCCGACGGCTGCGCCTCCGTCAACGGCTCCTACATCTACTGGCAGGTCGGGACGGCCGGCGGCTACGCCCTCTACGACACCAACTGGGACTTCGAGATCTGGGACAACTGCGCAGACGGCAAGGGCGCGGGGCTCTACACCACCTACCAGAAGTGGGAGAATGGGGGGTGGAACTACCACGGCTACACCAAGCTCGGTTCGGACAGCAACGGTTTCAACAACACCCCCGGCTACGCGAACAGCAACGGGTACAGCGTCCGCGACGTGAAGCTGTACGTCTGCTTCGTCGGTGACGGCAATTCCTGCGTGTCGCTGTTCTAGCGTTCCCAGGAGTCGCTCCGGGCGAGCCCCCGGCATTCGCCGGCGACACCCCGTAGGGGGCACACCCACGGCCCCGGTGCGCCCGTTCTCCCGCTCATGGACGACGGGCGCCCCGGGATGCTCGGGACCTGGTTGCGCGGCACCGGCTGAAAGCCCCGAACCCGACTGAAGGCCCTGAACTCGGGAAACGAGGACACATGACCGATGGACTGCTGCTGCCGCCGGGTGGCGGCCGCCGGATCCAGACCATGACCATGAAGGCGGGTGCGGAACAGTCGACGACCTGGTCGACGTTCGAGGCCGAGGTCGCGCCGGGATTCGATGTCGGAGCGCACCTGCACCACCGGGCCGAGGAGGTGTTCTACGTCCTGGAGGGCGAACTCGATCTCCTCGCCTTCCACCCGACCGCCCAGGCCACCGGCGACTGGCGCTCCTGGGAGTCCGAGACCGGTGCGACAGTGTTGCGGGGCGGACCCGGGAGCTTCATGTTCGTGCCCGCCGGATGCCCGCACGCCTTCTCCAACCCTGGGGCCGAACCGGCCCGGATGCTCTTCCTGGTGTCCCCCGCGGGCCACGAAGCGTATCTCCAGGAGCTCACCGACCTCCTGGGCGCCTCAGGGCCACCGGACCAAGCCGAGATCGCGGCCCTACGGCTCCGCCACGACATCCACCAACTCACCCCGCTCACCTCCCGGCCGCGGACCGAGGGATGAAACCGTAAGTCCCTTGGGGACCTTGACGGGCCCTGTGTTCGGGGAGTGCGTCATCATCCGGCTCGGCTCATGAAGGGGACGACGAACCGCCCGGGGTCGTCCTCAGGACCGCGACGCCGTGTGTTCCTCGACGACGAGTCCCGCAGGGGCCGAAACCGACTCGACCCGGCCGTCGGAGCCGATGGTGACGTCGAGCCGCTCCCCCGCGACGGTGAGCCCTGCGACCGTGAGGGCGCCGACGGGAAGCGGGCCTGTCGGCCGGACGTGGAGGCGGCCGGTGGGGACGTCGGGCTCCAGTCCGGTCAGTGCGGTCATGAGGGCGATGGCCGATGCCGCCGACCAGGCTTGTGGCCGGCAGGCGGCCGGGTAGGGGACCGGCGCGGGGGTGTCCGCGCGGGCGTCGCCGCCCCACAGTTCCGGCAGCCGGTAGTCGAAGGCGGGCGCCGCGTCGAGGATGCCCTCGATGAGCCGGGCGGCGGCTTCGGGGTGTCCGGTGCGGGCGAGGCCGGCGACGGCGATGGCGGTGTCGTGCGGCCAGACGGCGCCGCAGTGGTAGCGCAGCGGGCCGAAGCCTCCGGACCGGGACGACATCGTCCGCAGCCCGTAGCCGTCGGACATGTCGGGGGCGGCGAGCCGTGCGGCCACGGTGTTGGTCTCGTCGGCGTTGAGGATGCCGGTGGCCAGCAGGTGACCCATGTTGCTCGTGACGGAGTCGACGGGGCGGCCGGAGCCGTCGAGCGCCATGGCGGGGTAGGGCCCGTGCCCGTCGGAGACCCAGAACCGGGCGCGGAAGCGGTCGGCGAGGCCGGCCGCGAAGGTCCGCCAGCGTTCGCCGTCGGCCGGTCCGAAGGCGTCCGGCGGTCCGAAGGCGTCGAGGAGTGCCGCCCCGGCGAGGGCCGCCTCGTAGGCGTAGCCCTGTACTTCGGCGAGAGCGAGGGGAGCCTCGGCGAGGCGGCCGTCGGCGAACCGGGCGGCGTCCGCTGAGTCCTTCCAGCCCTGGTTGGCCAGCCCGGTGCCGCTGTGGTCGATGTAGGAGAGGAACCCGTCTCCGGCCCTGGCCGCGGCCTCGATCCAGCCGAGGGCCGCCTTGAGAGAGGGCAGCAGCGGTTCGATGTCGGCGGCGGGCAGGCCCCAGCGCCATGCGTCGTGGAGCAGGCAGATCCACAGGGGGGTCGCGTCGACCGTGCCGTAGTAGACCGGCGGCAGGCGGAGGCCCATGCCGTCGTCGAAGACCCCGCGCCGCACCTCGTGGAGGATCTTGCCCGGCTCTTCTTCCGATGCCGGGTCGGTGCGGGTGCCCTGCTGGGCGGCCAGGGTGCGCAGGGTGCCCAGTGCGAGGTCGGTGCCCAGGGGCAGGAGCATCCGTGCGGCCCACAGGCTGTCCCGGCCGAAGAGCGTGAAGAACCACGGGACGCCCGCAGCGAGGAAGGTGTCACCGGGCGACGCGGCCGTGGCCATGCGCAGCGAGTGGAGGTCGTCCAGGCTCTGCGCGACGAGGGCGGGCAGGCGGCGGTCGTCGGCGGTGACGTCCGGACGCTGCCAGGTGGGCCGGGGGCCGGCGGCCGTGACGACCGCGTCGGGTTCCGAGACCTCGACGGCCAGCCGCAGGTCGACGCTCTCGCCTGGCTCGACCGTGAGGGTCCAGGTCAGCGTGGAACGCTCGGCGTCGGGCGTCGCGCCGGGGGCGGTGACGGCGACCTCGATGGCCTTGTCGCCCCAGCGCAACACGCCGTCGCCGGAGAGCAGTTCGCTCGTCGGCCTGGCGGCGCCCAGTTCCCGCAGGACAAGGCGTTCATCGACGGCGCCGCGTACGCCCAGGCCCCGGTGAATGTCGCGAAGATCGACCAGGTGCTCGCCGACTTCGACACCGGCCTTCAGTCGCTGCCGGGCGCCGACCCGAAGCAGATCCTCGCGCGGCTCCAGAAGAACGCGCAGGCGGTCGTAGGCCAGTAACCCGGACCACCCGGACCACCCGGACACGAACAGAACGAGAGTGAACCTGCGATGAGTGAACCGAATCCCGGGCCCGCACAGGGCCCGGGCAGCGGCCCGGCACCGGCCCGGACGGCAGACACGGCCAAGGCCGGCGGGGGCCGACGCCGCCGTGACCGAGCCCCCCGCGGCGGTATCCGGGGCCGGGAAGGTCTCGCGGGCTGGCTGTTCGTCTCACCCGTCATCGTCGTGCTCGGACTCTTCCTGGTCGTGCCCATTGTCATGGCGCTCTGGGTGAGCCTGTCCGACTGGAACGGTCAGGGCAGCCCCTTCTCGTCGGGCGTGCACTTCGTCGGCGGAGAGAACTACGCGCCGCTGGTCACCGAACCCGGCCTGGCGCAGAGCGACTTCATGATGAGCCTGCGCAACAACGGCTACTACGTGCTCTTCGTCGTCCCGCTGCAGACCGCGCTCGCGCTGGGCCTGGCGCTCCTGGTCAACGGAAGACGCCTGAAGGGCAAGGGATTCTTCCGCACCGCGTACTACTTCCCGTCGGTGACGAGTTCGGTCGCGATCTCGGCCGTCTTCCTGTTCATCTTCTCCTCCAGCGGTGTCGTCAACTCCCTGCTGGCGAAGGTCGGAGTCGACGGACCGGCCTGGTTCGCCGATCCGCGCGGGGTCGTCCATCTCGCCCTCGGCGCCTTCGGCGTGAACTCCGACGC
Source organism: Streptomyces vulcanius (assembly GCF_042653945.1). Taxonomy (NCBI): domain Bacteria; kingdom Bacillati; phylum Actinomycetota; class Actinomycetes; order Kitasatosporales; family Streptomycetaceae; genus Streptomyces; species Streptomyces vulcanius. The sequence continues at coordinate 152,555 of NZ_JBHSFK010000029.1, read as the reverse complement.
GCCGCCCTCCGCACTCGCCGACACAACGGTCGGCGGCCTGTCCCTGTGGGACTGGATCTCGGGCCCCAGCGTGGCCATGTGCGCGATCATCACCCTGGTCGTGTGGACGACGGCGGGCACGTTCATGCTCATGTTCCTCGCCGCGTTGCAGGACATCCCCCTCGATGTCGAGGAGGCCGCCGAGATCGACGGCACCGGGCGCTGGCAGCGGTTCCGCCACGTCACACTGCCCATGCTCAAGCCGACCCTCTTCCTCGTCCTGCCCCTCGGACTCATCGGCACCTGGCAGGTCTTCGACCAGATCTACGTCATGACCAGGGGCCAGCCGGCGAAGACGACGATGACCCCCGCGTTCCTGTCGTACCAGTCCTCGTTCATCGACAACGAGTGGGGACAGGGCAGCGCCATCGCCTTCATCCTCTTCGCGATCATCGTCGCGATGACGCTCCTGCAGCGGTTCGTCCTGCGCGACAAGGACGAGGCCCGCGCCAAGGCCGCCACACGGCGCGCGGCGAAGGCGGCCCGCTCCGGGTCCGGCCCGACCACGGGGGCGGCCTGATGTCCCGCACCGCCGCGACGGCCCACCCCGCACACCCCGGAACCGACGCCGCCCCGGCGGCCACAGCCGACGTCCACAACAGAGGCACGCGATGAGCCCACAGCACCAGCTCGCCGACGCAGACGACAAGCACACCACCACCCGCCGCACAGGCGCAGGCACACGCCGCGGCGGTGGCCTCACCCGCGCACTCGGCTACACCGCCCTCGTCGCCATCGCGCTGCTCTACATCTACCCCTTCCTCATCCAGCTCGCGACGAGCTTCAAGACCGACGCGGACGCCACCAGTCATCCCCTGTCCCTGTGGCCGCAGCACTTCACGACAGCGGCCTTCGGCCGGCTCGCCGAGGCGGACTATCCGCGCTGGTTCGCGAACTCCGTCGTCGTCTCGCTCTTCGTCACCGCGGGCCGCGTGTTCTTCGACTCCCTGGCCGGATACGCACTGGCCCGGCTGCGCTTCCGCGGCCGGGGCGCGCTGTTCGCCGCCGTCATCGCGGTCATGGCCGTACCCGGTGTCGTCCTGCTCATCCCGAAGTTCCTCGTCCTCAACCAGCTGGGGATGTACGACTCCTACTCGGGCATGATCGTTCCGCTGCTCGCCGACGCCGCGGGGGTGTTCATCATGAAGCAGTTCTTCGAGTCGATCCCCGTCAGCGTCGAGGAAGCGGCCCGGATCGACGGCGCGGGCACCTTCCGGACCTTCTGGTCCATCGTGCTGCCGATGGCCCGCCCGGCCCTCATCACCCTGACCATCCTGTCGTTCCAGGGATCTTGACATCCTCCCCCTCTTAAAAGAGGGGGATTCCAACCCAGGTGGGTTGAGGTTCACGGGTGCTCGAACGGCTGGTGGCCGTTGTCACCCCTCCGGCACCGGCTGTTCGCCGGGGGCGGGGGATCCCGCCCTGTCCTGCCGCGACGTTGGATGCTGCGTTGGTGTCCGCGTTGCAGGTGAAGCCACAGGAGGAGCAGACGAACTCGGCTTGGCTCTTGCGCGAGTTCTTGTCGATCCATCCGCAGGCACTGCACCGCAGAGACGTGTACGGGGCCGGGATGTCCTCGACCCGGCCCGGCGCCTTGTGCCCGGTGCGCTGACGCAGGAGACCCCAGCCCTGGGCGAGGATGCCCCGGTTCAGCCCCGCCTTCTGCGCCACATTCCGGCCGGGCCGCTCCACGCTGCCCTTCGCGGAGCGGGTCATGTTCCTGATGTTCAGCTTCTCGAAGCGGATCAGGTCGTAGGACTTGGCGAGCAGGGTACTGGTCTTCTCGCACCAGTCCTTGCGCCGGTTGGCCTCGCGTGCCTTGAGCTTCGCGACCTTCGCGTACCCGGCCGCCTTGGCCTCGCTGCCTTTGGGGGCGCGGGCGGCGCGCCGCTGGTGTTTGCGGATCTGTGCGCGTTCCCGGGTGGTGAGTTGCGGGCAGTTGAGTTTCCGCCCGTCGGAGAGGGCGGCGGTGATGGTGACGCCGCGGTCGATGCCGATGATCTCGCCGGTGCCGGGTGCGGGTGTCGGCTGGGGGACGACGGCGAACGCGGCATGCCACTGCCCGTTGCGGAAGGTGACGCGGAACGTCTTCGCGTCGGGCAGTTTCGCGCCCTTGCCGTCGGCGCTGAGGCGGAAGCGGACCCAGCCGCAGCCGGGCACCTTCACCTGCGCCCACCGCCGGTTCAGCTTGCGCACCACGACCGAGCGGCCCATGACCTGCCGGCCGGTCTTCGCGTTCAGCTTCACCGAGCCGTCTGCGTGGTACTCGGGGACGCGGTCGGTGCCGATGACACGGAAACCCTCGTGCATGAACTTCTTGCGCCAGGTCGGCTCACCGAACCCGGACGTGAAACGCGCGCTCTTGGCCGTGCCGAAGTCCCTGAGGGCCTGCTGCTGCACGTCCGCGTTCCCGGCCGCCAGCCACTCATTGGCGCGCCGGGCCTCGGTGAGCTGACGGCACTGCTCGGCAAACCCCGGCGCGGACCCGCGGCCCGGCTTCCAGTGCGCATGCTGCTCGACGGCAAGGTTCCACACATACCTCGCGTGCGCGCAGTGCAGCAGCATCTGCCGCACCTGCTCACCCGTCGGATACAACCGAAACCGCGCCATGCCGCGAACGTAGACCACACGTTCCCCAGCCGCGCACAACATCGATCACCATCACCCATGCGAGTGACCACCCCACCCACTGCCGGCCGCCAGCCACGGGCCCCAGGACCTCGGCGTCCCGTCGCCACCGCCCGTCCGTGGCCACCCTCGGCATCCCGGACGACGACGCCGGACCGCCCTGGCGGCGATCCGGCCATCCCTGCCCCGCACCACAGGAACGGGCATTCACCCCGGCCCCGAAGGACCGGGCACCCCGCCCGAAAGCCAGGTGGAAGAGGAAGACGAAGAGGGCGTTGCCGACGAACGGCAGGATCTGCACCTGGTAGGTGTCCAGCCAGCCTTCGGTCACGACGAGCCGGCCGCCGTCCAGTTGCAGCCAGGGCAGTTTGTTGACCCACCAGACCATGGGCAGGGCGAAGGTCTCGAACGGCACGATCAGCGTCGCGATCACGGCGGTGAGCACGATCTTCTTGCCGCGCCACCGCATCCGGGACAGCGCGAACGCCGCGAGGCTGTTGATGAAGATGCTCAGCACCACGGTGATGACGGAGATCCCGACGGAGTTGAGCAGGAACCGGACGGCGGGCACCCGGTCGAAGACCCCGGTGTAGTTGTCCAGGGACAGGTGGCCGACCGGCAGGAACGCCTTGATGCCGTCCAGGTCACCGAAGATCTGCTCGTCGGGCTTGAACGACGACACCAGCATGAAGACGATCGGGAACGCGAAGAACAGTGCGAGCGCGATGCGAGCCGCGTGCAGGCCGATCCGGCGCGGCGACGGCCTCCGGCGGCGGCCCGGGTGGGCGGGAGCAGGGGATACGGAGGTCATGTCAGTCCTTCTCCCGGGTGAGGAAGCGCTGGACGAGGGAGACGGCCAGCACCAGAACGAAGAAGACGAGGGAGATCGCGGACGCGTATCCGGTCTGCTGCTGGCTGTATCCGGTGCGTACGGCCTGGTAGACGACCGTGCTGGTGGAGTCCAGGGGCCCGCCCTGCGTCATCACGCTGACCTGCGTGAACAGGGCGAACGCGCTGATGGTGATGGTGATGAGTACGAAGGTGCGGGTGGCGCTGAGGCCGGGCCAGGTCACGTGCCGGAAGCGTGCCCAGCGGGTGGCGCCGTCCATGTCGGCCGCCTCGTACAGCTCCTGCGGGATGGTCTGCAGTCCGGCCAGCCAGATGATCATGTGGAAGCCGACGCCCTGCCAGACGGACATGACGATGATGGCGGGCATGGCCGTGGACGGGTCGGTCAGCCAGTCCGGTCCGTGCACCTGGCCGAGGGTGAGGTGGGAGATGAGCTCGTTGACCAGCCCGGTCTTCTGGTACAGGAGCGTCCACAGGATGGAGACCACGACCATCGAGGTGACGACCGGGAGGAAGTAGACGGTGCGGAAGAAGTTGACGCCCTTGACCTTGGCGTTGACGAGCAGCGCGAGCACCAGCGCCAGACCGCCCTGCAGCGGGACGACGACGACGGCGAAGTAGAGTGTTGGACAGGTCCAGCGGCGCGAGGTACCCGCCCCAGGCCCAGTTCGGGACGTTGGGCCCGTCGACGTCGAGGAGGCACGGCAGCTTCTTCGCGGAGGCCGCGGCGACCACCGAGTCGTTGTAGGAACCCTGCGGGAACGCCTGGATCTTGACCTTGTACTTGCTCTGGCCGGCGTTGAAGTCCTTGACGATCTGCTTCACGACGCCGTACTCGGCGGCGTTGCCGGCGTTGTGCGTCCACAGGGTGAGCGTGTTGCCGTCGGCGCCCGACGAGCCGGTGCTCCCGCTGCCGCCGCACCCGGCCACGAGCGCCGCCGCGGCGAGGGCGGCTATGCTCGACACGGCGAGGCGCCTGGTTCTCGATTCCACCGGGTCCCTCCAGATTCACTGGGCACGGTCCTGACAGACCGTGCCGGCGGCCGGTAGTGACGGCCGCTTGTACCGGTGGTGCTTCGCCGTTCCGAGGTCAGAGTCGGGGCGGCGAAGCGACCGATGCCCGTGCCACCAGTGGGCAGGGCAGCATTTCCTGGGCAGCCGGACCGGTCCCCCGGTCCTTTGCGCCCGTGAGCGCGAGCAGCTGTGCGACAGCCCGCGCCCCCATCTCGTAGTGCGGCAGGGCGACGGTGGTCAGCCCGGGGAACATGCCGTCGCAGATCAGTTCCTGGTTGTCGAACCCGATGACGGACAGGTCGGCGGGGATCGACAGCCCCAGTTCGGCGGCGGCGTGGTAGACGCCCATCGCCATCCGGTCGGCGAAGCAGAACAACGCGGTGGGCCGTTCCGCCGCCCGGAGCAGCGTGAGTGCCGCCCGGTAGGCGCCGGCGGCGGAGGCGGTCTCGGCCACCACCAGCCGGGGGTCGAACGGGACGCCGGCTTCCGCGAGGGCCTGCCGGTATCCCTCCAGGCGTCCGTGGGTGGCCGGGATGTCGTCGACGTTGTTGAGGAAGCCGATACGGCGGTGGCCGTGGCGGAGCAGTTCCCGCACCGCCGTCGCCCCGCCCTGGACCTCGTCGGGTACCACCGACGGTACGGACGGGTCGTCCGCGCGTGCGTCGAGCAGCACCGTGGGGACCGAGCGCAGCTGCTCCGGCACCTCCACGACCCGGTGGTACATCGACGCGTACAGCACCCCGTCGACCTGGCGCTGGAGCAGCAGTTCGATCTCCCTGCGCTCCAGCTCCCGGTCTCCGCCGGTGTTCATCATGAGCAGCAGGAGGTCGTGCTTGGCGGCCTCCTCCTGTGCTCCGAGGATGATCCGGCCCGCGTGGGGGGTGGTGGCGATCTGGTCACTGACGAAGCCGATGGTGCTCGACCGCTTCAGCCGCAGGCCACGGGCCAGTCCGTTGGGCGCGTACCCCAGTTGCCGGGCCGCCTCCAGAACGCGCTGCCGGGTCTCGGTGTTGACGCGCTTGCCCTCGACCTCGTTGAGGATGTGGGAAACGGTCGTGACCGAGACTCCGGCGGCTGCCGCCACGTCCTTGATCCCGATCCGCCTGCCCATGTGGTGCCCAATCGTTTTGGCAGGTGAGTGCGGGATGAGACTGCGCCCCGGCGGGGGACCATGTCAACGGCTCGTAAACGAATCTCGTCGCCGCAGGGGGTTCAGGAACGTCAGCACGGAGGCGTCCTCTTCGATCAGCGGGGTGAGGACGGCGTTGAAAGGGCCGCCGTACGGGGCGTTCAGGTGCGCCTGGAAGGCGTCCTCGTCCCGGTACACCTCGAAGATCCAGAAGGCGCGCGGGTCGGCTGCCTTGGTGTAGACGTCGAAGGCGATGTTGCCTTCTTCCTCGCGCACCTTCAGGGCGTAGTCGCCGATCAGGCGGGCGACCTCGTCCTCCGCTCCCTCGCGGGCGGTGAACTCGGCGAGCAGGGTCTTCTTCACGGTCTCGTTCTCCTTGTCGGCTGCGGGCGTCACTCGTGGGCGGAGCCGAGGTGCCAGACGACGGCCTTGTCCAGCTTCACCGTGCCGTTCTCCGCGAAGACCTGCACTCCCTGGCTGGCGGGGTCGGGGAAGATCTGGTCGGTGATCGCGGCCTCGCCGCTGCCGCCGAAGACCTCGACGGACGACCAGTCGACGAGGATCCGCAGCTTCACCTTGCCGTTCTCGGCCTTCAGCGGTGCGGTCTGGACGCCGGGGAAGGTGCTGTTGAAGTCGACGGCGCCGGAGTGGGTGCGGTCGACGTACAGCTCCTGCGTCGTGGTGTCGTAGCCGATGACGGTCTCCTCGCCGTTCGCTCCCGTGCGCACCTTCAGGCCGAACCGGTCGGCGTCCTCGAGGGAGAACGTGGCCTGGATGTCGAGCGCCTTGCCCTTGGCCGCGGGGCCGATCAGGGTCTTGGAGGCACTCGTGACGGTGACGCCGGACGCGGACACCGCGTGCGGCTGGCGCAGGGATGTCACGCTGTTCACGGGCTGGCTGATCAGCCGGATGCGGCCGTCCACCGTCCGCAGGGCCATCTCCCGGGGGATGCTCTGCGCGCCGCGCCAGGGCGACGTGGGGATGGCCCCGCCGTAGTCCCAGTTGTTCATCCAGCCGATCATGTACCGCTTGTCGCCCGGCGCGTTCTCCCAGGACACCGCCGCGTAGTAGTCCTTGCCGTAGTCGGCCCAGTCGGCGCGCTGGACGACGGACTTCGCGGCCGTGTCGGCGGCGGTGAACCGGTCGGCGAGGAGGTGGCCCCAGCCGGCGGTGTTCATGTCGACGATCTGGATCTGCGCCTGCTTGCCGGCGTAGGGGCGCATGTCGAAGGAGGCCCAGTCCAGGGTCTCGCTGTTGGAACCGGTGGCGCTGCGGACGACCTTGCCGTCCACGATCAGATTGACGGACGTCTCCTGGGAGACGGGCTGGGCCTGGGTGTCCGAGAGCATGATGTGGTCGACGTTGAGGTGGCCCCAGCCACCGCTGTTGTCGTCGACGATCTTGATCTGGGCCTTCTTGCCGGCGAGGTCCTTGACGTCCCAGGAAGCCCAGTTGAGTGCCTCGCCGTCCTGTCCGGTGGTGCTGCGGACCACCTGGCCGTCGACGAGGAGTTCGACGGCGGTCGGGTTGTCGGAGCCGGCGGGGTGGTTGCCGCCGCCCACAAGGAAGTTGACGTAGTCCTTGTCGAGGGTGAACTCGGGCGAGGTGAGGGTGCCGGTGGTGGTGTCGCCGTTCAGGTAGCTGTTGACCAGGCCGCTGCCCAGGAAGCCGGAGACCTCCTGCTGGTTGGGGAGGGTGCCGGCGGCAGGTGCGGTGCCGAAGGCGTCCCCGGTCGTCGTCCAGTCGCCGTAGGTGCCGCCCTCGAAGTCGGCGAGGACCGTGCCCGCGGGCGGCGGGCCCTGCTCCATGACGGTGCCGTCCACGTGCGGGTGCCGGCCCCCACCGACCTTGAAGTTCAGGTACTTGCTGTCGACGGTGAAGGAGGGCGAGGTCAGGGTGCCGGTGCCGGCGTCACCCGAGTGGAAGCTGTTGGCGAGGCCCTTGCCGTCGAACCCGTCGACCGCACCCTGGCCGTCCACCGCCCCGGCGGCCGGCGCCGTGCCGAACGCGGTGCCCGTGGTCGTCCACGAGCCGAAGTCGGTGCCCTCGAAGTCCTGCACCACGGTGCCGGTGGGCGGGGTGTAGGTGCCCTTGTCGTCGGCGGTGAACTTCTTGCCGTCGAAGTCGCCGACGAAGTACTGGGCGGCCGAACCACCCGCGATGCCACCGGGGTTGATGTTGACCACCAGGACCCACTTGATCTTCTTCTTGTTCCCGTCGACCGCCAGGGGGAACAGGTCGGGGCACTCCCACACGCCGCCCGTCGCGCCGGACGGCCCGAACTCGCTCTGCAGGTTCCAGTCCTTGAGGTTCTTGGACGAGTAGAACCGCACCTTGTGCTCGGCGGACATCGACACCGTCATCAGCCAGCTCTTCGTGGGCGCGTACCACTGGACCTTGGGGTCGCGGAAGTCCTTGGAGCCGATGTCGATGACGGGATTGCCCTGGTACCTGGTCCAGGTACGGCCGCGGTCGGTGCTGTAGGCGATCGACTGGGCCTGTACTCCGGTGTCCTTGTTGTAGCTGGTGTAGATCGCCACCATGGGCGGGTTCTCCTTCGTGCCGAACCCGGTGGTGTTGTCCCAGTCGACGACCGCGCTGCCGGAGAACACCATCTCGTTGTCGTCGTACGACAGGGCGAGCGGCAGCTGCGTCCAGTGCACGAGGTCCTTGCTCACCGCGTGGCCCCAGGACATGTCGCCCCAGGAGTTGCCGTTGGGGTTGTACTGGTAGAAGAGGTGGTACTCGCCCTCGTAGTACACGAGGCCGTTGGGGTCGTTCATCCAGTTCTTCTCCGGCGTGAAGTGGAACTGGGGCCGGTAGGTCTCGGAGTACGGCGGGGTGTCGGCGGCTACGGCCTGGGGGGCGAGCGGGGCTGCGGACAGGGCGCCGACGGTCGCCACCGCCGCCATCATCCGTATGCGGGCATGCCGGGATACACGTCTTGAGCTCATGGTGTCTCCTGTGCTGTGGCCGTCCACCGGGCCGTGCCTGCGGCTCCGGCGTGGACCGCCCGAGAGTGACGCCCGGGTCGGCGTCGTCGTCCACGCCGTCGGCCCAGGGGTGTCATCGTTGACTTGTGTCATCGATGACATCGAGTGGCCCGATGATGAGCGGAATCCGGCCGATGCGTCAACGGTCCGGGCGGAATTACCCGGCGCGGCCCGCCCGCCCGTCAGGCGCCGCCGGTGGCCGTGAGCTGCTCCAGCTGGTTCCGCCACGGCGGATTGGGACCGGCGACCGAGCAGGTCAGGGCCGCGACCCGAGCGCCGAACCGGCAGGCCTCCGCGACCTCGCCGAGACCGAGACCGGCCAGCCGGCCACCGAGGAGCCCGCGAGCACCGAGATGATGCAGCAGACCGGCGGTGAAGGAGTCCCCCGCCCCGACCGTGTCGACCACCCGCGTGACCACCGCCGGAACCCGCACCCGTTCACCGTCGAGCGAGGCCAGGGCACCGCCGGCGCCGAGCGTGATCACAACGAGCCGCACCCCCGCGGCATGCCAGATGTCGCACGCCCGCTCGGGCGAAGTGCCCGGCAGGAGGAGTTCCAGATCGTCCTCGCTCAGCCGCAGGATGTCCGCGAGCGCGCACCAGTGCGCCAGCCGGGCCCGGTAGACCTCGGGGCGCACCAGCAGCGGCCGGACGTTGGGATCGATACTGATCGTGGCCCGCGCAGCCACCGCCGCCAGGAACTCCTCCACCACCGCCCCGCCGGGCTCACGCACCAGCGCCAGCGACCCGGTATGCACACACGCCGTCCCGGACAGATCCACCCCCGCCAGCTCCCCCGCAGTCCACTGCCAGTCCGCCGTGTTCTGCGCGTGGAACGAGAACGCGGCCTGCCCAGTGTCATCCAGCTCCGCCACCGCCAGCGTGCTGGGCTCCGCAGCGGCGACGGCGTACGACAGATCCACACCGGACCCCTCCAGATGCGCCCGGAACAGCCGGCCGAACACATCGCCCGACAGCCGCGCCAGGAAGCGGGCCGGCGTGCCGAGGCGCGCCAGGGCCACCGCCGTATTCGCAGGTCCCCCACCCGGCAGCACCCGCAGAGCGAGTTCGGTCGAGTCGTTTACCGATGCGGCGAAGGCGTCCGCGACGCACTCCCCCAGAACAGTGATCTGACGCGGGCTCATGGGCTGCTCTCTCTCGGAAGGCTCGGAAAGACCGGGCAAAGGGGCCGCGCGGCGGCACAGGCGCTGACCAGCCGCGCGGCGACGGGGGCTACGGACGTTGCCGATTCGTGACGAGCAGAAGGCATTGACGTTGCCGGGATCCGGAGTCCATCATCCTCGCCAGGCAGTGTCAACGATGACATAAGTCAACGTTGACACCCCGGGCGGCATGCTCTGATCCCAACCCCGTGCCGCCCGCTACCCACAGGAGTCGATGATGTCTCGCACCACCCGCCTGTCCTCCTCCCTCCTCAGAGCCGCCGCGGTCACGGGAGTCGCGGCCCTCACCCTGACGGCCTGCGGTTCCGGCTCCGGTTCGGGCTCCTCGGGCTCCGGCTCGGGCACCGTCAAGGTCGGTCTGATCACCAAGACCGACACCAACCCGTTCTTCGTGAAGATGAAGGAGGGCGCGGAGAAGGCCGCCAAGGAGAACGGCGCGCAACTGTCCACGGCTGCGGGCAAGTTCGACGGGGACAACGCCGGGCAGGTCACCGCCATCGAGAACATGGTCGCCGCCGGGGTGAAGGGCATCCTGATCACCCCGAGCGACTCCAAGGCGATCGTGCCCGCGATCGAGAAGGCCCGCGCCAAGGGTGTCCTGGTCATCGCCCTGGACACCCCGACCGAGCCGGAGAGCGCGGTCGACGCCCTCTTCGCCACCGACAACCTCAAGGCCGGCCAGCTGATCGGCGAGTACGCCAAGGCCGCCATGAAGGGCAAGACGGCGAAGATAGCCGCCCTCGACCTGGCGCCGGGCGTCTCCGTCGGCGTCCAGCGGCACAACGGTTTCCTGAAGGGCTTCGGCGCCACCGACAAGGACGTCGTATGTGCCCAGGACACCGGCGGTGACCAGGCCAAGGGCCAGACCGCGATGGAGAACTGTCTGCAGAAGTCGCCCGACATCAACGTCGTCTACACCATCAACGAACCGGCCGCCCTGGGCGCGTACACCGCGCTGAAGGCCAAGGGCCGGGAGAAGGACGTGCTGATCGTCTCCGTCGACGGCGGCTGCACCGGCACCCAGGCCGTCAAGGACGGCAAGATCGCCGCGACTTCGCAGCAGTACCCGCTGAAGATGGCCGCAGAGGGCGTCAAGGCCGTCGTGACGTACGCCAAGGACGGCAAGAAGGCGTCCGGTTACACCGACACCGGCGTCACCCTGATCACCGACAAGGCGCAGGACGGGGTCACGTCGAAGGACACCGGCTACGGCCTGGAGAACTGCTGGGGCTGAGCCGCCGCACAGGACCGTACGACACCGCCACTCCCCTCAGCGGGGCGGTCGGCCCACCTCCCCGACCAGGGACGACCGCCCCCCTTGTCCCGGCGGCGGGGGCTTGCGCCCTCGTCCTCCGACAAGGGCATCTGTCTTCCGACAAGGACTTCGCATGACAGCGACGACAACGCCGTACGCCGAGCTCAAAGCACCGACCGCGGCCCGCAGACTGCTCACGGCGCCGACCACCGGCCCGCTGGCCGCCCTCCTCCTGGCCTGCGCCTTCTTCTCCTTCTCGACCGACCAGTTCCTGACCGGCGGGAACTTCTCGCTGATCGTGCAGCAGGTGATGGTCGTGGGCACCCTCGCCATCGGGCAGACCCTGATCATCCTCACTGCGGGGATCGACCTGTCGTGCGGGGCGGTGATGGCGTTCGGCAGCATCGTGATCGCCAAGATGGCGGCCGAGGGCTCCGTCCCACCGCTCGTCGCGATCGCGCTGGGCATGGCCGTCTGCGGCGGATTCGGCCTGCTCAACGGGCTGTTGGTGCAGAAGATCCCGCTGCCCCCGTTCATCGTGACCCTCGGCATGCTCAACGTGGCGTTCGCGCTGACCCACATCTACTCCGAGGAGCAGACGGTCACCAGCCTGCCCGGCTCGCTGACGGCCCTCGGGGAGACCTTCCCCCTCGGCCACACCGACATCACCTACGGCTCCCTGGTCACCATCGCCCTGTTCCTCCTCCTCGCCTACGCGCTGAGCAGCACCGGCTGGGGCCGGCACGTCTACGCCCTGGGCAACAGCGCCGAGGCCGCCCGGCTGAACGGCATCCGCACCTCCCGCCTCACCATCGGCATCTACACCGTGGCCGGCCTGCTGTACGGCGTCGCCGCCCTGCTGCTCATCTCCCGCACCGGAGTCGGCGACCCGCAGGCCGGGCAGACCGACAACCTCGACAGCATCACCGCCGTGGTCCTGGGCGGTACCAGCCTCTTCGGCGGACGCGGATCGGTCCTGGGCACCTTCATCGGCGTGCTCATCGTCGGCGTGTTCCGCAACGGCCTCCAGCTGATGGGCGTCGCCTCCATCTACCAGACCCTGATCACCGGTGTCCTGGTGATCCTCGCGGTGACCGTCGACCAGATCTCCCGGAAGAAGGCCCGATGACCGCCACCCCCTCCCCCACACCCGTGCTGCAGGCCCGCGGTCTGGTCAAGCGGTACGGCCAGGTCACCGCCATCGACGGCGCCGACTTCGACCTGCTGCCCGGCGAGGTCCTCGCGGTCATCGGCGACAACGGCGCCGGCAAGACCAGCCTGATCAAGGCCCTCACCGGCGCGGTGGTCCCGGACGCGGGCGAGATCCGCCTCAACGGCAAACCCATCACCTTCTCCGGCCCGCAGAGCGCACGCGCCCACGGCATCGAGACGGTCTATCAGGACCTCGCCGTGGCCGCCTCCATGGACATCGCCTCGAACATGTTCCTCGGCCGCGAGCTGCGGCGCCCCGGCCCCCTCGGCAGTGTCTTCCGCATGCTGGACAAGAAGCGCATGCGCCAGGAGGCCGCCGAGCACATGGCCGACCTGAAGATCGGCCTGCGCTCGCTGACGCAGTCGGTCGAGACGCTCTCCGGCGGACAGCGGCAGGCCGTGGCGGTCGCCCGTTCCGTCGCCTGGGCCCGCAGCGTCGTCGTCATGGACGAACCCACCGCCGCCCTCGGCGTCAAGGAGTCCGGCCAGGTCCTCGACCTCATCCGCCGAGTCCGCGACAAGGGCATGCCGGTCGTCCTGATCAGCCACAACATGCCCCACGTCTTCGAGATCGCCGACCGGATCCACGTCCACCGACTGGGCCGGCGTGCCGCCGTGATCAAGCCCTCCGACTACTCCATGGCCGAGGTCGTCGCCATCATGACCGGCGCTCTCACCGTCGACGAGGCCGGAGATACTGTCGTAGCGGATTCGGAGGCCGCGAAGGCCGCCGGAGTCCAGGCCACCTGACAGCACAACCGAGCTCTCCCAGTTTCCGGCCGAGGCCGCGGCCGGAACCGAGAGCCCTCAGGAGACGGTTTCCTCCATGGCAGCGAACCGCCGCCCCACCCTGGCCGACGTCGCCCGAGAAGTCGGCGTCAGCGCGAAGACGGTCTCCCGCGTCCTCAACGAGGACGGTCCCGCCTCCGCGCAGACCAGGGAACAGGTACTCGCCGCGGTGGCCAAGCTCGGCTTCCAGCCGAACCTCATGGCCCGCAACATCCGCGTCGGCGGCCCGGACACCACCGTCGGCCTGGTCATCCCCGACCTCGCCAACCCCTTCTTCGGAGCCGTGGCCCGCGCCATCGAGGACACCGTCCGCGACCGTGGACTGACCCTGCTCATGGGCTCCTCCGCGGACGACCCCGAGCGGGAACGCTCCCTGACGGACAAGTTCCTCGCCCGCCGCGTCAGCATCCTGATCGTCGTTCCGTCCGTCGGCGCCGACCACTCCCACCTCAAGTCCCACCGTACGGCGGGACTGCCCGTGATCTTCCTCGACCGACCCGGAGCCGGCCTCGCCACGGACAGCATCGTCAGCTCCAACCGTGCCGGAGCCCACGACGGCGTCGCCCACCTCGTCGCCCACGGACACCGGCGCATCGGCTTCGTCGGCGACCTGCCCCTGAAGCTGTACACCCGCCGTGAACGTCTGGCCGGCTACCGCTCCGCGCTCCAGGAAGCCGACATCCCCTACGACCGCTCGCTCGTCGCCAACGCCCACGACCAGCAGGGCGCCGAGGCCGCGACCGCCCAGCTCCTCGGCCTGGCCGATCCCCCCACGGCCCTGTTCGCCGGCAACAACATCATGGCGCTGGGCATCGTCGCCGAACTGGCCCGCAGCAAGCGCAAGGACGTCGCCTTCGTCGCCTTCGACGAGGTGGCGCTCGCCGAGGCACTCGAGCCGGCCCTGACGGTCGTCGCCCAGGACGCGGAGGAACTCGGCAGGGCAGCCGCGACCACCGCCCTGGCCCGCCTGGACGGCGACCGCACTCGCGCCCGCACCATCACCGTTCCCACCCGTCTGATCGTCCGAGGCTCGGGCGAGCTTCCCGTCCCTGCGCTGCAGGAGGCGTGACGCGCCGTCGCGACCGGTGCCCGCCATCCACGCTGCCGGGCCAGGCAGCAGACCATCGCCGAGCCCGTGACTCGACTCCTACGACCGCGTGTTCATGTGCTGCTCGCCGAGGACGGCCGGGTGGTCCTCACCGACTTCGGCATCGCCCAGGCCGCCGAGTCCTCGGCTCTCACCCGCACCGGCCAGTTGGTGGGGTCGGTCGACTTCATGGCTCCCGAGCGCCTGGTCGGCGCCAAGCCGGGTCCGGAGGCCGACCTGTGGGCGCTGGGCGCAACGCTTTTCCAGGCGGTCGAGGGCCGCTCGCCATTCCTCCGGGACACGGTGGCGGAGACGATGTACGCCGTTGCCATGGAGCCGGCTCCCGAAGTGCGAGGCGCCGGGCCGCTGACCCCGCTGGTCCAGGGTCTGCTCGCCGGCAACCCGGCCGACCGCATATCGGCCGAGGACGCCGAGCGCCTCTTGCGGGCAGCGGACGCCGACCCGGGACGCATACGCCGAGCCACACCCCGGGCCGCGCCCGGGCCGGCGCATACGCACCAGAGGCCTCCGCGCTTCGTCCGTCCTCCGTGGTGGCTCCGGAACCGTGCCGATGCTGCTCCGCCTCGGTCCGGGAACTCTCGGTCGCCTTGCTGTCCATAGTCGTGTCCCGCGCTGCCGGTGCCCGAACGTCCAGCATGAGGAAGGGGCCACGCCTTCATCACCGCCGCCAAGGACCAGATGAAGGGAATGGGGCACCGCCCTTTAGGGCACACCCATCGCGTGCGGGGACTGCGGTGGCCAGTTCACCGTCCAGCAGCAGGGTGCGGGTCCAGGTCGGTCCTCGGCTCCGGCGTGCGCGCGGTGGCGGACCTCCAGGTGCTGGATGGATCCGCCGCCCGCGATGGGAGTGTCGGTGAGGAAGACCTGGTGGGGCATGCCCCCGTCCAGGTCGAACAGCGAGAGCTGGGCGCCGGGATGCGGGCGCTCACGCCGCACGATGATCCAGGTGCCGTCGGGATGTCCCGAAAGGTCGCCGGCCTTCGGAGGCGTCGGCCGGGCGGTGGCGCTTTCACGGCTGCGCCCCACGAGAGCGAGCGGGGGTGCGTCGTGCAGACCGCCGTCGACACCGGCGAACTGTCGGTACGGGGCTCTGGAGAGCGCCGTGAACTGCTGCGGGAGAACCAGCGCATCGTCGCCAGGACCGGCGCCCGCATGCGGGCCGAGACGCGCGAGGAGTGGAAGCGCCGGGCGCCGAGAGGGCGACGGTTTGGAGAAGTTGCGTGCGAGCAGGTTGACACGCGCGGGGATACAGGGGTCAGCCGTTCGGGGGACGGTACTGTGTTCGAGACTTGAACGGCCCTCCGCATGAACCGCGGTGGCGACTGCGATGAGCACGTCGTCCGTCTGCGCCGCCTGCACGCGACCTCTGAAAGTGGAGCTGATGAACGTGTCGACCGGCGCCGGACGGCTGCGGAGTCGGGCCTCCTTAGCAACCCTGGCCCTTGCGATCGCCCTGATATCCGGGCCGAGTTACGCGGCCCCGAGCGAGCCCGACCCGCAGGGCGACCAGTCGATCGAGAACATCCGCGGCGAACTGGACGACCTCTACCGCGAGGCGGAGGTGGCCACCGAGGCGTACAACACCGCGGACGAGAAGGCGGCCAAGCAGGAGAAGCGGCTGACGTCGCTCCGCGAGGGCCTGGCCCGCACCGAGAGCCGGGTGGACGATCTGCACGACCTCGCGGGCGCGGCTGCCCGGACGCAGTACCGCGGGGGCAATCTCGCTGCCACGGGCATTGAGTTACTGCTCGGCGACCACCCCGACCAGGCCCTGAACGAGGCGTCCCAGGCCCGCCAGGCATTGCGGAGCCTGGTCAACGTCTCCGAGACCCAGCAAACCGCCCGCATGGAGCTCAGCCGGCAGACCGACACCGCCGCGAAGCAGCTTCGGGAGCTGAAGAGCAGCCGCGCGGACAAGGCCGAGGCGAAGCAGAAGATCGAGGGCAAGATCGCCGAGGCTGAGCGGATCGAGGCCGGGCTTGAGAAGGAACAGGCCCTCAAGCTGGCCCAGTTGGAGAAGGAAGAGGCGCAGGCGGCCAAGTCGAGGTGGACGGGCCCCGATGCCGGCGGCGGCACCTCGACCGGGACCGGCTCGGGCGGCGGCGGGGCGAAGGCGAGCGGAGCAGCCGCGCAGGCCGTCGGCTTCGCGATGGCGCAGATCGGCAAACCGTACGTGTGGGGCGCCGTGGGCCCCTCGTCGTACGACTGCTCGGGACTCACCTCCGCGGCGTGGGCGGCGGCCGGGCACCCCATACCCCGTACTTCGCAAACGCAGTGGCAGGGAGTGACCCGGGTCACTCTGGCGTCCGCGCAGCCCGGCGACCTGATCATCTACTACAGCGACGCCACACACGTGGGCATGTACATCGGAGGCGGGCAGATCGTCCACGCCCCGCGGCCCGGACGCACGGTCACGACCGCGCCCGCCGCCGAAATGCCCATCCTCGGTGTCGTGCGACCCGGAGTCTGAGCGGATGTCCCACTCGCTGACACCCCGTGACAAGGGGAACCTGCCCGCGCTCAGCGCACCGCCGCTGATCCGACTCGACGCCTACGTGGCCGAGGACGGGTCGACGGTGGTCAACGGCCATCTCCTGGAGATGGGCGGCAGGCGTCCGCCCAACGAGGCGATCCTCGACGCCGTCGCCATGTTCGCCCGGACCCTGGGGGCCCCGGTGGCGGCCACCGTCATCGACCGCACCGAGAAGCAGGTGGCACGCCTGCGTGTGTACCCCGACGGATCGAGCCGGACCATCGACGAAGAGGACGACCTGCCGCCCGGGCGCGAGCGTACCGCCGCGGAAGAGGAGGCGTTCCCGCCGCTCGCCCGCGTCGAGCGCATCATCCAGCACGCGCAGCACGAGGAGCTGCACGCCGCGTTCGTCCTCGCCAGCGCGCTGCGGGAGCACCTCACGCTGCGCAGGGGCGCGGAGGACGAACTCGCCCTGGAGGCACGGGCGATCGAGGCGTACCTCGCGTATCTGCGCGGCGACTACTCGCTCTCCATCACCCTCGCGCTGACCGTCGCGCGCATCCGGTGCCGCACCGACCTGAACCGGGCGGCGCCCGATGTGGCCCGCGCCACCGCGGCGTGGCAGCGGCTGATGGACGACGGGCAGGTGGTCACCCGGGGACAGGAGTTGCTGCACATGTGGGAGCGGCTGTCCACGGAGGGCCTGCTGCTGGAACCGTCCCACCAGGCCATGGCCCACACCGTCCGGAGCCGGCTCGAACAGGGCGGACGGTCCGTACCGGCTCCGGCCCTGACCACGGGCCAGGAGCCGCTAGCCCCCGAGGACAAGCCCCTCAAGCCCGCGCGACGGGGGCTGCGGCGTTTCACCCGGCGGCCCGGCCGGTCCACCGAGTCATCGCCCTAGCCCCGGACCATCTCCAGGACGCCCCCTCAGCGACCACTCACCTCAAGGTCCGCTGTCGGCACTCAGGCCGCCGCCCCCTGGCCGACGTCGTCCTACCCGTGCCTGCGCGGGTAGGACCGGTATCTGCGCCGCCTCCGCTGCCTGCGCGGAATCAATCCGGAGCCGAACGCGCCGGGCGGCCGCGGCATGGCCCACCTCGGCGACCTTGGTCGGCGTCGTGCGGTTGCGTCGGCTCCAGATCCCATGGCATGACCCCGCAGACGCGGGCCCCCTCACGGCATCGCGGTACTCATATATAAAAGATCTTGTATCTTGATATATTCTGGCTGGTATACAGAGGAGGCCGCCATGAGTCGCACCGTCATCGACCTCGACGACGAGGCCCTGGAAGAAGCAGCCAAGGAACTCGGCACCACCACCAAGCGCGACACCATCAACACCGCTCTGCGGGAAGTCACGGCCCGCTACCGGCGTCTGCGCGCACTCGAGGAAGCCCGCGAACTGGTGGCCGACGGCGCCCTGAACATGGACCTGCTGCTGAACAAGCACGCGTACCGCCCCGCGGGCACGGCAGGCGACGAGCGCGGCACCGGAGCGGACGGGTGACCGTCGCCGACTACCTCATCGACACCTCCGCCCTCGCCCGCGTCCTGCTCCGCCAGAACACCGCCGAATGGGACGACAGGATCGCCGCCGGCCTCGTCGCGATCTGCGACCTCACCGAACTGGGAGTCCTCTACTCAGCCCGTTCGGCTGCGGACCGCACCCGGCTGAAGGCGGCACTCGACGCCCACTACGCCTGGTGCCCGATGCCGGACGGCATCTACCGCCGCTCCCGCATCGTCCAGGAACAACTGACCGCCAAAGGGGAGCACCGCAGCGCGGGCCCCGTCGACCTCCTCGTGGCCGCCGCCGCAGAGGAAGCGGGACTGACACTGCTCC
The DNA here is from genome assembly GCF_042653945.1 of Streptomyces vulcanius. NCBI lineage: Bacteria > Bacillati > Actinomycetota > Actinomycetes > Kitasatosporales > Streptomycetaceae > Streptomyces > Streptomyces vulcanius. The sequence continues at coordinate 134,036 of NZ_JBHSFK010000029.1, read as the reverse complement.
ACTTCGACCACGATTTCGAAACCATCGCCCGCACGACCGGGCAGCCGGTCCGCATGATCGACCTCAGGCAGTAGCCCCTGCACGGCCCCACGGACGGGCACCAAGCCTCTCGCCGGCCGCACCCGCAGCGGTGGTATCGCGGCGGACTCGAAGACCACCGGGCGGCACTGCCGATTCCTTGCGTCCTGCCAGCGTCCCGAATTTCGACGTCCAACCCCTCGCACGCGCCACCCGCGCCCTTGTCAGGCTGTTCTCAGTCGTCTGCGGCGGATTCCCATTCCACCGCGCAGAGGCTCCGCACCCAGTACTGAGGGGCGGAGCCTCTGCAGCGTGCCTGCTCCCTGATTCACGGTCTTGTCAGTGGCAGCAGGCAGACTGCGGTGCATGACTTCGGTGACCGCACATGACTATGCCTGGATACGTTCCTCTCCGTTGTTCCGCTCCGCACTGGAGACCGGGTACACGCTGAGCCTGGTGCGGGGCGTCGCCCCGGGGGAGGTGCTGCGGGTGATGGAGGCGGAGCCGCAGGGCACGTGCACAGGAGCGGACGCGCTGATCAAGCGGCAGGACGAACTGCTCGACCCGACGGACTACTGGGACGAGTCCTTCCTCGCGGGCGCGTTCACCGTCCCGGGCGAAGGTGGCGACTGGACGCTCGTCCTGCACGTCGGAGACGGGGGCATGGGGATGCAGTCGCGCTTCCTGGAGGCCCTGTCGGCCGACGGGTGCGCCGCGGTGCACTCCAGCAATGGAGGCAAGCCCATGCACTTTTTCCACTGGTACGAGGACGGCGAACTTCGGACCACCTTCGAGTGGCCCACAGTCAGGGGCGGCAACACGCCCGATGCCCTCAACTCGGTGATGCGTGATGTCGGTTTCGAACTGTCGGACGACGAGGGCGAGACGAACAGTCGCGTCGACACCAAAGCGGCGGTCTTCGCCCTCGCCGAACGGCTGACCGGGGTTCGGGTGACGGAGGAACTGCTCCGGGATGCCGAATACCAGCTCGGGCATGTACCCGAGGAGCCCGCCGAGGAGTGGACCAGCATCGTCATCGACATCACCGACGCCCACGGGGAACGCTTCTACAAGGAAGTCACCCGCGACGAGGTCGAGGTCGCCACCGCCCGCGCCCGCGCCCAGGCCGCAGAACCGATTGTCATCCCCGGGCCTTCATCGCCCACTACCTGACCCGCGGGCTCGTTTTGGTGCAGTAGCAACGATGAGTCTGCCGGCGCCCACAGGTCTACCTCTCGACCGAGACAATCACCTCATCGGGAGTACGGCATGGGCCTCATCCACATCGAGCTGTTCGCGACCCTCGACCTCGTCGGGCAGGCGCCCGGCGGCCCCGACGAGGACCCGGAGGGGTTCCCGTTCGGCGGCTGGCAGGCGCCTCTGCTGGACGAGACCGCCGGGGCGCAGGTCGCTGCCGCGTACGAGGGCACGGACGCCCTCCTGCTCGGCCGCCGGACGTATGACATCTTCGCCGCCTACTGGCCGCACCAGGAGAGCGGCGAGGACAACGAGATCGCCAGGCTCTTCAACAGAGTCCCGAAGTACGTGGCCTCCCACGGCAGGCCCGACCTCGCGTGGGCCGGGTCCACGCAGCTCGGCCCGGATCTGGCCGACGCGGTGCGCGAGATCCGTGACAAGCACGAGCACGTGAAGGTCGTCGGGAGCCTGGACCTCGTGCAGACCCTCCTGCTCGAGAAGCTCTTCGACCGTCTCGACCTCTGGGTGCACCCGATCGTGCTCGGCGTCGGGAAAAAGGTGTTCGACGGGGGCGCGGTGCCCACGAACGTCACACTCCTCGAACCGCCCGTAGCCGGTCCGAAGGGCACCGTGTACCTGCGCTACGGGCTCGCCGATGGCACGCCCGGGACGGGGGACATGAGCGCACCCGATCGCGGTGTCGGGCGTGACGAGTGAAGTCGTCGGCGGTGATCCGCCAGGTCGGCATTCCGACCGGAGGAGCCCGAGGTGCATGCCGCACCCGCGCGCAGTCACACCGGCCGCGTAACCAGCCAACCGGCCGCTGCGTAGGGCGCGGTCGACGGCGTCCCCGGTCGACGATCTCTGCCCGGGCCGTGTTGATCAGGTAGGCCCCCGTTTCATCGTGGCCAGCAGTTCGTCGCCGAAGAGGCCCTCGGTTTCGGGGCGCCGCTGCACCGACCGAAGTGGCGGACCGTGGGCACCTGGGGCGGCCGAGCAGGTGTCCCGAGGCGCGGCCGTCCGAATGTGTGGTGGAGGGCGAGAAGGCCGTCGAGTGTGTCCGGTCGTTACTCGCGGAGCATCGCGCCGCCGTTGACGGTGAGAAGGCCGCGACGATGGTGCGGGCCAGTTCCTCAGCGACCCCGGCGCTGCCGAGGCTCTGCTCGTCGAGCTGGTCGAGTGCGGCGACGACGAGCCCGCCGTAGGCCGCGACCAGCCAACGCTCGCCCGAGCTGCGTGCGGCGGCCGTGGCAGCGTCGCGATGTCAGCTCTCCTACGCGCCCGACAGCGCCACCAGTTCCGCTCAGCTCCAGAATCACCGCCCCCGACCCCGGTCCGCCGGCCCTTCACCGACATCAGCAGCACCGCGCCGCGGGTGCTGCTGCGGCTCGCAGCCGTCGAGCCCCTGGACGTCCACAAGGTGGAGCTGGCCACCCAGCGCGTGGTCAGCAGCTGCCCGGCTCACTCCAGTCATACGACGCCGACGGCGGTTGGGTGGTCGGCGACGGCGGAACCGTCCTGTCCTCACGCGCCGGCGGGCGGTGGAGTCCACAGCCCATCGGCCCGGCCATGATCGTGGGCGACGAGGGCACCGTACTGTCGACGCCGGACGGCGGCGCCACCTGGGTGCAGTACTTCGACAGCCCGGAAAGGGACGCGGCCGCGCGTCCGCAGCCACAGCAACGATGAAGGACAGAGGAGCCATGCCAGACGCCACCGAAGCCGCCGCTTCCCCGTTCGCGGACGTTCCGACCACCACCCTCGCCGACGTCCTGGGCCGGGAGCAGGTCATGGACATCGGCATCCGCCCGTTGTGGTCGCCGGTGCCGCGCGTGGCCGGACCGGCGTTCACCGTGAGGTGCCCTCCCGGCGACAACCTCATGCTGCACGCGGCCATCCACCGCGCCGCACCGGGCGCCGTCATCGTCGTCGAGTCGGGCGACCTGGACTACGCGCTGGCCGGCGGCAACGTGTGCGCCGTCGCGCAGCGCCGGGGCGTCGCGGCCTTTGTCGCCGACGGGCTGATCCGCGACCTCGCCGAGGTCCGGGACCTGGGCTTCCCGGTGTTCGCCCGGGGGGTGATCCCCATTCCCGGAGGCAAGAAGGCCGTCGAGCCGCTCAATGCCGAAGTGCGCTGCGCCGGAGTCACGGTGAACGCCGGCGACATCGTCGTCGCCGACGAGGAAGGCGTCGTGGTCGTCCCCTCCGCCCGCGCGCAGGAGACCCTGTCCGCCGCCCGGACCAAGCTGGCCAAGGAGGCCGACGAGACCCTCGACGCATGGGAGGAGGCCCACCGCACCCGCATCGACAAGATCCTGCGCGACCAGGGCTTCGAGGGCTGACACGGACGATTTCGCCCCGGCGTCACTCCACCCTGCCGGGACGAACCGAAGCGAGACGGTGTGAAACGGCCGTCCACCCTCCACCCCAGCCCTTGCCTAACCTATCGAAATTCGATAGATTCCCATCGTCATTCGATGGAAGGGTGTGCGATGGGAAAGCTGACCGTACGTGCGCTGCGCGCCGTGCTCGTGGTCGTACTCGCCGGCACCGTGTTCGTACAGGCATTGATGGTGTGGGTGTTGGTCAGCGGGAGCGACCCGGAGGACGGGTCGCTCCCGCTGACCGGGCTGCGCGTGGTCACGATCCTGGGCATGGTGTCGGTCCAGGTCGCCCTGGTCTGCGTATGGCGGCTGGTGACGATGGTGCGACGCGGAACCGTGTTCTCCCACGCCGCCTTCCGGTACGTGGACGGCGTGATCGGCGCGATCGTGGCGGCTGCCCTCGTGTGGTTCGCGGTCACGGCCCTCAATGCGCCGGGCCAGCGGGACGACCCGGGCGTCACCGTCATCATGGGCGGGGTCGGCGTGGCCATCCTGGGGGTCGCGCTCATCGTGCTCGTGCTGCGGATGCTGCTCGCCCAGGCCGTCGCGCGCGACGTCGAGGCGGCGCAGATGCAGGCCGAGTTGAACGAGGTGATCTGATGCCGATCACCGTCGACATCGACGTGATGCTGGCCAGGCGGAAGATGTCCGTGGGCGAGCTCGCGGACCGCATAGGGATCACGCCCGCCAACCTGGCGGTACTCAAGAACGGCCGCGCCAAGGCGGTGCGCTTCGCGACCCTCGCCGCGCTCTGCGAGGTGCTCAAGTGCCAGCCGGGCGACCTGCTGCGCTGGGAGGCCGAGGACGCCGCAGGCGGATGACGTGTCCCAGGACGGTCGTGAAAACGCCGGGCACCACCGGCCCACGACACGGCACGTGGACGGGTTGACCCGCACCGCACCGCCCTGGTCGACGATCGCGGCACCGCAGAGCAGGCCACACCCGCACGATGGCGACCTGGCGCGATGGCGACCTGGCGCGACCTGGCCGCCGGAGCACTGCGACCGACCGGCGTCACGAACATCGCGGCCGGCCTGCGCCGCAACGCCCGCTCCGCGAACGCACGCAGCCGCGGTGAGGTGCCTTGAAGAGCGACGGCAACCCAGCCTGACCTGGCATCGGCGCCGTGACGTGCCGATTTCAGGTTTTCCGCAGGTACACCGAAGCCGGGAGCGCCACGATGACCTCTGCCTGGCCGCCGACGCCATCGTGGGGCGGCCGACCGACTGAGGGGGGACAATCGTGCCGATCCAGAAGGGCGCCGCCGTCCCCCGTCACACCACAACCGGCGTTCCCGACGCCCGGGTCACCGTCCACCCCGTCACCACGGACGACGGACTCGGCCTCCAACTGACCCGTTTCCGCCGGGCGGAGTGCGACGACGTCGTACTCCTCGTACATGGACTGACCGCGTCCAGCGACCTGTTCATCATGCCCGAGCACCGGAATCTGGCGACCTGCCTCCTCGACAACGGTTTCGCGGACGTATGGACGCTCGACATGCGGATGAGCAACCGCTTCCCGTACAACACGGAACCGCACGCACACACCCTCGACGACATCGCCCTGTACGACTACCCGGCCGCGCTCGCCGAACTGCGCCGGCATGTCGGCGAACGGCGGGTGCACGTCGTGGCGCACTGCCTCGGGTCGATGACCTTCCTCATGAGCCTGTACGCCGGCGCCGTACGGGACGTCACCAGCGTCGTCACCAGCGCGGTCGGCCTGCTGATGCGCGTACCGGCCTGGTCGCGCTGGAAGCTGGCGTACGGCCCCGCGCTCGTCGAGGGCGCGCTCGGGCTGTCCCAGCTCGACCCGCGGAGCGGCGACGCGGCCTGGTTCAGCCGGAGCGGGTTGTTCGCCCGTCTGGTGTCACTGGCGCACCCGGAGTGCGACAACCCGGCCTGCCACATGGTGAGTTTCATGTGGGGCACCGGCTGGCCCGCGCTCTACAGCCACGACAGACTCGACCCCGTCACTCACGACCGCGTCGCGGACCTGCTCGGCCCTGTCGGGCTGGGCTACCACCGGCACATCGGCAGGATCGTACGAGCGGGTCGTGCCGTGAAGTACGACGACGCCGAGCCGCGCCACGCGCGCCTCCCGGACGACTACCTCGCGGCGGCGGCCAAGGGCGGCCCACCGGTGCTGTTCCTGACCGGCGAGCACAACCGCGTCTTCGGGGACTCCGTCGTCCAGGAGCACGAGGAGATGTCGCGGGAGACGGCCGACCCCGACCGCTACGAACTGTTCGTGGCCCCCGGCTACGGCTACGTGGACACGATCATCGGCCGGGACGCGCACCGGGACGTGTTCCCGCACCTCCTGGACTTCCTCCACCGAAGGGCTGTATGAGATGACGGAGTCGCACGCCGAACACGTCGGAACCGTCGTCGTCGGCTCGGGATTCGGCGGCTCCGTGGCCGCGTACCGGCTGGCCGCGGCCGGACAGCAGGTGGTCCTGCTGGAACGCGGACGCGCCTACCCGCCCGGCGGCTTCGCCCGTTCCCCTGCCGAACTCGGCCGTGCGTTCTGGGACCCGCGGGCAGGCCTGCACGGCCTGTTCGACGTGTGGAGCTTCCGCGCCTTCGACTCCGTCGTCGCCAGCGGACTGGGCGGCGGATCACTCATCTACGCGAGCGTGCTGCTGCGCAAGGACGAACGCTGGTTCGTCGACGAACAGCCGCTGCCCGGCGGCGGCTACGAGTCCTGGCCCGTCGGCCGCGCCGAACTCGACCCGCACTACGACGAGGTCGAGCGGATGCTCCGCCCGGTCCCGTACCCGCTCGACCGCCCCGGCTACACGGACACACCCCGGGCGCACGCGATGCGTGAAGCGGCCGAACGGCTGGGCCTGACGGCGGAACGGCCGCCGCTCGCGATCAGCTTCGCCCCAGAACCGGGCGCCGGCCCCGAGCCCGGACTGCCGATGGCCGACACCGACCAGGGCAACCTGCACGGTGTCGGTCGCCGCACCTGCCGGCTGTGCGGTGAGTGCAACCTCGGCTGCAACGACGGTGCCAAGAACAGCCTCGACCACACCTATCTGTCGGCGGCACGGCGGCACGGTGCCGAACTGCGCACCGGGCACGAGGTACGCGCGGTGCGGGCACTCGCGCGAGGCGGATACGCGGTGGACTACGTCAGACACGGAAGACACGAAAGAAACGGACCAAATGGCGAAGGGGGAGGGGAAAGGGGTGATCCGGACGGCCGCGGGGACGGAGGAGGCGCGTCCGGATCACCCCACCCCTACGGATCACCCCGTACCTCCCGAACGCTCCACACCATCAGCTGCGACCGTCTGGTCCTCGCCGCCGGCACCTACAACACGGTCTCGCTGCTGCTGCGTTCCCGCCGGAACCTACCCGGTCTGAGCCCGGCGGTCGGCAGCCGGTTCTCGACGAACGGCGACCACCTCGCGTTCGTGCTCCGGGCCAGGCGGGGCGACGAGCCCCGGCCGATGCGTCCCAGCCGCGGTCCGGTCATCACCAGCTCCATCCGGCTGCCCGACGAACTGGACGGCGTACCGGGCGCGGGGCGCGGAGGGTACATCCAGGACGCGGGATACCCGGGTTTCGTGGAGTGGCTCGTCGAAGGCGCTCACGCACCGCAGGGAGTCTCCCGGGCGGCCCGCTTCCTGGCCGGGAGACTGCTCGACCGGATCTCCCGCGCCCCTGACCCCAGCCTCTCGGGCGCGTTCGCCGAGCTCCTCGGCGACGGCGCGTTCACCGGTACGTCCCTGCCGCTGCTCGCGATGGGCCGCGATGTGCCGGACGGCGAACTGCGCATGCGTGGCGGCCGGTTGGACAGCACCTGGACGGTACGGGGCGGCAGCGCGGCCCAGTTCGAGCGGACGCGCACACTCATGCGGCAGATCGCCGGCGCGCTCGGCGGCGGATACGCCGACCATCCGCTCTGGCACCGGGGCCGCGTCCTCACGGTGCACCCGCTCGGCGGCGCCCCCATCGGCCGGCACCCCGGCACCGGGGTGTGCGATCCGTACGGCGAGGTCTTCGGCCACCCGGGCCTGTACGTCGCAGACGGGGCGGCGATGCCCGGCCCGGTGGGCCCCAACCCGGCCCTCACCATCGCGGCCCTGGCCGACCGTATGTGCACCCGTCTGCTGGAGCACCGGCCCGCCACTCCACGGGCGGCCGCGCACCGCACGTACCCCCGCCGTACCTCTCTCCAGTTCACGGAGGAACTGCGCGGACGCTACGCACCCGGCGCGGACGGGTCCCGGACCGAACCGTTCGCGTTCCGGCTCACCGTCACGGCCGACGACGTGGACGCCTTCCTGGAGGAACCGGACCACGAGGCGCGCGCGGACGGCTGGATCGACAGCCCGTCCTTCGGAGGGCGCCGCCCCGTCCTGCACGGCAGCGTCCGCCTGTTCGCGGACGGCCGCGGCACGATGCGCTACCGGCTCCACTTCACCGACGCCGACGGCCACCCCCGCACCTTCGCCGGCCGCAAGGACCTGGCGCCCGGCGCCCCGGCCCGGCTGTGGACCGACACGACCGGGCTGGCCTTCCGCGTCCTGAACGGACACGGCCACGAACCGGGCGGGACCGACGCCGAAATACTGGGCACGGGGACGGCGAATCTCGGCGCCACCGATCTCGCCCGCCTGCTCACCACGTTCCGCACAACGGGCCCGCACGGCACCGCGGCACTCACTCGCTTCGGCCGTTTCTTCGCCGGCGAACTCTGGAACACCTACGCCCTGCGGCGCCCCTGAGAAGCTCAGGAAATACCGCCCCGTCCTAGCCCCCCGGGGCTTCGGCGTAGTCGCCGGGCATCCGGTTCATGACACACGTCGTCGTTACGCCGTAAGGGCCCGACCTTGAAGTGCTCTCCCGGCTGAAGCCGGGAGATTCCTGCTTACCTTGCGGCAGCGGGTTTGACGCGCTGTACGCGCCTGACGACTGCCCTCCCGGCAGCCGGGATGAGCGCGAGGCCCATCCGGTACAGGTGTAAGACGTTGCGGGCTGCGTTGTGGTCGGCGTTGCCCGACCACAACGCAGCCCGGGTTCCTGCACACGAACACGGCCTGGCTCTCCCGGCTGCCCGGTGTGGTGAAGCCGCACGCCGAGCAGCGTCTGGAGGTACCGGGGGCGGGGACCTTGACCACGGTGCCGCCGAGCCGGGCGGTCTTGTACGTCAGCATGGTGACCGTGCGGCCCCATGCCTCCTGGCTGATGGAGCGGTTCAGCCCAGCCTTCTGGGCAACGTTCTTGCCTGGCTCCTCGACGGTTCCCCTGGCAGACTTGACCCGTCGAAGCCACCAAGCACCTGGGCACCCCCTGATCCTCGACTTCCAGCACACCGCACGGGCCGACCACCTCGTGACATCGCCGCCCGGGCGGTCTCGGCCGCGCGAACCAGGGGCTCTCTTCTTGGCCGGGAGGACGCGGTCGAGCCTGCGGTCGGCCAGCGTCCGGACCAGGCGGGTGACCAGGCCCCGTTCAGCCGGCCCGACACCCCCACGGACACCTACATCCGCGCAGGTCAGAGCCATTCGAACTATCAAGCCCGGCCGCGAGGCCGAACTCACGAGCAGCGGATTCTGCTGCGCGGCTGGCTTCCTGCGCACGTCCGGGTCGGGGTTTCAACCTGGCGCCGGCGCCGCGGGTGATCTTCGCGCCTGTCTTGGGCCGCTCCGCGCCATAGCTCTTGGCGAACGTAGGCCGGGAGCAATCACTCCACCCGGCTTACAACCACAGCTACACCCCTGGTGGTACACCCGCAACCACCCTGGTTGCAGGCGCAGTTCAACCCGCGGTTGGTCGAGAGGGAACAGCCCTTCCAGTTAGCTTTCCCTGTACCCGGACAGCATCGCCCCGAGTGGGCAACTGCACCACCGCTGGGCGACGGTCTCCCCTGTATTCGGGAACTGAAAGGACCTGGAAATGAAGCGACTGCTCATGAGTACGTTCGCCATCCTGACCTTGGCCGGCTCCGGCCTCGGGGTCACGGCGAACAGCGCCTCCGCCGCAGCGTCCGCGATCACCTGCGCGAAGGTGTTCGACGACGGCAACACGGCCGGGATCAAGTGCACCGGCGGCGCCTTCAACGGGTGGGCGAGGTGCAAAAACGGCAAAGACGCGATTGGCGCCACCGCGGCTTCCGGGACGACGTCCTACGCATATTGCACGAGCTACAACTCCTCACTCGCCTACCCGCGTGTTTGGGGCTACGGGTGAGCGTAGATGTGGGCCAACAGTAGGGCAGCCGACCGCGTGCCGGCCCGTGCGGCCGACGCCGCCCGGCGCTGGCGCCCGGCTGCGGTCGCGCTCCTTTGACGCTCCCGGGGGCCTTTGACGGCATGGCAGTTCCCACACCTCAGATGTTGTCCGTGCCCCAGGATGCGGCGCCTCGGGAGGTCAGTCCGGTCTCGTACGCGAAGACCACCGCCTGGGCCCGACTGTTCAGCGTGAGCTTGCTCATGCAGCGGTGGACGTGTGTCTTGATGGTCGCCGTGCTGAGCACGAGCCGCTGGGCGATGTCGGAGTTGGACATGCCCGCCCCGACCAGCCCGAGGACCTCTAACTCCCTGGGCGTCAGCGCGTCCAGCCCGAAGTGCGCCTCGGGCGCGGCCGGGCGGGGGGTGTAGGTCTCGATGAGCCCTTTGATCACCGAGGCGCTGAACAGCATGTCGCCGGCGTGCACGGTGTCGATGGCGGCGAGCAGCCGGTCCGGTGGGGTGTCTTTGAGCAGGAAGCCGCAGGCGCCGACCTTCAGCGCGCCGTAGACGTACTCGTCGAGGTCGAAGGTGGTCAGGACGAGGATCTTGGGGGGCGGGGGCGCAGCCTGGGCAAGGATGCGCTCGGTGGCGGTGATCCCGCTGATGCCCGGCATCCGAATGTCCATCAGGATGACGTCGGGTCTGGTCTGCGTGGCGATCTCGATGGCCTCCTCGCCGTCCTGCGCCTCGCCGATGACCTCGATTCCCGGTGCGGCCCGCAGGAGTGCGACGAGTCCCGAGCGGATGAGGATCTGGTCGTCTGCGACGAGCACTGTGGGCATGCGTGTTTTCCGCCTTCCTCGCGGCTGCCCGGCCGGGCGCCGAGACGCTTGTTCACCTGTCGCGGGACACGGGGACGGTCAGTGCGACTTCGAACCCGCCCTGCGGGCCGGGTCCGGCGGTCACCGTCCCACCGTAGATACCGGCCCGCTCGCGCATGCCGATCAAACCATGGGCAGTGGGCCCCGCGGTGGTGTCGCCCAGAACTGGTTCCTGTCCGTCATCGGCCACCCGGACGCGGACCGCGGCCTCGTCGAAGTGCACCGTGACGCTCGCGTTCGCCGCCGGCGCGTGCTTCATGACGTTGGTGAGAGCTTCCTGGATGACTCGGAAGACGCACAGGTCGACGCCCGGCGGCAGCGCGAACGGGGCACCCGTGATCCGGACGTCGACGGAAACGCCCGCGGCTTCCACGCGCCGGGCCAACTGGTCCAGCCGCCCGAGTCCGGGGGTCGCGGTGGGGTCGCCCGCCCCCTCCTGGGCGCGCGACGTCCCTTCCCTGAGCACGACCAGCATGCGGCGCATTTCCGCCATGGCCTCGTGGGCGCTGCCCGCGATGGTCTCCAGCGCCGTGCGGGCGGTCTTCGGATCGGAGGTGAAGACGTATCCGGCCAGGCCGGTCTGCACGGAGATCGCAGACACGTGGTGGGCGACCACGTCGTGCAGTTCACGGGCTATGCTCATGCGCTCGGCCATGACGGCCTGCTGCGCCTTCTCCTCCTGCTCCAGGCGCAGTTGCTCGCTGAGCACCGCGAGCCGCTCGCCGCGTTCCGCGAGCCGGCGGGACCGGTCGCCGGTCACCCACAGGACGGCTACCGTCACGGTCACGAAGACCACACTGAGCGGGCCGATGCCGGGCTCGGCGAGCCGCGTGCCCCACAGCAGCACGAGCAGCGACCCTGCGGCGCACTTCGCAGCGACCCTGCGCGGACACTGCGCCGCGACGGTGTAGAACGCCAGGCCCAGTCCACAGACGACGACCACGTGGTAGTAGGCCAGGGTCATATAGCACAGCGTGCAGGCCGCCGTGCCGATGAACACGGTCAGGGGAGCCCTGCGGCGCACGGCCAGCGGAAGATAGACCAGGACGATCAGCACGTAGGCCCATACATCGGTCTGCCGCCAGTAGCCCTGCGAGTTCGGCCAGTTGCGCAGCATGGTGCCCATGATGCCGAGCGACACCACCGCGTAGACGATGTCTGCCACCTGTGGGAAGGCCTGGCGAACCGTCCCGCCCCACGTGCGCTGCGCGAACATCGTCCGAGCGTAGGCCGCGAGCGACCACTCCACCCCGCATTCGACCACAGCTACACCCCAGGTTGTACACCGGCACGGTCCGAGCGGGCTCCCGGCATTCGCTGGGCGACGGGGCCAACTGGGTGGCTCTCCTGGAGCTGCCGGCTGTCAAGCTGCGAAGGCTGATGTGCCCGCTTCCCTGGCCGGAGGTCAGCTTGGACGACTCGTGGTTCCGGATCTCCGCGCAGATCAACGAGCACTGTGGGCAGGCGCGGTGTCGCCTTCCTCGCGGCTGCCCGGCCGGGAGCCGAGGCGCTTGTTCACCTGTCGCGGGACACGGGGACGGTCAGTGCGACTTCGAACCCGCCCTGCGGGCCGGGTCCGGCGGTCACCGTCCCGCCGTAGATACCGGCCCGCTCGCGCATGCCGATCAAACCATGGCCGGCGGGCCCCGCGGTGGTGCCGACGGGAATTGCCTCCTGTCCGTCGTCGGTCACCCGGACGCGGACCGCGGCCTCGTCGTAGTGCACCGTGACGCTCGCGTTCGCCGCCGGCGCGTGCTTCATGACGTTGGTGAGAGCTTCCTGGATGACCCGGTAGACGCAGAGGTCGGCGCCCGGCGGCAGCGCGAACGGGGCGCCCGTGATCCGGACGTCGACGGAAACGCCCGCGGCTTCGACGCGCCGGGCCAACTGGTCCAGCCGCCCGAGTCCGGGGGTCGCGCTGTGGTCGCCCGCTCCTTCCTCCTCCTGGGCGCGCTCGGTCCCTTCCCTGAGCACGACCAGCATGCGGCGCATTTCCGCCATGGCCTCGTGGGCGCTGCCCGCGATGGTCTCCAGCGCCGTGCGGGCGGTCTTCGGATCGGAGGTGAAGACGTATCCGGCCAGGCCGGTCTGCACGGAGATCACGGACACGTGGTGGGCGATCACGTCGTGCAGTTCACGGGCTATCTTCATGCGCTCGGCCATGACGGCCCGCTGCGCCTTCTCCTCCTGCTCCAGGCGCAGTTGCTCGGTGAGCACCGCGAGCCGCTCGCCTCGTTCCGCGAGCCGGCGGGCCCGGTCGCCGGTCACCCAGGCGACGGCGACCATCACGATCACGAAGGCCACACTGAACGGGCCGCTCCCGGGCTCGGCGAGCCGCGCGCCCCACAGCAGCACGAGCAGCGATGCGGCGGCGCACTTCGCAGCGACCCTGCGCGGGCACTGCGCCGCGACGGTGTAGAGCGCCAGGCCCAGTCCGCTGACGACGACCACGTGATAGTAGGCCAGGGTGAAGTAACACAGCACGCAGGCCACCGTGCCGATGAACACGGTCAGGGGAGCCCGGCGGCGCACGGCCAGCGGAAGGTAGACCAGGGCGATCAGTACGTAGGCCCATACATCGGTCTGCCGCCAGTAGCCGTGCGGGTCGGGCAGGTTGCGCAGGGCGGTGCTCGAGATCCAGACCGACACCACCGCGTAGACGATGTCCGCCACCTGTGCGAAGGACTGGCGAACCGCCCCGCTCCACATGCGCTGCGCGAACATCGTCCGAGCGTAGGGCCCGAGCGACCGCTCCACCCCGCTTTCCACCCCAGCTACACCCCAGGTTGTACACCGCCAACCACTCTGGTTGCAGGCGCAGTTCAACCCATGGTTGGGCGAGGGGGAACAGCCCTTCCGACTAGCTTTCCTACACCCGGGCAACATCGCCTCGGGCAGGCCCTGCTTTGGATGGGATCAAAACCATGAACCGTGTGCGCAGTCTCGCCACCGCTGCCATTATCACCGGCACCTTGCTGGGCGGTGGCATATCGACGGCGACCTCGGCGGCCGCGGCCGCACAGTCGATCGACTACATCGCCGGCAAGGACACCTACGCAGGGAGCTGCAAGGGTTGGTTGAACCGTGACTCCAGCAACGGCTACGTACAAGCTCTCGGCCAGTCATGGAACAACAACCAGTGTGTTGTGTACCTGGAGCGCATGCGCCTCGGCTCTGGCGGCTACGGCTGGACGCCGGTATCGAGCAGCTACTTCCTACTGAACTCCACGGCTGCGACCGGCTTCCACTGGAACGGCACAGACGCCGCCTCGCACGTCTGCATCGACAACGCAACGACCGGACAAAAGCACATCTGCGGGGACGCAGCTTGGTAAGCCGGTAGGCATTGTGGACTGAACCCGTTCTGGGTTCGGCAGAGAATCTGCCGAACCCAGAACGGTTCAACGCCTCGGCATGCAGCCCCTCGTTGCCCCGGGAGGCGGAGCCTGGTGGCCGCCATCGCTCAAGCGGGATGACGAGTACGACGCAGTAGGGCCATCTCCGCGTGCAAGGGGAGGTTCCCGTCGTCACGACCAAGATCGTGCAAGGGCAACGAACCCAGCAGCGCGACGACGCGAACTGCTGCCACTGGAACGGCCCGAGCCGGCCGTACCAGACGAGCCGGATCCTGACCGGCATGGCGAACCTGCTCCAGGACTACCCGGCGCAGAGCTACGTCACCAAGCAGTTCGCCGACCTCCAGCACAAGGACGGCAAGCCCTACATCGCCGAAGCCGCCAACGGCGACACCGGCGAGTGGACTTGGACGGCTTCAACTTCAGCGAGAACTACAACCACTCCAGCTTCAACGACCTGGTACTCACGGGCCTGTTGGGACCATCCAGGGCCTCCGGTTCGGCCGACAGCAGCATCCCCAGGCCGGGCAGGTGATACAGCGCATACCGCCCGGGTCCGAAGAACGTCTGCGCCACCGTCGAGGCCACGGTGAAGGTCATCCCGCCCGCCGACAGCTGCCACCATGTCCCGGCCCCGCGTACCGATATCGCGTCCACCGCGCACCGAACAGGATCCGACGTGCGCAGCGCGCGCCACAGAACGACGAGCCGGCTCTCGGCCACCTCAGCCCACAGGATGACTGCGATCGGTCCGGCGAAACAGGCGCCGAACGCCAGGCAGAACAGCAGGCCGACCAGGTCACGGAACCCAGGACCGGTCGGCCCGGAGACGACCAGCTCCACGATGGCCGCCACGCTGGGCCACAGGAAGATGCCGATCCCGACGACCGCGCCCAGGCCCCAGCAGACTGCGTGGAGGCAGAACCTGCGGATGAGCGGCCGACGCTGCCGGGCTGTCAGCCGTCCCGCCCGGTTCGCGTCCAGGTCCCGCTGCGTCAGGCCCATCGCGTCCGCCGGCAGCGGCCCTCGCCCGGCGGCCTCTGCCGACGCGAAGTCCGTGGGTGCCTCGGCCTCCTGCCGGTCCAGCGGCATGGCGGAGAGCAGCAGCGGGCCAGGGCCGGCCTTGGCCGACTCCAGCCAGTACAGCCGGTAGGCACCCAGCGGCGGCAGCGCCGGAGCCCCCTCCGGCACGGACAGGCGGCTGGCGCCGACCAGTGCCTCAGGTTCGCCGCCCGGTCGAGCGACGACTTCACCGACCGCGCTGGACATCCGACAGACGACCAGGCCGGCGATCCGGCGGCGTCGACGCCGCCGGGAGCGCCAACGCGAGAACGAACGGGACTGTCAAACCCCCGAACAGGGCCATCCCCGGGGCGGCCGCAGCCAGGCCGTCCGGGTTGCCCCCGGGGCCGTCCCCCGCGGCGATGGCGGCCACCCCCATCAGCCCCACCATGGCCAGCCACACCGCGAACAGCGCGTACGCGCCATAGGGCGGCCGGATCCCTCGGCCCGCGACCACCGCATACTGCGCCGGGGTCACCCGGCCGGCGGCGTTGGCCGCCACCGCGTCCTCATCCGTCCACCAGGACTCCGTTGTCGGTAGGCCCCCGAGTTCGGCACCTCGTCGCCACATCCCACGCCCCCGTCGCCGTCGTCCGGTCTCATTCCCTTGAGGATGCCCCGCCCCCGCAATGTCCACTGCGGGGAGGGCCCGGCCGCATACGGGGATTCCCATGACAGACACCGACCCATCGCAAGGTCCACGGCAGGGACGCGGACGCCGGGAGCCGGGTCCGCACGGCCGGTTCGGGCACGTACCCGAAGGTGACGCTGAACCTGCCGGCCAGGCATTACCACTTCTTTACCAGCGCGACGACGCCGTCGACAGCTCCGGCCGCGTCCTCGACTACGACACGGGGACACGGATCCCGTCCCGGCCACACGTACACGGGCTGCAAGTACGTCATCCGGCGCAACCGGCTGGACGGTCTCGATCCGGCGATCCGAGCAGAGCCCGCCTCGGGCGAGGCACGGACACGGGGGTGCCATGAGAAACGTACGCAGGCTGCCGCTGCTGGTGGCGGTCGTGGTGGGGCTGGCGCTGCTCGCGGCCGTCGGCGTGGTGGTGAGCGTGTCCGTCGGTGGTTCGGACGGCGACTGCGCGGTACGGCTGGAGGTGAACTCCTCGACGGAGAAGGGCGATCTGCTCGCCGAACTGGCCAAGGAGTACAACGACTCCGGGCGTGAGCTCGTGGGCGGGCAGTGCGCCCGGGTGACGGTGTCGGAGACGAGTTCCGGCATCGCCAAGGACGCCCTGGCCCAGGGGTGGGACGAGCGGCGCGACGGCGCGCCCGAACCGCAGGTGTGGACGCCGTCCTCCTCGCTGTGGCTGACACTGCTCCAGCGCGACGCGACCGCCGCCGACCGCAAGCTGCTCACCGACGAGAAGCCGCAGTCGCTCGCCACCAGCCCGCTGGCGATCGCCATGCCCAGGCCCATGGCGGAGGCACTCGGCTGGCCGAAGAAACGGATCGGCTGGAGGGACGTGCTGTCGCTGACGCAGAAGGGCTGGGCCTCGGTCGGCCGGCCCGAGTGGGGCCGTTTCAGCCTGGGCAAGGACAACCCGCACACCTCCACCTCGGGCCTGGCCGCGACCGTGGCAACCTTCTACGCCGCCACGGGCCGCTCCAGCGACCTGACCCTGGACGAAGTCAAGGACGCAAAGACCCGGCGGTTTGTGGCGGGGGTCGAGGCAGGCGTCCTGCACTACGCCTCCGATGCGACCGCGTACATGGCCAACCTCGCCGAGGCGGACGCTGACGGGCAGGCCCTGTCGTACACCAGTGCCATCGCCGTACAGGAGCAGTTGATCTACCTGTACAACCAGGGCAGCCCCACGGGTGAGACCGACCGGATCGGCAAGGGGAAGAAGCCGAAGGTGCCTCTGGTGGCCGTGCACCCGGCCGACGGCACGCTGATGTTCGACCACCCTTACGTCGTGCTGCCCACGGCCTCCAAGCAACAGCGGGCCGCTGCCGCCGACTTCCGCGACTTCCTGCTGCAAGACGCCCAGCAGCACCGCTTTCAGCAGACCGGATTCCGCGACCACGAGGGCAACGCCGGCAGCGAACTCGCCCGCTCGGTCAGCCTGTCCGAGCAGAGCAAGCGGAACCTGTCACTGATCGACCCGCCCGCGCCCCAGGTGCTGGCGGCGGTCCTGGACAGCTGGGACGAACTGCGCAAGAAGGCCCGGGTACTGCTCGTCATGGACGTCTCCGGGTCGATGAACCACGCCGCGGGCGGCGGACAGAGCCGACTGGAGGCGGCCAAGAAGGCCGCCGCCGCCACGCTCGGCCTCTACCACCCCGACGACGAGGTCGGCCTGTGGGCGTTCTCCTCCGAGACCGGCGACGGCACCAAGCCGTACCAGCAGATCCTGTCGCCGGGCCCCATGCGCGACAACGAACAACGGCTCACCGATGCCATCAACGGGCTGCACGCCGAGGGCGGCACCGCCCTCTACGCCACCGTGCGCGCCGCCCAGCAGGCGATGCTGGCCGACCTGGACAGCAACCGCATCAACGCCGTCGTCGTACTGACCGACGGCAGGAACGAGTATCCGCCCGACAACGACCTCGACGGACTTCTGGGGGACCTCGACGCCGGCCGACTGGAGCGGTCCGTACGCGTCTTCACCGTTGCCTTCAGCGACCAGGCCGACTTCGGCACACTCACGAAGATCGCCACCGCTACCAAGGCCACCTCCTACGACGCCCGCGACCCGGCGGTCATCGACAAGGTGATGGTCTCCGTCATCAGCAACTTCTGACCCGCCGGCACCGGAAGACGGGTTCGGACCCCATGGGCAGTGCAGACAGAGAGGACACGATGGGCAGCCGTCTCCTTCCCACCGCCGCGGCCGCGCTGTTCGCCGTCGCGGGCAGCGTCACGGCCCTCATCGCCGGCGCCCCGACCGCTATCGCCCTGCCCGTCGGCGCGGGTGTCGGCGGCCTCGTGTGGGCGGCGTACGCCATCACCCACCGCCTCACCCGCCCCGCACCATCGGCATCCGCGAGGCCCGCGACCGGCCGGACGGACAGCCAGGACGCGGACGGGCCGACGGACGCACTCCCTGAACCGCCCGCCGACGCCGCCCGATGGCTGACCCGCGCGGCAGCGGCCGCCGACAGGCTGGAGCACCAGTGCCGACATAGCCCCAGCGCCTCGCTCTGGCCCGCGCTGGCAACGGCCGCGACATCCGTACGGGCCGCAGCCGACCGGCTGACGGCAGCAGCCCACGCGGTCCGCGTCATCGACACCAGCGGCGCACCCGCCGACCACCGCGTCCTGTACGGCGAGCAGGAGCGCCTGGAGGAAGAGGCCCTGGCCCTGCCCGACGGCCCGCTGCGGCGGGCCAAACAGGACGCCGCCCTCGCCACGGGCGAACGCGCCGCGACCCTGAAGCGCCTGACCGAACTGCGCCAACTCCTGATCACCACCATGGAGGCCACCGCCCTGCGCCTGGAAGCCGCAGCGGAGCGCGGCGCCATGCTGCTGTCCCTCCAGGCCGCGACAGACGCCTCCACCGTCCCGCCGGATCTCACCGCCCTCGACCACGAGCTCGATGCCGTACAGGCCGGACTGGACACACTCGACGAGATCACCCGCTCACTGCACGGCACAGCCGGCGAACGACCGGGGTGAGGAGGCGGCGCATGGTCGGAAGAAGACGCATCGTGGCCGCGGTGCTTTTGAGCTGATCGTCGCAGGTCAGCGGCGTGGTACCGAGGGCAGAGATGGGCCGAGCACTGCGGGCAGATGCCGAGACAGTCGCGAGAAATGCGCCGATCAGCGGCCCCGCGAGCCTCGCGACCCGCGACGCGCAGATGACCGCGTGGTCGTGGTTGGCCCCTTGGGCCCTCCACGACCTACGGAGTGCCGCCGCGTGTGCGTGGAACGCCGTGTCGGGATCGGTGGCATCGCCCCCGAGGGCGTCGACGATCGCCTGCTGAAGGGCGTAGTGGTTATCCAGGTGCTTGGCCCGCAAGGCCGGCGTCGAGATCATGAGCCGCAGGCGGGCGAGCAGGAACTGCTCGCCCGCCGTCAGGTCGTCTCCGTGTGTGCAACGGCGACGGTCGACGAGATCGAACGTACCGGTGGAACCGCGCTCGCCGTCGGGGCGGAGCTGGGCGTGGATAACGACGTCGACACGCTCTTCACGGGAGTCGAGGCCGGCCTGGCTGGGCGGCCACTCGACATCCTGGTCAACAACGCGGCGGCTGCGCCCGCCGGCCCGCTCGGAGCCACGACGAGGAAGGAGTTCGACCACCTCTTCGCGGTGAACGTGCGAGCGCCGTACTTCATCATCCAGCGAGCATTGCCGTTGCTCCGTGACGGCGGCCGCATCGTCACGATCTCGTCCGTGGCGACCCGGATGGCCAACCCCGCCCAGACGTCCTTCGCCATGACGAAGGGTGCGGTCGAGACGATGACCATGACCTTGGCGAACGAGCTCGGGGTCCGGGGCATCACGGTGAACGCGGTTGCTCCCGGCGCCACTCGGACGGCGACCAACGGATCATTCTTCGAAGCGCCGGGCCTGGTCGAACTCATCGCTGCAACGACGGCGCTCGATCGGCTGGGCGGGCCCGACGATGTCGCCGACGTGGTCGCGTTCCTCGCCTCCGACGCGGCGCGCTGGATCACCGGGCAGGTCATCGACGCAAGCGGTGGACTGTTCCTCGGACCGCGCGCCGGATAGCAAGGGACGGCCCGGCCTGGCCAATTGCGACGACCGCAGAGACCCTGGGCCGGTAGCGCAAGGACTGCAGGACCGTTCCGCCAGGGGGATCTCTTCGCCATGCGAGTGGAGACACTTGAGGACGTCCTCATGCCGGGCCTGCCTGGACTTCGAGGTGCGGCAACTCACAACCGTCGGCGGCCACTTGCCGCCCGACGCGGCTGCGTGTGACCCGCCAGGCAGGTGTCCGCAATGCACGCATCCTGCCACGCGGCACAGCCGGGACCGGCGTCGGATATCCGAGTTGCCCGTCGGCGGGCGGAGGTTGACCGTACGTCTGCAGGTACACCGGTTCTTCTGCGGCTCCACCGCCGGCGGACTGCCAGACAGCCGTCGGCTGCCCCGGCGACGAATCTTCTGGACCGCGTGCACCAACGCCACCGGGAGGTCGACGAATTGGCGGCCAGGGGGTTCCTCAGCGCCCTCGGCCGCCGCCTGCAACCGGACCGCGAAACAGTACGGCGCTACCGGCAGAAAGGCCTTGAGGACCTCCGCGTTTCAGCACGGGACCGCGGCCAGGGTGTCGGGTGTCCTCGATGCCGCGCCAGGGTCAGCCAGTGGTGCGATCCTTGGCAGCGAGCACGAGCTGAGTCTGGGTCGCCTGTCCCACGAGCCGGCCCTCGTCGTCGTGTAGGTCGGTCTGGACCACCACGAGGGTCCCGCCGACATGTAGCGGGCGAGCGGAGGCGCTGCGCCCGCGTCTCGCGGCCTGGCTGGAGCAGCCGGTCCTCATCGTTCCCGAACTGCGCGCGTTCGTCCGGGCGAGTACGCGGGCCTTCCGGATACGCCGACCCGCGCCGCTGCAGCTGACCGAGGACGAGCTGCGCACCATCCGCACCCCGCTCTATCTCGTCCTCGGCAAGCGAAGCCTGATCCTGCATCCGAAGCGGCAACTGGAGCGTGTGCCGCGACTGATCCCCTCAGCCCGCGCCGAGATCATCGCCGACACCGGCCACGGCCCCCCGATCGACCACCCCGAACTGCTCAACGCCCGGATGCTGGACTTCATGGACGGCATCGACTCCCGCGACCCCGTCGCGGTCCGGGGCGCCGGCGACGCCTGACGCCCGGGACGGCCGGTCCGGCACCCTCACCTGACGTCGACGAAGTCGCCGGCTGCCGTGGACGGGCCGGTGGTGGCGGTGCCGGTGAAGAGGAAGCGGAAGTAGCCGTCGGTCCGGGCCGTGGTGGTGGTCTTCAGCGTGCCGTGGCTGCCGCTGGTGATGGTCTTCAGGGTGGTGTAGGTGGTGCTGCCCTTCTTGCGGAACTGCAGCTGAACCGACCGGCCCTGGTAGCCGGTGTAGGTGCCGCTCTCCCAGTTGGCACGGGTCAGCTTGCCGGTGACCGTGACGGTCCTGCCCTTCTTCACCGGCTCGGGCGAGGCGTTGACCGTCACCTTGGCGTACCGCTTGAACTGTGCCGTCCCGGCGACGTCGATCTCCGTCCAGTCGTCGTTGGCGTCCTGCGCCCCGGCGAGCACCTTCCAGGTGCCGGCGAGGCCGTTGTGGTCGAAGTCCCGCGCGGCGTCCACGCCGAAGCTCACCTTGCAGGTGGAGGTGGTGTGGTCGGTGGGCGACACGGTGCACGTGCCCGCCGGCGGGTAGGACGGCAGGATGCCGTCGGCGTCGTCGGTGTTGGGGCCGTGCCACAGGTAGGCCCAGGACGCGGCGACGCCGTCCGGGTCCGTCGCCGTCCACGTGATGGTGACGGTCTTCCTGGTGGTCAGGCCGAGCACGATCTCCTTGCCTCCGTTGACCACGACGTTCGAGAACGTCGTGTCGCTGGACGCGGCCCGGCCCGCCGCTTGGGCGGCTGCCGGAATCGATGCGGTAAGGGCGGTCGCAAGGGACACGACGGCGACGGCAGGGCGGATGCGCATGGAATCCCCCTTCGGGATCATGGGCTCGCCGTCTCCTCACGGCGAAGCCTGATGGCTAGACCCGTGAGGGCCGGTCGCGGTTGCCCCCTTCCGCGGCCGGTCTTGAAGGCCAGTCACCCTGGTCCGCCGGATACCGGTTCGGGAGTGCGGTGGCCGGTGTTCCGGCCACCGCAGACACGATGTTCCGTTGCCTACGGCCCGGTCACCACGGGTAGGTGTCCCAGGCTGTGCAACTGGTGCCGGCGCCGTTCACCCCGGCGCAGGTTCGCGCGCGGACGATGTAGCCGCCGCCGGTCGGCGCCTCGCCGCCGCAGCCGGCGGCGCTGCCATTGGCGTCTCCGACGATGTCGGTGACACCGTTGCTGGTGGTGTACTGGGTACGCACTCCCCAGTTGTCGGCGAACATGTCGCACGCCCCCGCGAACGTACCCCCGGTGCTGATCACGCCGTAGCCCCGTCCGGGGATGTCGAGGTACGTGGTCGCCGAGGCGCTCCCGGACATCAGTGCCAGGGACGCGCACGCGGCGCCGGCGACCAACAGGCCGCGCTTGGCCGTGGGGTTCATTTTCACAGGTTCCTGCCTTCCCTCGTGGATCACGCCTTCTCGATGCGTCGATGGTGGTCCTCCGACCTGGTCACGACCTGGTCGAAACCTTGTCCGCCCCGCACGCGCCTGCTGTGATGGACCCGCGCCCAAGTGCGGGGACGGACCGACCAGACGGGTGGGCATGACGGATTTCCGACTGCTGGGCCCGCTGGAGCTGCGGGTGGCCGGCCGAGCTGTGGATCCCGGTCCGCCTCAGCGGCGGGCAGTGCTTGCCTTCCTGCTGGCGGATGCCGGACGACCAGTACCGGTCGACACGCTGATCGACCGGCTGTGGGGTGAGCACGCGCCCTCGGAGGCCCGCGCTTCGCTCTATTCGCACGTCGCCCGGATCCGTCGGCTCCTGGAGAACCCGGCTCCAGAGCACGCGGGCCCCAGCACGCCCCCACGTGTCCTGCGCCGCGCCGACGGATACCTGCTCGACGTCCCCCCGGACGAGGTGGACCTGCACCGGTTCCGGCATCAGGTCGAGCAGGCCCGCGGATACGCCCGCACACAGGGAGAACGCGCACTGGCGCTGCGTCAGGCATGTGCGTTGTGGCGGGGAGAGCCCCTGGCCGGGCTACCCGGACCCTGGGTTGCCCGGGCCCGGGAGAGCTGGAAGCAGGAGTACCTCGCCGCGCTGGTCGCCTGGGCCCACTGCGAGCTGGAAGCGGGCAACCACGCGGCGGTGGTGGGGCGGCTGGCCGACCTGGTCGCCGAGCACCCGTTGGTCGAGCCGCTCGCCACGGCGTTGATGAGGGCGCTGCACACCGGCGGACGCCGCCCGGAAGCCCTTGCCTGTTTCGCTGCCTTGCGGGAGCGGCTGGCCGAGGAACTCGGCACTGACCCGGGACCCGAGGTGCAGCGGCTGCACCAGGCGATCCTCCGCGGAGAAGACACCGCTCCCGGCCGGAGCGACCGCGATGAGGGCAGCGGAGCCACCCGCCCCCCAGCGGCGCCCCCCACCGTCGCGACACCTCCCGTGGTGCGCAGCCGTCTGGGCGGTCGGCTGGTGGGACGTGCCGACGAGATGGCGACGTTCGACCGCGCCCTCAAGGATCTGACCACCGGTGAGTCCGCCACCCAGGCACACGTGGTGGAGCTCGCCGGTGAACCGGGTATCGGCAAGACGCGCATGCTCGCCGAACTGGGCGAGCGGGCGAGGCAGCGTGGTCTGCTCGTGCTGGCCGGGCGCAGCGTCCAGTTCGACCAGGCTCCGTACGGTGCCTTCGTGGACGCGCTGGACGACCACCTCGCCTCCGCGGACCCGGGCGGCAACCCTGTGGACGCGTTGCCCAAGGCGGCCGTGCTCCAGCTCGGTGCCGTCTTTCCCGCACTGTGGGACGACCGCCTGGCGGCGGGACCGGTACGGGCTGAGCGGTACTGGCTCCACCGGGCGGTGCGGTCGTTGCTGGAAGCCATGGCCGGTGACGGCCAGGGGCTCGTGCTCAGCCTGGACGATCTGCACTGGGCGGACGACGCGACCACCGAGTTGATCGACCACCTGATACGGCATCCGCCGAAGGCACCGGTGCTGCTCGCGCTCGCCCACCGCCCTCGGCAGATTCCGCCTCGTCTGTCGGCAGCCCTGGCCCGGGCCGGGGCGGACAGCCGGATGTCGCGGCTGGGGTTGGGCCCCCTGTCGCCCACGGACGCGGTGGAACTGTTCGCGGGCGACATGGGCCCAGGGCGCTGGCGGCGGCTGTACGAGATCAGCGGCGGCAACCCGTTCTATCTGGAGGCACTGGCCCGGGTGCCCTCCGAGCAGCTCGCGACGGCCACTCCGTTGGATCCGGCAGCCGCCGTGAGAGACGTGCCCCGACCGGTGCGGGACTCGCTCCTGACGGAGTTACAGGGGCTGTCGGATCCGGCGCGGCTCACCGCGCGTGTGGCCGCGGTTCTCGGCGACTCCTTCGCCGCCACGATGGTCGCGGCCGTCGCCGGGTCCGATCAGGCGGGCACTCTGGCAGCCCTCGACGAACTCACCGCGCACGACGTGATGCGGCCCGTGGGAGCCCCGGGCCAGTTCAGGTTCCGCCATCCGCTCGTACGTGCCGCCGTGTACGAAGGAGCGGGCGCCGGCTGGCTGCTGAGCGCGCACGGCCGCGCCGCGGAGTGCCTGGCGGCGCGCGGGGCCTCCTCGGCCGCCCAGGCCTCGCACGTACAGCGGTCGGCGCATCCGGGCGACGCGAAAGCCGCGGATCTGCTGGCACGGGCTGCCCGCGACGTGCTGACCATCGCTCCGGCCACCGCCGCGCACTGGACAGGGGAAGCCCTCCGGCTGCTGGGTGAGGACGGCCGCCTGAGGCCGGAACTGTGGTTCCAGAGGGCAAGCGCGCTCGGCGCGGCCGGACGGCTGCGCGAGAGTCGTGACCTGCTGCGCGCCACGGCCTCGCTGCTGCCCTCCCGGGCGGGGGACATGCGGGTCCGAGTCGTCGTCGCCCAAGCCACGATGGAGTGGATGCTCGGGAAGTACCAGCAGGCAATGCGCTTGCTGCTCCGGGAGCTGGAGGACCGTGAGGGCCGGTCGGAGCACGACATCGCGGAGCTGGAGATGGCGCTCGCCGCCATCGCACAGCGCACGGACGAGTTCTCCACGGCGGTCCACTGGAGCGAACGGGCCCTTGTTTCGGCGGAGAGAGCGGAAGACCCCCCACGGCTCGCCCTGGCCCGAGGCTTGCTGGCGCTCGCGTACGCTTCGACCGGCGAACACGCCCGCTCCCGCTCCCACCTCACCCGACTGCTCGGGACGCTCGACGGGGCGCGGAGCGAGCAGCCGGAGTACATCGACGCCCTGTCCGTGATCGGCTGGACGGAACTGCTGGAGGGCCGATACGACTCGGCCCTGCACCATCTCGACCAGGGACTCGAGTTGTCCCACCGCACCGGCAACAGCCTGTTGCTCAGTGACCTGTTCGCCGCCTCCGCGCACACCCACCTGCTCCTGGGACGCTTGGACGACGCGAGCAGATGCGCCGAGGAGGCTCTGGAAGCCGCGTCGTTCGTCGGCAGCGAAGAGGCGTCCTCGTTCGCCTCCGCCGTGCTCGCCGCGACTCGTCTGTGGCAGGGGGACTACGCCACGGCCAACTCCATCCTGGAGAAGCTGGTGATCTCCCGGCACACGGCCGATGATTCCGAGCCTCCACAGGTCAGGTCGGTCGCGCTCGGGATTCTCGGGCAGGCCATGCTCTTCAACGGTGCCCCGGACGACTGCGTCCGCACGGTCCTCCGCGCGGGCGGCGGCCCTGACCTGCTCAGGTTCGAAGCTTCGACGCGCACTCTGTGGTTCGGGCTGCTCACCGGCGCGGAGCTGGCCAGGGGTGACCTCGCCGCCGCCGACTCATGGTCGGACCGGGCGGCGGCCGCGGCCGGTCCTGACGGACCACACCACCAGCGGGCCTTCGTCGCGCTCTCCCGCGCCGAACTCCACCTCGCCCGGCAGGACAACGCGCTGGGAGCGCGGTGTGCACAAGATGCCGCCGAGGTGTTCAGCGCCTGCCGTATGCCGCTCTACGAAGCGATCGCCCGCATCAAGGCCGGCGTCGCGCTGGCCGCTTCGCCTGAGCGCAGGATCGACGCCCTGGCCCAGCTCGAACAGGCGCGATCGCTGTCCGGGACACGGGGTGCCCACGGACTGTCCGCCTGGGCCGAAGCGGAGTACCGCCGCCTCACCGATTCACCCGAACCCTGACCACCTCGCCGGAGCCCGTCAGGCGCCTTCGGCGGTCGCGAGCCGTGCCAACCGGTTCCGCCACGGCGGATTGGGACCGGCGACCGAGCAGGTCAGCGCCGCGACCCGGGTGCCGAACTCGCAGGCTTCCGCGACATCGTCGAGACCGAGCTCGGTCAGCCGACCACCGAGGAGTCCGCGGTCGCCGAGGTGGTGCCCTGGCCGCCCTGCTGATCGTGGCCCTGCTCTTCGCGCTCTGGAACCACCCCACGGCCCTGACCATCCTGCTACTGGTCCTCCCCGCCCGGCCGGTGTGGACATGATGGGCGTACGCCCACCGTGCCGCGGAGTCCGAGGGCGGGGCGGCAGATATCCAGATCAGGCAGCCCCTCTCGTCGGTCAGGGCGAGAAAGTGCAGGCCGTGATGGTGGTGTTTACCGGAGTGGTTCCGCCGGTTGGCCTTTCCTGTGCGGCGCTGGGTGGGGATGAGGGTGCCGTCGATCAGGACCACCTCCCCGCCCTGCTTGGCGACCTTCTTCAGGGCGCGGTCCATGCGCGGCGCCTGGGCGGCAAGCAGGGTGATCAGCTCGTCACGCCAGC
Organism: Streptomyces vulcanius; assembly: GCF_042653945.1. Classification (NCBI taxonomy): domain Bacteria; kingdom Bacillati; phylum Actinomycetota; class Actinomycetes; order Kitasatosporales; family Streptomycetaceae; genus Streptomyces; species Streptomyces vulcanius. Next base: position 107,475 of record NZ_JBHSFK010000029.1, on the reverse strand, counting down.
GGCGGACAGTGGACTCGGACACGTTGTTTCCGCCGGCCATGTCGGCCAAGCACTGGTCATGACGCAGGACAGCCACGACGATCACCGCGATCTTTCCTGGCGGCAGGATCCGCCACCTGGACCGTATTGCCTTCAGATGGCGCCGCAGCAGATCGGCGAGGTGGTTGACGGTGCGCGTGGACAGCGGCAGACGGCACTGGTGGACGAGCGGGCAGGTGTCCTCGGCGAGCCCTTTGGTTTTCGTCACACCATTCCAACGGCCGCCGGGGGCACCCCGGTTACGCCCGTGCCAAGCCGCTCCGAGTGGCGGTGCTCCTGGTCACAGGCGGGTGGTGAACCGGCCGTCGGGCAGTTTCCGCAGCCAGCCGCGATCGGCGAGTCTGACCAGCTTGCTGCGTAGCGGTTCCAGCTTGGCCCGAACGCTGACGTCCACCCCCACCACCTCGCCGACCTCGCGGGCCATGACCGGTCCAGCAGCCTGCCGCACGGCAGCGATGATGCGCTGGTCCCACGGGAGCGAGTCTTCCTCCACGCCCGGTTCGCGGTGCGGGATCAGCATCACTGTTCGTCCGGCCACCTGCCCGGGCACTGGCCCGGCCATGGCGCGTTCCTCGGCGAGCTGCCCAGTCATCCGTTCAAGGACACGTTCGGCGACGCGGAGTTCGTCCCGCTCAGCCCGCACTTCCGCAAGCTGATTGGCCAGCTGTTCTTCGAGTTCGTCCGGCTCCGCGCGACGCACGGTGATCCGTTCCGGCAGCTCGGGATCCAGCAGGGACCGGATCGTAGAAGGCCGCCCGTTCACGGTGAGCGGGAACCGACAAGTTGGCCCCTGGAGAGGGAGATGGCAGTCCTCGACCTGACAAGGATGCACCCAGCGTCGCCTGACTCAAAGCAGGCGCTGGTAGCGGAGCTCCGTGAGCGTGATCCCGTCGTAGACGTCGTCCTGAGCCGCACCGTCAGCCTGGTAGCCGGCTCGTCCGTAGAAGCGCTGGGCTCGTTGGTTGTCACGCAGAACCCACAAAGCTGACGCCTCGAAGCCCTGGCCCTTCATTTGAGCATGAGCCTCACCGAGGAGGATCCGGCCGATGCCCTGGCCGATCAGATCCGGCGAGATGTACAGGGCGTACACCTCACTGACCCGTCCCACACCGGGCATCTCACTTCGACACGGCCCGAAGCAGATCCACCCCACCGGGCCACGGTCACCGAGCGCCACAAGGTCTCGTGACTTTCGTCCGGGTTGAGAAAACCACTGCCGCCGTTGACCAGCATCACCTTCCACCGTCATGGCATCCAAATACGTCTGGGGAACGACGCCGGCGTACGCCGCCTGCCATCCTCGGACTCGGATCGCCGAAACGGCCTCGATGTCGGCCGCATCCATCTCCCGCACGTGCACCATCGCGCCACCGTAATGGCACAGGTACCTCGGGACGAACTGCTTTACCCCGCTGTTGGTGTCTCCCCTAACGAGAGCGGCTCCTGACGAACGATCTTCTCCGCGGACTCCCGCCCACGACCAGCGTGAGCACTCCGAGAACCGGTCGCACCAGCCCTTTGATCTGCGACTTCAAGTTGACAGAGGCTCAGTGCCCCTCCCGGCAGTCGGCCCCGCGCGGCAAGGCTTCAGCGTACTGGCCGGAGCCGAGTCCGCTGCTTCTTCTGATGCGCTTCACTCTGCAGGGGAAGGCTCCTGACGGACCCGCTGCCAGCATCGCCATCACAGCGAACAACCACCGCTCGCTGGGAAGGACTCACTGTGACGGAGGCCGTGGTGATCGGTTTCTCGATCATCGGAGGCATAGGCAGTTACCGCCGGTCGGAGGTTCGATTCTTTTGGCGGGCGGCAATCGAGCCGGGCTCGTTCCGCATATGCGGGGGCACCAGAAATTTAGGGACGTTGAACAAAGCGATGGAGAGATAGACGACGCCACACAGCAATATCCCGGCGAGCGACGCTCTGAGGATGTCGAGCATCACCCCTTGGGCTGGGCCCTGGTGGCTCTGGCGCCAGATCCCGTCCGCCAGCACCAGGAGGCCACCGAACGCGAGACCGGCGGCTGTGGCCACGGACGCACGCACCATCCCACGGCGGAACTCCTCGCTCAAGGGATAGATCCTCATCGCCCCCCCATGGAGGGTGACCCTGCCGGGATCCTTCCAGAGGCGGATGGTCAGGTAGGCCTTGACCCCGGCACCGCAGATCGCCAGCAACCCGACTGCCACAGCAGAGTTCATCGCATGTCCGTTCCGAATCGTTCGCTCACCAGAGATCCGAGATGGCGTTGTTCGCAAAACTGGACAGTGCCACGCCGGCGAGAGCTCCCACGACACCACCGACAACGGTACCGGCGCCAGGAACCACCGAGCCGATCGATGCTCCTTCGACGAGGTCGAACAAGGCTGCCCCCACAAGTCCTTCTACAACCAGACGGGTTCGCTCGCGGACAGCGGGTACTTGGGGTTCGGCTACAACGGCCGGCAGGAGGGCTCCTGCTACACCGGCCGGGAGCACGCGATCTACCAGTGGAAACTGTCGTCCACGCTCTGGGGCGCCCACATCAACACCGCCACCGTCAACGCCACCGAGATCTACTCCGCCGCCTGCTCCAGCTCCTACACCGTCAACCTGCACTGGTCCGGCGGCATAGGATCCGGCACCGACTGGAGCAACCGGCCCGGCTACAACAGCTACTCCACCTCCGCCAGCTACGCCCGCGCCTACAACGGGGTCTACTGTCCGTCCAACGGCTCGGTGACGCACGGCCTGAACGTGTACACCCCGATCTCCCGTAACGCAGCCGGACACGCCTCCACTCTCAGCGCCACGCTCAGCGAGGACTCCGCCGAATCCAGCCACGACGATGGCGGATTCTCCCGGTTCTCGCACAACCCGAGCCTGGAGATCTTCTACAACCTCATTCCCTCCAACCCCTCCAAATCGACCATGTCCGCGGTCTCCAGTACGGACGACGCGGCCTGCGACACCACCTCCCCGTATCCGTACATGGGCAAGACCATCGCCACCACCCCACCGGTGCTGAAGGCCAAGGTCTCCGACCCGGACGGTGACAAACTGCAGGCCGCGTTCCGGTACTGGATCAACGGCTCCTCCACCAAGTACACCGGGCTCAGCGGCGACAACCTGAGCAGCGGCTCCTACGCCGGCTACAGCCTGCCGTCCAGCTTCATCATAATTCGGCCAACAGTCCGATGTGGTGACCGCAGCGGAGCCGAACGTCGGTGTGGTCCAGTTCGGCCGCGACCCGTTCTTGGTCCACGGCGTCGCGGAGGGCGTGGATCCACGGGGTGTCCAGACCCGCGAACGCATCTCCCCGCCAGAGGCCGAGTGCCTGCCCGAACAGGGCCGCCGCCTGCTCGTCCTGCTCGTTGAGCGCGGCTGCGCGGGCCTGAGCGACACCGTCACCGAAACGGTGCAGATCCACTGCCGTCGCCTCGACGTCGAGGACATAACCACCGGATCGCCGGACGATATCCGCCCCCTCGGCGATGGCCAAAGCCTGCCGCAGACGGGAGAGGTAGCCGTAGAGCGTGTTCCGGGCCCGCTGCGGAGGACGGTCGGCCCAGACGCGCTCGACGAGCTGGTCCACCGAGACCACCCGGTTCGCGTCCACGAGCAGCACCGCCAGCACACACCGCTGCCGGGCATGACCCAGATCGACGATCCGGCCGTCCACACGCGCCTCGACGCTGCCGAGCACATCGAACTCAACCGCCACCGCACCCCCCGAGACTCAAGTCCCCACCCTGACACAGCACCTTCGACCAGCCAATTCAACGTTCACCCAAGGTTCGCCGACGGTCGGCCGAGCACCTTGGTCCAGGACAGGGAACAGCACGACACACAACAGGAGGTACCTCATGAAGAGGCAAATCGCCCTCTCGCTCGGTGCTGCCGCACTGCTCATCGCGGCCACCGCATCCCCGGCCAGCGCGGGAACCGCCCATAACAGCGGGTCTGGCACGATCTGGACCGGCTCCGACGGCACCGTACTGTGTTACACATCGATAGAGAATCGCGACTACGACAATCACCATTCAGACGTCAAGGGCCGTTTCGAGTCGCATGTCGGCTTTGGATGCCAGGGTTGGCTGGAGCGCAAGAGCGACGAATACAACTGGACGAGAGTTTCGAACAACTATTTCATCTCGGACGGTCAGCACGCCTCAACCGCATGGCACTGGAATGGCGGCAGCGCACAATCTCGGGTCTGCATAGTCCTGACCGCCAATGGCGAGAAGGTATGCTCAACAGGCCTTTGACATAGGCGATATCCCGCACGAATTCGGCACGGCGGGCTGCCGGCCCGTTCTCCTGACCATCCGTCATGGCGACTCAACCCCTGCGCGACGTAACGGCCCAGCCTTTTCCGCGAGGTGCTTCGTTGGCAGATCCCAGGGGACCGGTACTGGTCATCGGTGCCACCGGCCAGCAGGGCGGCGCGGCCGTACGGCAACTGCGCGGGGGTGGCTGGCCGGTCAGGGCCCTGGTGCGCGACCCCGATTCACCCCGCGCCAGGGCACTGCGTGCAGCAGGAGCCGGCCTTGTCGTCGGCGACCTGGATGATCCGACGTCGCTCCGGAACGCGATGAGGGGCGCGCATGGTGTATTCCTTGTGCTGACCATGATGGTCGGCCCCCGGATCAGTCCCGAAGGCGTGGTGGCCGAGGAGCGGCGGGGAAAGGCCGTGGCGGACCTTGCCGCGGAGTTGGGTGTCGAGCACCTGGTCTACAGCTCGCTCAACGGCGCGGACGCTCACTCCGGAATCCCCTACTACGAAAGCAAGCAGCGGATCGAAGGAAACCTTCGCTCGCCGGCGCTCCCGGCGACCTGCGTCCCGTTTCCTTCATGGACAACTTCGCCACCTACAACCGGCCGGTCCTGGACAACGAGGAACTGGTCCTCGGCCTCGCTGTACAACCGCAGATTCCGATGCCGCTGATCGCGGTACGGGACATCGGCGCGTTCGCCGCGCTCACGTTCGACCGGCCACCTCCCCAACCGCGGGCTGAGAGAACAAAAGCGGCATCGGATCAGGGAACGTACGTCAGCGCAGGTGAACCGGTCGGGGGGCAGCGGGCTTCCCATGACCGGCGCAGGTCCCTGCAAGGGCCGGGCATGCCGGAACCGGGCGGCAATCAGAATCCAGGTCCAGCGGTCCGCCGATGCACTACGGCCCAGGCGGGGCGTCGGACCGGCCCCAGGAGATCAGGCTCGTACGTCCCGCTGCTGAAGTTCCTTGAGCACTCCGGCCACCGTCGCGAAGTCGTTGTCCACATGGAGGACGGTGTGCCCGTGGTGAACCGCGGTCGCACACACCAACAGGTCGATAGCTCCGGCCGCACGATGCTGACCCTGCTGGGTCAGTTTGTACTGGGCGGTGTCGACCCACCGCCAGGCATTCTTCGGAACGGGAGAGAGGTGGCAGAGTGCGTCCAGCTCCTCCACGAGCTCGTCCCGGTGGGACGGGCTGGTTGCCGAGTAGAGAAATTCGGCGCGTGTCGGCTCGCAGAGGTGGAACACCCCGGCGGCGATATGCCCCTCCCAGGGCGGCAACGCTCCGGGGGTGCGGAAAAGGTGCCACAGGGCGGACGTGTCGAGCAGGTATGTGATCACTCGAAGGCCTCGCGCCGGGCACGCTTGCCTGCGTCATGCGCCGCCGCGGCCTGCTCGAACTCGCCACGCGCACCGCGCGCGGCCAGCTTCTCGGCGGCATCGAGGCGCTTGATCCGTGCCACATAGTCCCGCAGGGCCGCGTTGACCGTTTCCTTCTTCGTCGTGACACCCATCAGCCGCATGGCCTCGGCGAGCGCTTCGTCATCGAGATCAATCTGCGTGACGGACATCGAGCACCTCCAGCATCCGTGATGTATGCCATCAGGATACATCGCCAACATTGCAGCGCGCCACGACGGAGAACCACCTGCCCGAAGCGCCGCTGGGCTGTCAGGGCTGCGGAGACGAGCCTCACACGCAAAGACAAGATGGGGTGGAGCACCATCCCTGACGTCAGGACGCGAGCTTGCCCACCGGACTGCGCATCGACCTGGGTCGCAGCCTTCGATCGGGTCAGCCGAGGACGTAGCTCTCGTCGCCGAAGTCGGCGACGCTCTTCAGCTTGCCGCCGAGCGCCTTGACATAGGCAGCGAGGGTGTCGACCTCGCTGCGCTCCAGTTGGCCCTTCTCGATGCGGGAGACGCGAGCCTGGGTGACACCCATGGCTTCGGCGACCTGGACCTGCGTGGTGTGCTGCCGCTTCCGTAACTCGGCGAGGCGGTGCACACGGGAGGCCGGGACCATCGCCTGCGCCCCCTTCTGGATCTGGTCCTTTTCGGCATCGGTGAAGGCGAAATCCTCGGCCAGGTCTCCCCGGGAGACGGCCTGCGGGTCCTTGAGGTGATCAGTCATCGTGCCCCGTCCTCTCCATCGATTCGCTTCAGATGCTCCGCGTATGCCTGCTCGGCCTGGGGCACCGCGACGCGGTACCAGCCGGACCAGTTGCCCGCCTTGTCACCGCCGACCAGGATCACGGCCTGGCGGTCCGGGTCGAACACGAACAGCAACCGCACTTCCGTCGCCCCTGCCGAACCGGGGCGGAGTTCCTTGAGGTTCGACAGATGGAGGTGGGCAATCTGCCGCTGGCGGGTGATCATCCCGCACTCCCAGGGTTCCCCAGACGCATCAGAGTGTCTCGCCAACGGCGTCTGGCGTGGGGCCTCGGCACCGGGATCGGATGCTCATGGCATGGCACACACCTCCAGTCCAGGGCCCACTCGGGGCCTGGAGGTGGTCAGCTTTTCGCGTTCATGGGTGTCGGCTTCGTTGTCGACTTCGTTGTCGCCTGGCCGGCGTGCGTGCGGTGCTCACGGATCTCGTCGTGATGGGTCGAGACCCAGTCGATCAGGGCACCGACGATGTCGAGGAGGCTGATCCCGAGGGGGGTGAGGGCGTACTCGACGCGTGGGGGGACTTCGGCGTATGCGGTTCGGGTGACGAGGCCGTCCTGGACGAGCTGCCGCAGCGTGAGGGTAAGCATGCGCTGGGAGATCCCCGGCACGGTGTGGTGCAGATCGGAGTAGCGACGCACGCCCTGTTGCAGAGTGGCGATCACGAGCAGTGTCCACTTGTCGCCGACACGCTCGAGGATCTCGCGGACGAAGTCTGACTGCCCTTCCGGGATACGGGCGCACGGCCCTGTCGGCATCGTGTCGGCGGTTACACCGGCGGTGTCCATGACGCACATACTCCTTCGGTACAGACATGAATGTGCCTTTTGTAGAGGTCTCCATACTGCCGCATGATGGCGCTGCGCACAAAAGATAAGTTTCGGTTTTGGAGGCACCTTCATGTCCTATCTGCTGCACATCGATTCCTCCTCCCTGGGCGCCGACTCGGTGTCCCGGCAGGTCGCCCAGTCTTTTCGGGATTCCTGGCAGGGGCCGGTCGTGCACCGTGACCTCGGAGCCGCGCCGGTGCCTCACCTCAGTGCCGTCGGCATCGCCGCGCGCAGCGCGGACCAGGCCGCTCGCACCCCGGAGCAGGCCGCGGCCGCGGCGATCCAGGAAGAGCTGATCGAGGAGTTCCTCGGCGCGAGCGCCTACCTGTTCACGGTGCCGATGTACAACTACTCGATGCCCTCGGTGTTCAAGGCATGGCTGGACCAGGTCATGACCGTGGGTGCCACGGTGGCGCTTCCCGACGGGCCGTCGGCCGCGGGCCGTCCTGCCCTGGTCGTATCGGCCCGTGGCGGCGGCTACGGCCCCGGCACCCCCAACCACGGCATGGACCATGTGGTCCCCACCCTGGAAACCGTCCTGGGACACCAGCAGGCGCTCGGCCTCGACGTGAGCGTCCTGACCCCCGAGCTCACCCTCGCCCCGGTCGTCCCCTACATGTCCGAACTCATACCGCTGCACGAGGCGTCCCTGGCGGACTCCCATGAGCAGGCCCGCAAGCTCGCCGAAGCCTTCCAGGCCGCCCTGTAGGCCCTGTAGGCCCTGAAAGGGTCGCTCTCGGCTGCACACACGCCCGGCGCGGGACGGCCTTCCGGATTGACCCGAGGCTGTCCGGCGCCGAGACCCGCCGTCATCCGCGGTGCCTGGCTCCCGACCCGAACCGGCCCGCAGTCCCGCCTGCGGTGACGGGACGAAACCCGCGCTCGCGGGCAGATCGTGCACAGGAATGAGGCTTCCATGACCACGTCCACCGCGCCGGAATCACCGACACCGGACACCGGCTCTCCTCTGGTCATCGAGTTGTGGACCGATCTGGGCTGCCCCTGGTGCTACATCGGCAAGCACCGGCTTGAGCAGGCCGTCACCACAGCTGCAGTCGGGCAGGTACAGGTGGTCCTTCGTTCCTTCCAACTGGATCAGGACATGGCCTCAACACCGGTATCGGTGCCGGAAGTGTTCGTCGCCAAGCACGGAGGCACGACCGAGCACGCCCGCCGGATGGAAGCGCAGATGGCCGCCTTGGCCCGCGCCGACGGCCTGCCGTACAACGTGGACCGCCCGGCCGCGAACACCTTCGACGTCCACCGGGTTCTGCATCTCGCCCGCGCTCACGGCGTGGCCACGCCGATGTTCTCGACGTTGCAGCGCGGCTACTTCGCCGGCGAGCTCAACCCGTTCGACGACGACATACTGGTCCAGGTCGCCGCCGACGTCGGAGTTCCGGCCGAGGAGACCCGCGCGCTGCTGTCGAGGGACACCTACGCACAGGCCGTCCGCGACGAACGGGCGGCAGGCCAGGCGCTCGGCATCACGGGTGTGCCGTTCGCCGTCTTCAACGGCACTCACGCCGTTGCCGGCGCCACCCATGTCCAGGGTTACGCAACCGCCATCGCGCAGGCATGGGGAGCGTCCGCATGACCGCACCCACCACGCGTCACACCGAGGCGGCCGACTGCAACACCCTCGTCGCGGCCGGCGACGGCGACTCCCACGGCACGCCTCCACCCGCGCTCACGCTCATCAGCACTCCGAAAGGCGCCTTCTGCGACGCCCAAGGCCACTGCTCGGATGGAGTTACGGACATGAACCCTGCCCCATGGCCCGGTCCCGTAGAGGTGAACCCATGCGCATAACCGTCTTCGGCGGTACCGGCCCCACCGGCCTGCTCCTGATCAACCAGGCCCTGGCCGAGGGCCACGAGGTCGTCGCCTACGCCCGTACGCCCGCGAAACTGCCCTCCCACCAGCGGCTCACGGCGATCCAGGGACAACTCGACGACGCATCGGCCATCGGCGAGGCGGTGCGCGGCAGCGACGCCGTGCTCAGCGTCCTGGGCCCGGGCACCAACAAGGCGGAGATTCCCCCGCTGGTCTCCGGCTATCACAGCATCATCGCGGCGATGCGGGAACACGGGGTCGACCGCCTCGTCGCGCTGGGCACCCCGAGCATCACCGACCCGGCCGACCGCAGGGAGCTCAAGGTCGGGCTCATGGTCACCGGCATCCGGAAGTTCCAGCCCGTGGCCTACGACGCCATCGTCCGCATCGGTCAGACCGTCCGCGACTCCGGGCTGAACTGGACCATCGTCCGCGTCCCGCTGCTGACCAACGGCCCGAAAACCGCCGCGATCAACGTCCGCGCGGTCGGCGACAAGGGCGGTGTCCGCCTCTCGCGGACCAACGCGGCCGCGTTCCTCCTCCAGCAGGCCGCCGACTCCACGCATATCGGCGCAGCACCGTTCATCACCGACAAATAAAGGAAGGGTGCAGGGCCCATGCCAAGCTGATCGAGGCAGTGCCCAAGCGTCCGCGACAAGGGTGACGGCCCGTGGGTGTTGGCCGCCCCGGTCGAGTCACTCACTTACGCGGCCGTCGGAGGGGGCGCTTCGTTCGACGCCATGGCCGACTGGAGAGTCGCGAAGGCGACGTCCAGGTGGTCGGAGAGCGGACCGCGGTGCGCGTCATGGCCCCAGTTCTCGATGGCGAGGCGCAGTACACCGATGCCGACGACGGCGACGAGGCGGAGTTCGGACTGGCATGTGGGGTCGGGCCAGCGTTCGGCCAGAGCGGCGTACAGGGAGCGTTCCTGACGCTCGTAGTTGGCCTGCTTGCGTGCCCGCAGGGCGTCGGTCGAGCGCATCAGCCGGTCGATGGCCAGGGCCTCTTCCGTCTGGTATCGGGCGGTCAGCGCGTGCATCGCCTGCTGGACGGCCGCCAGGGGGGCGGCTTCGGGTGGCTGTTCGGCGACGACGGACCGTACGAGCTCCTCCAACTCGCCCACCCAAGCCGTGAGGATGGCGTCCTTGGAGTCGAAATAGTGGAACAGGGTGCGGCGGGACACGTCGGCCCCCGCCGCGATCGGCACCCCCACCCGCTTCCTCGGGCGCTTCTCCACGGATGTCTTCGGCACCCTCTTCCGTGCCCGCCTCAGCGCCTCCGGCGTCGACCTGACCGGCAGCGTGACCGCCCCCGAGCCCAGCACCCTCGCCGTCGCCGACCTCGACGAGACCGGCCAGGCGACCTACACCTTCTACGCCGACAGCGCGGCCGACTGGCAGTGGACCGACGAGGAACTCACCACCACCGGGTGGGACAGCGCGGCCTGCCTGCACACCGGCTCCCTGGCACTCATACGCCAACCCGGCGGCACCCGCATCGAGGACCACCTCGCCAAGGCCCGCGAACACGTCACCGTGTCCATCGACCCCAACGTCCGCCCCCTGCTCGTACCGGCCGCCGCCTACCGCGAACGGCTCCCCCACTGGTGCGCCCTCGCCGACATCCTCCGCCTCAGCGAAGACGACCTCGCCCAGCTCCTCCCCGGCGTCAGCCCCGAGAAGGCGTGCGACACCTGGCGCGCCGCCGGCGCGCGCCTGGTCGTGATCACTCTCGGCGGGCGCGGTGCCCTCGCCTCCCTCGACGGCCACCGCGTCACCGTCCCGACCCCGGCCGTGGACGTCGTCGACACAGTGGGGGCCGGGGACTCCTTCACCGCGGGCCTGCTGCACCGCCTCGCCGCACTGGGACACCTGGGCGGCCGACTCGATGCACTGAGCCCCGAGGACGTCACCGACGCCTGTACCTCGGCGCGGGCGTCGCTGCCCTGACCTGCTCAGTCCCGGGCGCGAACCCGCCCTGGGCAGAAACCTCCGCGATCTCCGTTCCCGCGACATCCGGACGCCGTCCGCTCCGTCGGCAGTAGTCCAGTGATCGAAGCGCAGCGTTGCGACTGGATGCCGGGGCGCTCCGCCAGCTGCGATATGCGGTAGGTCGTCGCACCACGGACGGTAAGGCCTCGCCACAACTCGAAGGTCAAGCCCCATCGCCAAACCACCCGAACCCCCGCCTGGACGGACAGCCAAGAACCGTCCGTATGCAGGTTCACTCGCCGGAACCTCCAGGATCGCGGGGACCCGCGCGCTTCCCCCTTGGACGTGCTCGCCGACGCCGGCCCGCCGATCGCGCCAGCGCGGTCTACCACCCACACTGAAGGAGGCCATTCTCTGGCCCGAGGCGCTCAAAGGCGCGGTCACTGCTGCCCAGCCGGCGCACACCTGTTCGCGGCATTCCACAGCTGGACAGGGCCTATTGGTGACCGTTCCACCGGTCTGACCCGTCGAACCGCAGGGCTCTGCGCAAGAGCGGCGAGTAACCCACCAGGGCGGTTTCCTCTTGGGGCAGTTTCCCTACCCCTGGACGTCATCACAGGTCGAGCGACACGAGGGCGACAGAGTCTCCACAGCACGATGGCAGCCCATGCCGCACAACCGGCAAATGGGACACCGATTCGCCCCGTAGACACCGCCACCTGGGCCCGACCACGCCGCCCCGGCCCCTGTACGGCCCCTGGGTCTTGGCATCGGCCCTCAGCGCAGCCACCCGGACCACGAGCGGCAACCGCGAACACCTACTCCACCGCAGGTCAGATGGGTTGGAACTCCCCCGAGCGCCGCCGGACTCCAAACCCACGAGCAGCGGATTCAGTCCGTTCAGGCAAAGTTGACGCTCCGACACCCACAAATGAACGTTTCCGCAAATCACAGGCCTGCGCAGGTGGGGCGGGTGGGACTCGAACCCACGGCCGACGGATTATGAGTCCGCTGCTCTAACCGGCTGAGCTACCGCCCCATAGCGGCGTGTCGCGTACATGCGTGCGCGTCGTCTGCCGCAGCATAGCCGCTCATACGATCTCACGCTTCGGCCAGCCGATCTTGCACGACCATGGAGACCACGCTGCGGCCTGCGTGGTTCCCGTCGGCGTGGACGCCGACCCGAAATGTGACACCGGCATGAGACACCACATGAAAAAGGACCCCCCTCGGGGTCCTCGTTCACGATGCTCCCCCGACTGGACTCGAACCAGTAACCTGCCGGTTAACAGCCGGCTGCTCTGCCAATTGAGCTACGGAGGACCGCGCTCCCCCGACTGGACTCGAACCAGTAACCTGCCGGTTAACAGCCGGCTGCTCTGCCAATTGAGCTACGGAGGATTGCTTCGTTGCATCGAACGTAGCTACCTGGGTATTCGCCAGGGGGCGCTCGCTCGCTGCGACACATACATTAGCGCAAGCAGGGGGGTGCTCCGCCAATCGGTTCCCCCGGTGCCGTCGATCGTGCCAGGGGCCTACTCAAGGGAAGGGTGGCCGTCATGCGCTACCGGCTCACGTTCGTCGTCGGACTCGCCGTCGGTTACGTGCTGGGCACGCGGGCCGGGCGCGAGCGATACGAACAGTTGAAGAAGTCGGCCCGGCAGGTCGCGCAGAACCCGGCGGTGCGCAACACCGCCGAGACCGCCGCGCAGCAGGGCCGGCAGTACGCGGGCAAGGCCTACCACGCGGTGAGCGCGAAGGTCGGCGACCGGATGCCGGACTCGGTGGCCGGACGGGTACGGTCGCTGCGTGAGCGGGGGCGGACCGGTGCGGAGGACGACTGGGGCACGAGCAATACCTGAGGCTGCCCGAAGACGCGGCGCGGTCACCCCGCGCGGTGCGGCAGAATTTTCGCCATGGGGATAGTCGCCGGGTTGGACAGTTCACCCGATTTCACTCGCATCGTCGTCTGCGACGCCGATACCGGAGCCGTGCTCAGGCAGGGCTACGCGCCGCATCCGATGGAGGGCCCCGACAGCGGCGGGGCCCGGCCCAGTGACGTCGATCCACAGGCATGGCTGCTGTCCCTGGGTGAGGCCGCCGGGGGCGGGCTGCTGGAGGGCGTGCAGGCGATCGGGGTGTCCTCGCAGCAGAACGCCCTGGTCCCGCTGGACGCCCAGGGCAACACCGTCCGCCCTGCGATGGTCGGCGGGGACAAGCGGGCGCAGGTCGCCGCGGCCGATCTCATCGACGCGCTCGGCGGGCGCGAGGCCTGGGCCCAGGCGGTGGGCTGCGTACCGCAGGCCGCGCAGCCGGTGACCAAGCTGCGGTGGCTCGCCAAGACCGAGCCGGAGGCCGCGCTGCGCACCACCGTGCTGTTGCAGGCCCACGACTGGCTGGTGTGGCAGTTGCTCGGGCGGCCGGTCAGGAGGACGACCGACCGGGGCGGCGCTTCGGGAACCGGGTACTGGTCCGCCGCCACCGGCGGATACCGGCCGGATCTGGTCGAACTGGCGCTCGGTCACCAGGCCATGCTCCCCGACGTGATCGGCCCGTCCGAGGCGGCCGGTACCACCCCGGAGGGGCTGCTGATCTCCGCCGGCACCGGCGAGACCATGGCGGCGGCCCTGGGCCTCGGGCTCGGCATGGGCGACGCGGTCGTGTCGCTCGGCGCCTCCGGCTCCGTGATGGCCATCCACCCCGAGGCGCTGGTCGACCAGACCGGGATGATCACCTCCCTGGCCGACGCGACCGGCATGCACCTCCCGGTCGTCACCACCCTGAACGCCGTACGGACTCTGCGCGGTGCCGCCGAACTGCTCGGCGTGGCCGATCTGGAGAGCCTGTCCGAGCTGGCGATGAAGTCGACGCCGGGGGCGCACGGGCTGGTGCTGCTCCCCTATCTGGAGGGCGAGCGCACCCCCAATCTGCCGCACACCGCGGGGACCCTGGCCGGGCTGCGGCGCGAGTCCATGAAGCCCGAGCACTTCGCGCGGGCCGCCTTCGAGGGCATGCTGTGCGGGCTGGCGGACGCGCTCGACGTGCTGCGCGGGCGGGGCGTGGACGTACGGCGGGTCTTCCTCCTGGGGGCCGCGGCCGAGCTGGCTGCCGTACAGGCCGCCGCGCCCGCGCTCTTCGGCGCGCAGGTCGTCGTACCGCAGCCCGCCGACTACGCGGCGATCGGGGCGGCCCGGCAGGCCGCCTGGGCGCTCGGGGTGAAGCAGCAGACGCTCGACCCGCGCACCCCGCCGGCCTGGCAGGGGGCGACGGCCCAGGTCCTGGACCCGGGCGACGAGCTGGCCGTGGGGCAGGCGGTGCGCCAGCAGTACGTGTCCGTGCGGGAGCAGACCCACCCCGGGGCCTTCCGTGGATGAGGCTCCAGGTAAGAAACCGATCAGGAACCTACGCGGAAGGCCGTATATCGCACTGCTCTCGGCTTAATCAGTTGAGGTAACGCGGGTGGAGTGTTCCACGATAGGGGCCAGGGGCAACTGATTGCCTGCCCGTGCCCCGCCCGCCCACTCCGAGAGACGTAGCGTGCTCATACGACTACTGCGGACCTTTCTCAGGCCGTACAGGAAACCCATCGCCCTGCTGTTGCTGCTGCAGTTCCTCCAGACCTGCGCCACCCTGTACCTGCCCACGCTGAACGCGCACATCATCGACAAGGGTGTCGTCGAGGGGGACACCGGCTACATCCTGTCCTTCGGCGGCGTGATGATCGGCATCTCGCTGGCGCAGGTGGTCTGCAACATCGGGGCCGTCTACTACGGCGCCCGTACCGCCTCCGCGCTCGGCCGGGACGTGCGGGGGGCGGTGTTCGACCGGGTGCAGTCCTTCTCCGCCCGCGAGGTGGGCCAGTTCGGCGCGCCCACGCTGATCACCCGGACCACCAACGACGTCCAGCAGATCCAGATGCTGGCCCTGATGGCGTTCACCCTGATGGCGTCGGCGCCGATCATGTGTGTGGGCGGCATCGTCATGGCGCTCGGCCTCGACGTACCGCTGTCCGGGGTGCTGGTGGCCGTGGTCCCCGTCCTCGGTATCTGTGTGACGCTGATCGTGCTGCGGCTGCGACCGCTGTTCCGGTCGATGCAGGTGCGGCTCGACACGGTCAACCGGGTGCTGCGCGAGCAGATCACCGGCAACCGGGTGATCCGTGCCTTCGTCCGGGACGACTACGAGCAGCAGCGCTTCGCGAAGGCGAACGGCGACCTCACCGACATCTCCCTGAAGACCGGCAACCTGCTGGCGCTGATGTTCCCGGTGGTCATGACCACGGTGAACCTGTCGTCGATCGCGGTGGTCTGGTTCGGGGCCCACCGCATCGACAGCGGCGGGATGCAGATCGGTGACCTGACCGCGTTCCTCGCCTACCTGATGCAGATCGTCATGTCCGTGATGATGGCCACCTTCATGTTCATGATGGTGCCGCGCGCGGAGGTGTGCGCCGAGCGCGTCCAGGAGGTCCTCGACACCTCCTCGTCCGTGGTACCGCCGGTGGCGCCCGTCACCGAGCTGCGGCGGCACGGGCATCTGGAGATCCGGGGAGCCGGCTTCCGCTACCCGGGCGCCGAGGAGCCCGTCCTCAAGGCGATCGACCTGGTGGCCCGGCCCGGCGAGGTGACCGCCGTCATCGGCTCGACGGGCAGCGGCAAGTCCACCCTGCTGGGCCTGGTCCCCCGGCTGTTCGACGCCACCGACGGGGAGGTCCTCGTGGACGGCACCGCCGTCGCCGAGCTGGATCCCGTCCTGCTCGCACGGACCGTCGGACTCGTCCCGCAGAAGCCGTACCTGTTCGCGGGCACGGTGGCCACCAACCTGCGCTACGGCAACCCGGACGCGACCGACGAGGAGCTGTGGCACGCGCTGGGGGTGGCGCAGGCCAAGGGCTTCGTCAGCAAGCTGGAGAACGGTCTGGACTCCCCCATCGCACAGGGCGGGACGAATGTCTCCGGTGGTCAGCGGCAGCGCCTCGCCATCGCCCGTACGCTCGTCCAGCGGCCGGAGATCTACCTCTTCGACGACTCCTTCTCCGCCCTCGACTACGCCACCGACGCGGCCCTGCGCAAGGCGCTCGGCGAGGAGACCGCCGAGGCGACCGTGGTGATCGTCGCCCAGCGGGTCGCGACCATCCGTGACGCCGACCGGATCATCGTCCTCGACGAGGGCCGGGTGGTCGGCACGGGCACCCACGGCGAACTGATGGCCGGCAACGAGACCTACCGGGAGATCGTGCTCTCCCAGCTCACAGAAGCGGAGGCTGCCTGATGGCCGGGCCCATGGGGCGCATGATGGCCGGCACCGGCCCCGACAGCCGTTCGATGGACTTCAAGGTGTCCGGCAAACGGCTGCTCGGCCATTTCAGGGCGGAGCGGCTCACCCTCTACGTGATGCTGTTCTGCGTGGTCCTCAGCGTCGGCCTCAACGTGGTCGGCCCGAAGATCCTCGGCAAGGCCACCGACCTCGTCTTCGCCGGCATCATCGGCCGCGAGATGCCGGCCGGCGACAGCAAGGAGCAGGTGCTCCAAGCGATGCGTGAGCGCGGCGAGGGCAGCGTCGCCGACATGCTCAAGGGCACCGACTTCACCCCCGGCAAGGGCATCGACTTCGACCAGGTCGGCGAGGTCCTGCTGCTCGCCCTCGTGGTGTTCCTCGTCGCCGGTCTGCTGATGGCGGTGGCGACGCGCATGGTCAACCGGGCCGTCAACCGCACGATGTACCGGATGCGCGAGGACGTGCAGACGAAGCTGTCGCGGCTGCCGCTGTCGTACTTCGACAAGCGCCAGCGCGGCGAGGTCCTCTCCCGCGCCACGAACGACATCGACAACATCGGGCAGACCCTCCAGCAGTCGATGGGCCAGCTCGTCAACTCGCTGCTGACGATCATCGGTGTGCTGGCGATGATGTTCTGGGTGTCCTGGCTGCTCGCGCTGGTCGCGCTGGTCACCGTCCCGCTGTCGGCGTTCGTCGCGGCGAAGGTGGGCAAGCGGTCGCAGCCGCACTTCGTGCAGCAGTGGCGCACCACCGGCAAGCTCAACGCCCATATCGAGGAGATGTACACCGGCCACACGCTGGTGAAGGTGTTCGGCCGTCAGGAGGAGTCGGCGCAGGCGTTCGCCGAGCAGAACGACGCGCTGTACGAGGCCGGGTTCAAGGCGCAGTTCAACAGCGGGATCATGCAGCCCCTGATGCTCTTCGTGTCGAACATCAACTACGTGCTGGTGGCGGTGGTCGGCGGTCTGCGGGTCGCGTCCGGCGCGCTGTCCATCGGTGACGTGCAGGCCTTCATCCAGTACTCCCGGCAGTTCTCGATGCCGCTGACGCAGGTCGCCTCGATGGCGAACCTGGTCCAGTCGGGCGTCGCCTCCGCCGAGCGGATCTTCGAACTCCTGGACGCGGAGGAGCAGGAGGCGGATCCGGTCGCGGCAGAGCGGCCCGAGGAACTGCGCGGGCGGGTGGCCCTCGAGAACGTGTCCTTCCGGTACGACCCCGAGAAGCCGCTCATCGAGGACCTCTCGCTGACCGTCGAACCCGGCCACACGGTCGCGATCGTCGGCCCGACGGGCGCCGGCAAGACCACCCTCGTCAACCTCCTCATGCGGTTCTACGACGTCTCCGGCGGCCGTATCACCCTCGACGGCGTCGACATCGTGAAGATGACCCGGGACGAGCTGCGCGCCGGGATCGGCATGGTCCTCCAGGACACCTGGCTGTTCGGCGGCACCATCGCGGAGAATATCGCCTACGGCGCCTCCCACGAGGTCACCCGGGGCGAGATCGAGGAGGCGGCGCGCGCGGCCCACGCGGACCGGTTCGTCCGCACGCTTCCCGAGGGGTACGACACCGTCATCGACGACGAGGGCAGCGGGGTCAGCGCCGGTGAGAAGCAGCTGATCACCATCGCGCGGGCGTTCCTGTCCGACCCGGTGATACTGGTGCTCGACGAGGCGACCAGCTCCGTCGACACCCGTACCGAGGTGCTGATCCAGAAGGCGATGGCGAAGCTGGCGCACGGGCGCACGTCGTTCGTCATCGCCCACCGGCTGTCCACCATCCGGGACGCGGACACCATCCTGGTGATGGAGAACGGCTCGATCGTGGAACAGGGCGCGCACACCGAGCTGCTGGCGGCGGACGGGGCGTACGCGCGGCTGTACAAGGCGCAGTTCGCGCAGGCGGTGGCGGAGGTGGACTAGCGGCCGAAGGGGGCCGCCTCCCTTCCGGGAAAGCGGCCCCTCTTCAGTCCAGGTAACCCCTCAGCTGGTCCGCGAAGGCGTGGTCGCGGAGTTTGTTCAGGGTCTTCGACTCGATCTGGCGTATCCGCTCGCGCGTCACGCCGAAGATGCGGCCGATCTCCTCCAGGGTGCGCGGGCGGCCGTCCGCGAGGCCGTAGCGCAGTTGTACGACCTTCCGCTCGCGTTCGCCGAGGGTGGAGAGCACGGCCTCCAGGTGCTCGCGCAGCAGCAGGAACGCCGCCGACTCGACCGGGCTCGCCGCGTCGCCGTCCTCGATGAGGTCGCCGAGGGCGACGTCGTCCTCCTCGCCCACCGGGGCGTGCAGGGAGACCGGTTCCTGGGCCAGGCGCAGCACCTCGCCGACCCGCTCCGGGGCCAGGTCCAGCTGGTCGGCGACCTCCTCGGACGTCGGCTCGTAGCCGCGTTCCTGGAGCATCCGGCGCTGGACGCGCACCACCCGGTTGATCAGCTCGACGACGTGCACCGGGACGCGGATGGTGCGGGCCTGGTCGGCGAGGGCGCGGGACATGGCCTGGCGGATCCACCAGGTGGCGTACGTCGAGAACTTGTAGCCGCGGGCGTAGTCGAACTTCTCGACGGCCCGGATGAGCCCGAGGTTGCCCTCCTGCACCAGGTCGAGCATGGTGAGCCCGCGGCCGACGTACCGTTTCGCGACGGAGACGACGAGCCGCAGATTGGCCTCGATGAGGCGGCGCTTGGCCATCCGGCCCATGACGACGAGCCGGTCGAGGTCGAGGGCGAGTTCGCCCTCCAGGTCGGGTGTGCCGCCGAGTTTCTCCTCGGCGAACAGGCCGGCCTCGACGCGGCGGGCCAGCTCGACCTCCTCGGCCGCGGTGAGCAGTGGGATGCGGCCGATCTCCCGCAGGTACTGGCGGAAGAGGTCGGACGAGGGGCCGCTGGTGTCGGTGACGCGGGCCGGGGCCACGTGCTCTGGAGCCTCCTCCAGCGCCTCGGCGGGCGGCTCGGCGGGTGGTTCGGTCTCCGTCTCCGGGTGGTGCGCGGCACGGTTCTGCGGCGGGACGGCGACCAGGACGTCGGTCTCGGCGTCCGGATCCGTGCCCTCGGTGGTCGGGCCGGCGGTGGTGGTGCTGTCGGTCGTGCGGTCGGTCTGCGTCAGAGTCTGGGTCTGCACGGGGGCGACCTCCAGGATGATCGCTGCTGAGGTGAGCGGCAGCGGTGCTCCGGGGGCCGCTCCGAGGACTCAGGCACCGGGACCAGTGTGGGGGACGACACATCCCCGCCACGAGGGGCGTGCGGTGACTTTTTGGGTCCGGGCCGTAACGGCCTGCTCAGAGGGCTGCGGCGCCGTGCGTTTGCAGTGCCTGGTCGTACTGCTGGAGGACCCACAGCTCGTTCTGCACGGCGGCGAACCCCGCCTGGTCGCCGACGGCCCCGATGCGGGCCAGCTGGGAGTTGACGTCGCGGATCCGGCGTTCCACGGCCCGGCGGCGGACGGTCACCAACTGGAGTCCCGCGTAGAGCTCGTCGACCGTCTTGCGCATGATCGCCTCGACGGCCAGCTCCGTGACCATCGCGCGGACCGTGTCGTCCGGTGCCGCCTCGCGGACCCGCATCAGGTAGTCCTGCGGGTCCTGTACGCCCCACTCGGCGCCGCCCGCGTCCATGACCGCCTGGCGTACGGCGGCGTAGGGGGCGGCGGTGAACTCGTCGACGCCGTACGCGTCGAAGTGCGGGGAGACCAACTCGGGGCGTTGCAGGGCGAGTTTCAGCAGTTCGCGTTCCGTCGCGTAGACGGGGTTGCGCAGGGTGAGGGCGGGGCCGCCGGTGGCGGGGCGGGGGGCGGCCTCGTACTGCTGGGGGGCGCGGTTGCCGCCGGGGGCCGGACCCTTGCCGCCGCGGTCGCGGGCCCAACGGGCCAGCTGGGCCACGCGCTTGACGACGAACTGGGTGTCCAGGATGCCGAGCATGCCGGCCAGCTGGACGGCGACCTCGTGCTGCGCACCGCTGTTCTTGATGCGGGCGACGATGGGCGCGGCCTCGTCCAGGGCCGCCGCGCGCCCCGCCGGGGTGTCGAGGTCGTAGCGGACGACGATCTGGCGCAGCGCGAACTCGAAGAGCGGTGTGCGGGGTTCGGCGAGGTCGGCGACCGCCTCGTCGCCCTTGGCGAGGCGCAGGTCGCAGGGGTCCATGCCGTCGGGGGCGATGGCGATGTACGTCTCGGCGGCGAACTTCTGGTCGTCCTCGAAGGCGCGCAGGGCCGCTTTCTGGCCGGCCGCGTCGCCGTCGAAGGTGAAGATCACGCGGGCGCTGCCGTTGTCCATCAGCAGCCGGCGGAGGATCTTGATGTGGTCGCTTCCGAAGGCGGTGCCGCAGGTGGCGATCGCGGTCGTCACCCCGGCGAGGTGGCAGGCCATGACGTCGGTGTAGCCCTCGACGACGACGGCCCGGCTGGCCTTGGCGATGTGCTGCTTGGCGAGGTCGATGCCGTACAGCACCTGGGACTTCCTGTAGAGCGCGGTGTCGGGCGTGTTGAGGTACTTGGGTCCGTTGTCGGCCTCGTACAGCTTGCGCGCGCCGAAGCCGACGACGTCCCCGCCGATGTCGCGGATCGGCCACATCAGACGGCCGCGGAACCGGTCGATGGGACCGCGGCGGCCCTCCTGCGAGAGCCCGGACAGGAGCAGTTCCTTGTCGGTGAAGCCCTTGCCGCGCAGGAAGCGGGTGAGGTGGTCCCAGCCCTGGGGGCTGTAGCCGACGCCGAAGTGGACGGCGGCGGCCTGGTCGAAGCCGCGCTCGGCGAGGAAGATCCGGCCGGTGTCGGCCTCGGGGCTGATGGCGAGCTGTTCCGCGTACCAGTCGGCGGCGATCTTGTGGGCCTCGACCAGGCGGATGCGTTCGCCGCGCTGGTGGGAGGGGTTGTATCCGCCCTCCTCGTAGCGCAGGGTGATGCCGGCCTGGGCGGCGAGGCGCTCGACGGCCTCGGAGAAGGTGAGGTGGTCGACCTTCATCACGAACGTGATGGTGTCGCCGCCCTCCTGGCAGCCGAAGCAGTGGAAGAGTCCCTTGCTCGGGCTGACCTGGAACGACGGCGACTTCTCGTCGTGGAAGGGGCAGAGACCCTTGAGGTTGCCGCCGCCCGCGCCCCGTAGCTGGAGGTACTCGGACACGACGGCGTCGATCGGGACCGCGTCCCGTACCGCCTTCACGTCCTCGTCGTTGATCCGTCCTGCCACGAGGTGATTCTACGGGGCCGCACCGACACCTCCGGGGCGCGGGCGCGCCCCTCAGGGGCGCGGGGCTGTGACATGTGCGGCTCCGCCGCGTGGGCGCGACCAGCCACGCACGGCCGGCACCCGCGAAGTCACGGGTCTCGGCAGATGCTCAGGCGCCAAGGCTCTCCAACGGCACATGTGGATTCGCCAGAGCCTCGGTGTCCACCGGCGCCCGGTCACGGATCAGCTTCTGGATGGGCTCTGTGACGTCCCACACGTTGACGTTCATCCCGGCGAGGACGCGGCCCTCCTTCACCCAGAACGCGATGAACTCCCGTTTGCCCGCGTCGCCCCGGATCACCACCTCGTCGTACGAGCCCGGTGGCGCCCAGCCGCTGTACTCCATCCCGAGGTCGTACTGGTCGGTGAAGAAGTAGGGCACGCGGTCGTAGGCGACGTCCTGGCCGAGCATCGCGCGGGCCGCGACCGGACCGCCGTTCAGCGCGTTGGCCCAGTGCTCGACGCGCAGCCGGGTGTCGAACAGGCCGTGCGGGAAGGACGCGACGTCCCCGGCGGCGTGGATGTCGGGGTCGGAGGTGCGCAGCTTGTGGTCCACGGCGATGCCCCCGCCGTGGGCGCGCTCGGCCAGCGCCAGGCCCGCCGCCTCCGCGAGGGAGGTGCGGGGGGCCGCGCCGATCGCCGCGAGGACGTCGTGCGCCGGGTGCTCCTCGCCGTCGTCGGTGCGGACGGCGAGGACCATGCCGTCCTGGCCGACGATCTCGGTGAGCCGGGCGCCGAAGTGGAAGCGCACGCCGTGCTCGCGGTGCAGCTCGGCGAAGACGTTGCCGAGTTCGGGGCCGAGGACGCCGTACAGCGGGGTCGGCTCCGGTTCGATGACGGTGACCTCCGCGCCGTACTCGCGGGCCGCCGCCGCGATCTCCAGGCCGATCCAGCCGGCGCCGGCGATCACCAGGTGGCCGTTGTCCCGGCCGAGGGAGGCCAGGACGCCCTTGAGCCGCTCGGCGTGCGCGAGCCGGCGCAGATGGTGCACGCCCGCGAGGTCGGTGCCGGGAATGTCCAGACGGCGCGGCTCGGCGCCGGTGGCCAGAAGCAGTTTGTCGTAGTGGACGAGTGTGCCGTCGTCGCCGAAGCGGACGGTCCGGGCGCCGCGCTCGATTCTGTCGACGGTCTGGCCGAGGTGCAGCTCGATGTCGTTCTGCGCGTACCAGGCGGGCTCGTGCACGAAGACGCTCTCGCGGGTCTCCTTGCCGAGCAGGAAGCCCTTGGAGAGCGGGGGCCGCACGTAGGGGTGGTCGCGTTCGTCGCAGATCAGTATCACCCGGCCGGTGAAGCCCTCCGCCCGCAGCGTCTCGGCCGCCTTCGCGCCGGCCAGGCCTCCTCCGACGATGACAAATGTCTGATCCGCGTCGACCACGTGATGCCTCCTCGTAAACGAACAGCCACATGCGAGCGTCCCGCACAGACACGTGATGGGGGAAGGGGACGTGCCCCGATCAGGCCACGCTGGGTCAGGTTCGAGCCCGTTTGGGCGCACCCGGCCGTTCTTTTTCCTGACCTTGTCCCACTCTTTTCACGTCCTTCCCGTCTGCCCCGTCAGCCGGGTGTGAAGCGAGCGGGCGGAGGCGTCGGTGAGGGAGGCGATGTGGTCGACGACGACCCGCTTGCGGGCCCGGTCGTCGGCGGCCTGGTCGAACAGGGCGCGGAACTGGGGGTCGAGGCCGTCCGGCGCGCGGGCGGTGAGGGCCTCGGCGAGCTCGGAGATGACGACGCGCTGGTCCGCCCGCAGCAGCTCCTGCTCGGCGCGCTGCATGACGTACCGGTCGGCGACGGCCTTGAGGACCGCGCACTCCAGTCGCGTCTCGTGCGGTACGACGAGCTCGGCGCCGTAGCGGGTGAGCGGCCCGGTGCCTCCCCCAGTGCCTGAACGGCCTGGGAGGTACCCCCATCGCTCCCGGGTGGCGCCCTCGGCGGCGAGGCAGAAGCGGCCGATGAGCTGGCTGGTGGCGTCCTTGAGGCGGGCCTGGGCGGCTGCCGTGCCGTCGTAGCCGTGCGGCCACCACTCCTCGGCCAGCAGACGGTCGAGGGCGGCGGCGAGCTCGGCCGGGTCGGTGCCGGCGGGGACGTAACGGCCGATCGCGACCCGGAACACCTCCTGGCGCTCGTGCTCGGCGCGCAGGCTGCCGGGCTCGATGTGGCCGGCGTGCAGGCCGTCCTCCACGTCGTGCACCGAGTACGCCACGTCGTCCGCCCAGTCCATGACCTGTGCCTCGAAGCAGGTACGGGTGCCGGGGGCCTCCTTGCGGACCCAGTCGAAGACCGGCCGGTCGTCCTCGTAGACGCCGAACTTCGGGGACGCCGGGCTGGTGGGGTGCGCGCCCCGGGACCACGGGTACTTGGTGGCCGCGTCGAGGGTGGCGCGGGTGAGGTTCAGGCCCACGGAGCCCTCGGCGGTGAAGCGCTTGGGCTCGATGCGGGTGAGCAGCCGCAGCGACTGGGCGTTGCCCTCGAAACCGCCGCAGTCGCGCGCGAAGTCGTTCAGCGCCTGTTCGCCGTTGTGGCCGAAGGGCGGGTGGCCCAGGTCGTGCGAGAGACAGGCCGCCTCGACGAGATCGGGATCACAGCCGAGGGCCGCGCCCAGCTCCCGGCCTACCTGGGCGCACTCCAGGGAGTGGGTGAGGCGGGTGCGGGGGGTGGCGTCCCAGGCGTCGGTGCGCGCCCCCGGTGTGACCACCTGGGTCTTGCCCGCGAGTCTTCTGAGCGCGGAGGAGTGCAGGACGCGTGCGCGGTCCCGCTGGAAGGCGGTGCGGCCCGGGCGCTTGTCGGGCTCGGGAGCCCAGCGTTCGGTGGACGGCGGGTCGTAGGGCACGTAGGGCATGTTTCGACAGTAAGCGGCGGTAGTGACAATTGGGTGCCTACTGGGGTGCCGGGTGGTGCGGTTCGCCGCGCCCCTCAGGCAGCGGCGTTGCTCGCATCGCTTCTTTCAAGCGCTCGGTCGTAGCGGTGGAGCAGGAGGTCGGCCATCGCGGGGTGGGTGCCCAGGGGGGCCGAGGCGATCCACGGGGCCGCCGCCGCGGACTCCGTCGCGAAGCGGCCGGGGGCGGTGAAGCAGGAGGCGATCGCCACGCTGTCGCGCCCCCTCTCGCTGAGCGCGCGGACCGCCTCGGGGACCGTCGGGGTCGCCGTCGAGGCGTAGGCCGGGATCACCGGGACGCCCAGGCGCTGCGCGAGGAGGTGGGCCGTGCGGCGGGTGTCGGTCGCGGAGTCGGGGTCGCGGGAGCCGGCCGCCGCGAGGACCACCCCGCGCGTGCGGAGCTCCTGGGGCGTCATCGCCGGGGGCCAGCCCGCCTCGAGCAGGCGGGTGTGCAGGGCGTCCACGAGGAGGGGGTGCGGGCCGAGCGGGTCGGCCACGCGCGTGCGTACCCGCGCGGCGGCGGCCATCTCGGGGATGTCCCGCTTGACGTGGTAGCCGCGGGCGAGGAGGAGCGGGACCAGGACGGCGTCCGTGGTGCCGCTCGCGTCCAGGCCGGCCAGGGTGTCCGTCAGCAGGGGCTCGTTGAGCTCGATGTGTCCGAGGTGCACGGGCAGGCCGGGGCGCTGCTCGCGGACGCCGTCGAGGAGTGCGCGGACGGTGCGCAGGGCGCGCGGGTCGCGGCTGCCGTGGGCGACGACGACCAGCGCGGGCGGGCCGGGGCGCCGGCGTCCGCCGAACTGGACGAGACTGGACTGGCTGCTCATGACCCGATCCTCGCCGAGCGAGGTTGCGCACCCGTTGCCTGACCCTTCCCATGTTTTTTCGGGGGGTTCACGGTGCCCGGGGACGCGATGTGAGGTGCGGCCTCCGGTGCGGGCGGGCGAACCGGATCGACCTGTACCGCGTCTTCCCGGGTCGAACGAGAGATCGACGCAGGGGGCACCTCATGAACATCCGTCGACCGCGGCTGCCGCGCACCCGGGCCGGACGGCGGCGGCTGGTGCAGGCCGTGATGGCCGGGTGCGTGCTCGCGCTGCTGCCGGTGACCTGGCTGTACGTGTCGACGGCCGACCGGCTCCGTACGACGGCCGACGCGCCGCGCACCGAGGTCGCGGTCGTCTTCGGCGCCGGTCTGTGGGACGGGGAACCGTCGCCGTATCTCGCGCACCGCCTGGACGCGGCGGCGAAGCTGTACCGGGCGGGCCGGATCGAGGTCGTCCTCGTCACCGGCGACAACAGCCGCGAGGACTACGACGAGCCCGACGCCATGCGCGCCTACCTGAAGAAGCACGGGGTGCCGGACACGCGGATCGTCAGCGACTACGCCGGTTTCGACACCTGGGACTCCTGCGTCCGCGCGAAGAAGATCTTCGGCGTGAACCGGGCCGTACTGATCAGCCAGGGCTTCCACATCCGGCGGGCGGTCGCCCTGTGCGAGGCGGCGGGGGTCGACTCGTACGGCGTCGGGGTCGACGCCAAGCACGACGTCACCTGGTACTACGGCGGCACCCGGGAGATCCTCGCGGCGGGCAAGGCGGCGCTGGACGCGGTGTTCGAGCCGGATCCGCACTTCCTGGGCCCGAAGGAGCCGGGGGTGGAGCGCGCGCTGGCGGCGGGCTGAACTCGCTCCGCCCTCGCGGTCAGGACCCGTCGGGACAGGACCATTTCGAGATTCTCATGGTGCGGAGATCGAAATCGACCTCGATCGATTCCGGTGAGCTGCTGCTCGTCACGCGGGCGCGGACGGTGTCGGCCCCGGCGCTGCGGGGGTCGCCGACGGTGAAGGTGGTGGCAGCTTCCACATGCCCACACGTGGCCGCCAAGTCGCCGGCTCCGCTGCCTTCGAGAACGACTTCTCGCTTCAGTGCCGTGTCCGTGAAATGAGCGGTCATCAGTTTCCACAGCTTCGACGTCGAATCCGGCGTGGCAAAGGCATCCGGCAGAACCGAGTAGTAAGCCCGCAGTTTCTCCTGGGCCGCCGATATTTTGGCCGCCGATATTTCGGAAGCCTCCCCGTGGCGGGAGGGGTCTTTCCCCGATCGGTCCGCGCCCACGGAATTCCAGTAGGTGCCTGCACCGAGTGCCGTCACGGCAATCGCCGCAATGGCGGCAGAACGCGTACGGCGTTGACGGCGTCGGACACTTCGGCGACGCAACTCCTGTGCGGGCACCGGCCGGTCTACCCGGACACTCTCCAACTGGGCGATGCTCTCGGTGAGCCAGACAGGACGCTCGTGCTCATCCGACATGCTCCACCTCCTGGTCCGGCAGGGGGGAGAAGTGGCGGGCGAGTGACAGGCGCCCACGGACCAGCCAAACCCTGATGCTACCGGCCGGCCAGCCCGTCTCGGCACTTATCTGCTCGACGCTGAGGTCGCACAGATGGTGGAGGACAACGACACTTCTGTGCTTCTTCGGAAGCGTGCGAAGTGCCTCGACGAGAGCAACGCGTTCGGGGGACGGGCCTTCGGTGTGGCGCTGTTCGTGATGACGCTGCATGAGTTGCACACCGCGCCGCACACGCCGGAAGCGGGATACGGCGAGCCGCCAGGCCGTGGTGCGGATCCACGACTCCCGGGAACCGCCGCTCGCGAATGTCCCACGTCGGCCCCAGGCCCTTATGAACGCCTCCTGCACGACATCCTGGGCCTCCGGCAGATCGCCGGTCATCGCGTAAAGCTGGCGAACGAGCCTGGGGTAGGCCAGTGCATAGAATTCATCGAACTCCTCTTCCTCCGCGCCTCTCGCCACTCTTCCGCCATTCATATCCGTCCGCAGAACGGCCAGGGGACCTCTGTACGGGAAGTACGCACCGGCGCCGATCCCCCGCTACAGCGATTCTCTGTGATCTGTATCACCGCATCCGAGTGTCGCGTCCGGGCGCCCGCGCTGCGTAGTCCAGCTGTCCAAGTCGAACCGACAGCAGAGGAACTCCCATGCGCCATGCCGCCCCCCGCAAGTCAAGCAAGTTGGGAACGACGTTCAGGACCGCCGCGGTCAGCGCTCTCGCGCTCGGCAGCCTGACGGTGGCGGCGGGGTCGCAGGTCCACGCGGCCGCGGCGACCTCGCACTCCGCGACGGACGACGACTCCGTGCGCACACAGAAGCAGAAGGCCAAGGCGGTCGCCGCCGCGGCCAAGGAGAAGGCTTCCCCGCCCGTGACGGACCCCGCGGCGGTGCGCATCCTGAAGATGAAGACGATCGCGATGGCTCACGCGCCGAAGGGCTGATCAACCTCGTGTGAGCGCTTGGCGGCGGCCCCGCGGCCAAGCGCTCAGGAGGCACCGGCCCCGGTCAGCCGTCGTCACCAGTACGTCAGTTCCAGCACCCGCGCGCAGTGCGGATCCTCGCCGTCCGCCACCATCCGCTCCTCCTCGCCCCGCAGCAGCGAAGGCAGCGCCGCGATCAGGGCGGTGAGCGCGCCGGTCGTCCGGACGTCGGCGGCGGTCACCCCGGTCAGCCCCTCGACCCGGTAGTAGAGCCGCACCCGGTCCTGGTCCAGGAAGAGAAAACCGTGCAGCAGGGGTTCCCCGTACGTCTCGTCGTACGGGGGCCCTGCCAGGGTCCGCAGCAGCCGCAGCCCCCGGTCCGCGGCGCTCTCGGCGGCCCGCGGCACGGTCGCCGGGTCCACGGCGACGAGCGGCATCCCCAGCACCGAGCCGACCGCCGGCGGTCGTTCGCCCTCCGCGCACAGGGTGCGCAGCATCCCGATGACGTCGTACGCGGTCATGACGTCGTCCCCGACGAGGTGCGGGAACTCGTAGAGCGTCAGCTCCCGTGTCGACACGGCGGTTTCGGGCCCTACGGCGACCCGCACGGCGTCGGCTCCGCCCGGCGCGGGCAGGACACCGCGCAGGTACGAGGTCCCCGTGAGCGGGGTGTGCAGATGCTGGAGCAGGAGGGGGATCAGGTCGGCCTGGTCCTGTGCGGTTTCTTCGTCCACGGGAGAATTGTGGGCCAGGGGGCTCAGCCGGTGGTCTTCCATCCCGGGAGGGTCGGCAGGATCCGCGCGGCGAGCCGGAGGAGCACCGCGTCGTCCGGGCGCGCGAAGTCCTGGCGCCAGATGGAGATGTCGTAGGAACCGCCGCCGTCCTTGGCGTCCCGGGCCACCACCAGTCTGCGGGTGACGTGGCCGGGAGCGCCTTTGACCGTGCCGCCGCCGGCCTGGACGCCGAGGACGAACGCGTAGGTCCGGTCCGAGTAGAGCACCGCCGGGCGCCCGAGGAAGGTCCGCTCCCGGGCGTCGCCGCCCAGCAGATCGGCCATTCCCTTGACCGCGAAGTGATCGTAGGTCGCCGCGAGTTGGACGGAGTACGTGGTCAGCCTGACGTTCACCTCGGGTGCGGGGATGTCACTGCCGCCCATCGCGACCGAGTCGTCACCGCCCCCGTACGACAGCGCCTTCTCGCCCGGTGTGCCGAGCAGCGTCGTCAGGTCCGGACGGTTCAGTGCCTCGCAGAGCTGGTTCGCGGAGACGTACTTGACGCCCGCCCGCACCATCGTCGGGATCCCCGTGGGCGTCGACGTCGAGCAGGTGATCGGTCCGGCGGCGGCGCTCACCCTCTTCTCCGCCAGCTCCGCGTCGTTGCGCTGCTGCACCTTCCACAGGCCCCCCGCCAGCGCCGCCACTATCACGAACGCCGCTGGGACCTGCAACCACGCGTTCGGGCCCTTCTCGGCTGTGGTGACTCTCTCGGCTTCCTCGGTCATGTCCCCTGTTACCCCCGGTTCCCCCTGGTCGCGCGGGTTGCGCGCGGAGGGAGCCTAACGGGGCGACCGGTGCGCGGGAAAGCGAGTAGTTTTCACACCCTCCCCACATGTCCCCCACGCACCGTCCAGAACCGGCAGGCGCCCGGGCTCAGTTCACGTTGACCGCGCTCCAGGCCGCCGCCACGGCGTTGTACTCCGTGGTGCCGGCGCCGTAGAGGTCGCGGGCGGCGTTCAGGGTCGCCGTCCTCGCCCCCGCGTAGTTCGTCGACGAGGTCATGTAGACCGTCAACGCCCGGTACCAGATGGCCCCCAGCTTGTCGCGGCCGATACCGGTGACCGTCGAGCCGTTGTACGTCGGGGAGTTGTAGGTGACCCCGTTGATCGTCTTTGTGCCGCTGCCCTCGGCCAGCAGATAGGCGAAGTGGTTGGCGACGCCGGAGGAGTAGTGGACGTCGAGGCTGCCGACCGAACTGCTCCAGTAGTCCGCGGAGTTGGCGTCCTTGCTCGGCTTGTCCATGTAACGCAGGGCGTCCCGGCCGAAGCCGGAGCGGACGATCTTCTCGCCGATCAGGTAGTCACCGGCGTCGGAGGAGTTGCCCGCGTAGAACTCGACCAGCGAGCCGAAGATGTCGGAGGTGGCCTCGTTCAGACCGCCGGACTCGCCCGAGTAGGTCAGGTTGGCCGTCTTCGACGTGACGCCGTGGGACATCTCGTGGCCCGCCACGTCCAGCGCCACCAGCGGGCCGAGCTGCGTGGCGTTGCCGTCGCCGTACGTCATGCAGAAGCAGCTGTCGTCCCAGAAGGCGTTCGCGTAGTTGTTGCCGTAGTGGACGCGGTTGTAGGAACCCTTGCCGTCGTTCCCGATGCCGTTCCTGCCGTGCACGTTCTTGTAGTAGTCCCAGGTCACGTCCGTGCCGTACTGGGCGTCCACGGCGGCCGTCGAGCGGTCCGCGGCGGCGCCCGTCCCCCAGTGGTTGTCGGCGTCCGTGAACAGCGTCGCCGGGGCACGGCTGATGCAGATGCCGAAGATGCACAGGTCGGTCTTGTTCTCCGCGTCACCGGTGTACGTGTTCCCGCGCGTCGGGTCCTTCAGCTGGTACGTCGAGCCGGAGAGGGTCGTCTCCAGCGGGACCGTGCCGCCGTACAGGGACCTGCCGTCGCCGGTCGCCGTCTCGATGCTGTCCCAGGCGTCGATCTGGGCGCCGGTGCGCGCGTCGGTCAGTACGGTGCGGGCGACCGGGTTGCCGAGCGAGTCCAGGCCGACGGCGTTCGTCCGCCAGGCCAGCTTCGGGGCGCCGTGCTGTGCGTCGACCACCAGCTGCGGCTTGGCCTTCACCTGCTCGAGGGTCTCGCCGAGGTTCGCCGCGCGCAGGGCGTTCACGGCGGCGTCGGCGGCCTTGGGGGCGGAGAGCTTCGGCGTGATGGACGGCAGTGAGATCGCCGCCCTCGTCGCCCTGTCGGCGCTGCGGTACGTGCCGTCGGCCGCCAGATGGACCACGAAGTCGCCTCCCAGGACGGGGAGTTCGCGGTAGGTGCGGTCGTAACGGACGTGCTGGGTACCGTCCTTGTCGATGACGACGTCACGGACCGCGGTGCCCTGGGGGGCGGTGAGGCCCAGGCTCGCGGCGTGGCCGGCGAGGGCGGCTGCCGCGTGGTCGAGCGCGGTGGCGCGGGTGGGTCTGTCGGCCGCGTCGGCGGCCGGGGAGAGTACGGCGGCCAGCAGGGTGGCCGTGGTGACGGCGATGCCGGCGGTGGCGAGACGGGAACCTCGGACGTGCTGCCGTATCCGACTCATCAGTCTGCTCGGTCTCCTCGGGAAGGCGCCGTGGGGGGCGCGCGTGGGGGCGGCTCATGAAGCCGTCCTGAGATTTAAGGGGGCATGACAACTCATGTCCATAGCGCCCGCGTGCCGGTGCGGTGAGGGGAGAGAATCGTTTCCGTGCGCGTCTCCACCCCACCCCCCGGCCCCCACCTCCCTTTCTTCGTCTACGGCACGCTCCGCCCCGGCGAGGTCAACCACGACCTGTTCCTGCTCGGCCGCACGCTGAACGAGGAGCCCGCCCTGTTCCCGGGCGCGGTGCTGTACGACGGGCCGGGCTATCCGTACGCCCTGGAGGAACCCGCCGGAAGGGTCGCCGGCGAACTCGTCACCGCCCGCCCCGAGGCGTACGCGGGACTGCTCACCGAGCTGGACCGGCTGGAGGAGTACCGGCCGGGCGACCCGCGCAACCTCTACGAGCGCGTGGTGCGAGAGGTGATGGTCGGGAACGGGGATCGGCGCGCGGCGTGGGTGTACGTGGCCGCACCGGCCGTCGCCGCCCGGCTGCGGTCCCGGGGCAGGCGCATCGAGGGCGGGGACTGGCGGGCGCGACGGTGACGGTCACCCGTTCACACCCTCTGCGCGGCCTTTTCCAAGCCGTACCGCCCGCACGTCGGTGACCTGCTGAAACAGCGGGACGGACAACGGCCGCGCCCCGGCACCTGACACCCATTCATCCCATTCCTGACGCGCCCTCAGGAAGCGCGCTCGGCGCGCTGCCACTTACCTCGGAAGGGCAGGAACGCGACCCGAAGAGCTCGAAGGAGCAGTACAGATGCGACGTACCGCCCGGCTGCTGACCGCTACCGCGCTCGTCGTCACCGCCGCGGGCGGGATCGCCGCACCCGCGTACGGCGATCCCGTCCTCGGCGGCGCCGACGGCGGAGGCGGCGGAGGCGGGGGCCGAGGCGGAGGGGCCGATGGCGGGGGCGGCGGTCTGGAGATCCGCCCGGCCAGTGTCGTACCGGGCGAGCCGGTCACCGTGCACACACCGGCGTGCGGCGCGGACGGTACGGCGACGGGTGACGCCGGCGCGGTGGGCGCGGGGCGCTTCACGCTCGCGCCCGACACCGGCCGGGGCGAGGCGAGCGGGGAGTTCCTGGTGCCGCCGAGCGCGCAGCCGGGGACGTACGAGATCGTCGCGCAGTGCGCGCGGGGCGGCCGGCGGCTCACCGGGGACCTGGTGGTGACGCTCAGCTCGGCGCGGCAGCCGGTGGCTCCGCGCGGAAGTGTGAAGACGGGGGTCGGCGGCGCACTCGGCCCCGACCCCGTGCAGACCGCGGCCGGTGTGGCGGCTCTCACCGTCGCCGCCGCGGGCGGTACCTGGCTCCTGCATCGCCGGGCGAGAGGCGACGGGATCTGACGGACACCCTCCGCTGTCCGTCCGCCGGTACCGCATGTCCCCTCCCCCTCCGGGCCCGACGCCCCTCGCGGCCCGGAGGGGGGTACGGGGACTCCCGTAGGGGAGAAAGGTCGTGGAGCACGTGCGCGAGATCGGGAGCAGGGTCGGGAATCAGGTAGGAAACACCGTCATAGCGGCCGGCACCGCGGTCGCCCTCTGCGCGGGCGCGTGGCTGCTGCACAACGGCACCGAGACACACGCCCCGCCGCAGCCGTCCGCCGCGCAGAACGGCGGCACGACGAGCGAGGGCGGGACGGGAGAGGGCGGGACGAACGCGGTCGCGGGCGCGGGCAGACGGTCCGCCCCTCCCCTTTCCGCCTCCCCGCCCCGGCGGATCCGCATCCCCTCGATCCGCGTCGACGCCCCGCTGACCGGTCTCGCCCTGACCCCCACCGGCAGCCTCGCCGCCCCGCCCGCCGAGCGGACGAACCTCGCCGGCTGGTACGAGGCCGGCACCACACCGGGCGAGCGCGGCACCGCGATCGTCGCCGGGCATGTCGACAACGCCGACGGCCCCTCCGTCTTCTACCGCCTCGGCGCCCTGCGCAAGAACGCCGCCATCGAGGTGGACCGGCGCGACGGCGGCGTCGCCGTCTTCACCGTCGACGCCGTCGAGGTGTACGACGCCCGCCGCTTCCCCGACCGGAAGGTCTACGGCGCGGCCCCCCGCCCGGAGCTCCGGGTCATCACCTGCGGCGGCGGTTACTCGCGGGCGACCGGTTACCAGGGGAACGTCGTCGTGTTCGCCCACCTGACCGCAAGCCGCTGAGCTAGCCCGCCCACTGCTCGTACGCCAGATTCGCCACCAGCGCGAACACCACCGTGAGCAGGACGACACGGACGAAGCCGCTGCCCTTCTTCAGTGCCGTGCGGGCGCCGAGGGTGCCGCCGGCGAGGTTGAACACGGCCATCAGGGCGGCCAACTGCCACAGCACCGTGCCCTGCCAGGCGAAGGTGGCGAGGGCGCCCGCGTTGGTACAGCAGTTGACGATCTTCGCGGTGGCCGAGGCGGTGACGAGGTCGAGATGGAGTACGGCGGTCAGGGCGAGAACGAGGAAGGTGCCGGTGCCGGGCCCGACGAGGCCGTCGTAGAAACCGATGCCGAGACCCGCGAGGGCGATGGCCGCCAGGACGCGGCGGCGGCCGGCGGGGCCCGGCGCGGGGGCGGTGCCGAAGGCGGGGCGCAGGATCACGAAGGCGGCCACCACGAGCAGCACCACCATGATCAGCGGCTTGAGGACCTCCGTACTCATCCCGGCCGCGAAGAAGGCCCCGGCGGAGGATCCGGCGAGCGCCGCCAGACCGATACGGACGGCGGTGCGCACGTCCACCCGCGTCCGGCGGGCATAGGTCACCGCGGCGCCCGAGGTGCCGACGATGGCCACCGCCTTGTTGGTGCCGAGCGCGTACGCGGCCGGAGTGCCGGCCGGCAGACCCAGCAGGAGGACCGGCAGGAGCAGCAGCCCGCCCCCGCCCACCACCGCGTCGATCCAGCCGGCCGCGAGCGCGGCGAGACACAGGGCGGCGATCATGGCGAAGGGTATGTCGGGCATGACCAGGACCCTACGGGCCTGATGAATGCACAGGCCACACACCTGAGGATCTTCCGAGCCGCCGGTCTCCTGACCGGCTGCCCCGCGCGTGAGGTTTCTGCTTCCTGACCGGCTGCCCCGCGCGTGAGAGTTCGGCTTCCTGACCGGCTGCCCGCGCGTGAGGTTTCGGCTTCCTCACCGGCTCCCCACTCGCCGCTTCGAAAACCCTCACACCCCTGCCCGCCCCCCGCTGAGGGCAGCGTTCCTCACGGGAAACAGTCGTGATGCGGTCGGGTAACCTCCGCGCCGCACGCTCGACGGCATGACCTCGAACTCGCGTGTGGTGGTGATCGTCGGCCCAGGCCGGGCGCGGCACACGGTGGCCTGTGCGACCGGTAAGGACATCGCATACGACCCACCGCTCCTCGGCTCCGAGGTCCGGAACGTGCGCCGCGGCTCCGGCGGCGGCTCCTCGCTCCACCCGCTCACCAACGACGGAGGCTCCTGATGTCCACGACCGCACCTGTTGGGGACCGGCCCCGCCCCACGATCGTGCTCGTCGGCCACGGCATGGTCGGTCAGCGCTTCCTCGAAGCGCTGGCCGAGCGCGGCCTGACCGCCACGCACCGCGTGGTCGTGCTGTGCGAGGAGCCACGTCCCGCATACGACCGGGTCGCCCTCACCTCGTACTTCTCCGGGAAGTCTCCCGAGGAACTCTCCATGACCGACATGGAGTTCATCGCCGAGCACGGCATCGAGCTGTACATCGGCGACCCTGCGGAAACGGTCGACCGCGAGGCGCGGAGGGTGACCGCCCGGTCCGGACTCGCGGTCGACTACGACGTGCTGGTCCTGGCCACCGGCTCCTACCCGTTCGTCCCGCCGGTCCCGAACAAGGACGCCACCGGCTGTTTCGTCTACCGCACGATCGAGGACCTCCTCGCCATCGAGGAGTACGCGAACTCGAAGGCGACGACGGGCGCGGTGGTCGGCGGCGGTCTGCTCGGCCTGGAGGCCGCGGGCGCGCTGAAGGGCCTCGGACTCGACGCCCACATCGTGGAGTTCGCGCCCCGGCTGATGCCCGTCCAGGTCGACGAGGGCGGCGGCGCCGCGCTGCTGCGCACCATCGAGGACATGGGTCTGAGCGTCCACACGGGCGTGGGCACCCAGGAGATCGTCACCGACGAGTCCGGCGCGGTGACCGGTATGAAGCTGTCGGACGGCTCCGAACTCGCCACCGACCTGGTGGTGTTCAGCGCCGGTGTCCGCCCCCGCGACCAACTCGCCCGTGACTGCGGTCTGGTGGTCGGTGAGCGCGGCGGCATCACGGTCGACGAGCAGTGCCGCACGGTCGGTGACCCGCATGTGTTCGCGATCGGCGAGTGCGCGCTCGCGTCCGACGGCCGGGTGTACGGCCTGGTGGCGCCGGGCTACGAGCAGGCGGAGACGGCCGCGGCGACGATCGCCCAGGACGAGGCGGAGTTCACCGGCGCCGACCTCTCCACCAAGCTGAAGCTGCTCGGCGTGGACGTGGCGTCCTTCGGCGACGCGCACGGCACCACCGAGGACTGCCTCGACGTCGTCTACTCCGACGCCCGCTCGGGTCTGTACAAGAAGCTGGTCATCGGCCGCGACGGCACCCTGCTCGGCGGCATCCTGATCGGCGACGCGGACGCGTACGGCACCCTGCGCGCGTTCACCGGGTCCGTGCCGCCCGTCGCCCCCGAGTCGCTGGTCCTGCCGGCCGGCGCCGGAGACGCCGTACAACTGGGCCCGTCCGCCCTTCCCGACGAGGCGATCATCTGCTCGTGCCACAACGTCACCAAGGGCTCGATCCGGGGCGCGGTGACGGAGCACTCCTGCGCGACCGTGCCCGAGGTGAAGAAGTGCACCAAGGCCGGTACCGGGTGCGGTTCGTGTGTGAAGGTCCTCGGGCAGCTGGTCACCGCCGAACTGGAGGCCAACGGCGTCACGGTCGACAAGGGCCTGTGCGGCTGCTTCGCCCAGACCCGCGAGGAGCTGTACGAGATCGTCCTGGCCCTGCGCGTCAACACCTACCAGGACCTCCTCGACCGCTACGGCCGCGAGGGCGCCCGGGGCGGCGACGGCTGCGAGGTGTGCAAGCCGGCGGTGGCGTCGATCATCGCCTCCCTCGCCCCGACGATCGGCGCGAGCGGCTATGTCCTGGACGGCGAGCAGGCGGCCCTTCAGGACAGCAACGACCACTTCCTCGCCAACCTCCAGAAGAACGGCTCGTACTCGGTCGTCCCGCGCATCCCCGGCGGCGAGATCACCCCCGAGGGGCTGATCGTGATCGGTGAGATCGCCCGGGACTTCGGCCTCTACACGAAGATCACCGGCGGTCAGCGGATCGACATGTTCGGTGCGCGGGTGGAACAACTCCCTCTGATCTGGGCCAGGTTGGTGGACGCGGGCTTCGAGTCCGGCCACGCCTACGGAAAGTCACTGCGTACCGTCAAGTCCTGTGTGGGGCAGACCTGGTGCCGTTACGGCGTCCAGGACTCCGTCCGGATGGCGATCGACCTGGAGCTGCGCTACCGGGGGCTCCGCTCCCCGCACAAGCTCAAGTCCGCCGTCTCCGGCTGCGCCCGCGAGTGCGCGGAGGCCCAGTCGAAGGACTTCGGCATCATCGCCACCTCCAACGGCTGGAACCTCTACGTCGGCGGCAACGGCGGCGCCACCCCGCGCCACGCCGACCTGCTCGCGCAGGACCTCACCGACGCCCAGCTGATCCGCCTGATCGACCGGTTCCTGATGTTCTACATCCGCACCGCCGACCGGCTGGAGCGCACCTCCACCTGGCTGGAGCGGATCCCGGGCGGCCTGGACCACGTACGGGACGTCGTCGTGGAGGACTCCCTCGGCATCTGCGAGGAGCTGGAGTCCCTGATGGCCGCCCATGTGGCGCACTACGCCGACGAGTGGGCCACCACCATCAACGACCCCGAGAAGCTGGCCCGGTTCGTGTCCTTCGTCAACGCGCCGGACACCCCGGACCCGGTCGTCGGCTTCGTCCCCGAGCGCGAGCAGATCAAGCCCGACCTGCCGCTGCTGACGATCGGCACGCGTCCCATGGAAGCTCTGGAAGGGAGCGCCCAGCGATGACCCTGGCACCCGAGACCACCGACCTGAAGGTCCAGCTCCAGCTCGAGGACGGCTGGTTCACCATCTGCGACTTGCAACAGCTGGTCCCCGGCCGGGGCGTGGCCGCGCTCCTGCCCGACGGCCGTCAGGTGGCCCTGTTCCGGGACCGGACGGGGCAGCTGTACGCCGTCGACAACCGCGACCCGTTCGGCGGCGCGGCGGTCCTCTCCCGCGGCCTCACCGGCACCCACGAGAACCGCCCGTTCGTCGCCTCCCCCCTGCTCAAGCAGCGCTTCGACCTGCTGAGCGGGGAGTGCCTGGACGACGAGACGGTACGCATCGCGACGTACGGCGTACGGACGGCGGCCTGAGCCAGTCCCTGGTGGGAGCGCAGCCGTGGCAAGCGGCTGGAAGAAGTGGACGACGGTCGTCGCCGCGCCGGCACCGGGTCGGCCGCGCCGGCCTGGTGGCCGCCGAGGGGGAGGGCTGGGCCGGTAGTCCGGCGCTCAGCTCCTCCCCGGTGTCGCCGTCTGCAGGTGTCTGGCCTGCTGCCGGCCGCCCGGTGTGCCCGTGCCGGCCCGGCTCCCCGCCGGCGACACCACCGCGGGGAGCCGTACGACCGCGTCGAGACCCCCGCGCGGCGCCCGCCGCAGCAGCGCCTCGCCGCCGCTCGCGTGCGCGAGGCG
The DNA here is from genome assembly GCF_042653945.1 of Streptomyces vulcanius. Taxonomy (NCBI): domain Bacteria; kingdom Bacillati; phylum Actinomycetota; class Actinomycetes; order Kitasatosporales; family Streptomycetaceae; genus Streptomyces; species Streptomyces vulcanius. The sequence continues at coordinate 69,732 of NZ_JBHSFK010000029.1, read as the reverse complement.
CTGCACCAGCGCGAGGCCCAGGCCGGTACCGCCCTTGGGTGCGTCCGGAGCCCGCCAGAAGCGGTCGAAGGCGCGCCGCCGCTGCTCCTCGGTCATGCCGGGCCCCTCGTCCATGACATGCAGTTCGACCCATGTCTGGCTGGTCGAACGATGCGGGAACCGGCGCTCGTTGGGCGTGTGGTGACGCGGGTCGATCGAGACCGTGGAGCCGGGCGGCGACACCCGCAGCGCGTTGGAGAGCAGGTTGTCGAGGATCTGCTCCACCGCCCCGGGCAGGGCCAGCACCTCGCCCGTGTAGTCCCCGGCCAGCGCCAGCCACACGCCGTGCCGCTCGTACAACGGCCGCCAGGCGTGGTGGCGTTCGGCGCACAGCCCGCCGAGGTCGATCCGCTCCGGTTCCGCCGCGCTCTCGTCGAGCCGGGCCATGGCCAGCAGCGCCTCGACCATCCGGGCCAGCCGGTCGGTCTCGGTCAGCGCGGCGGTGAGCGAGCCCCGCGCGTTGAGCGCGATGTCGTTCTCCAGGTTCTCCAGCCGCAGCCGCAGCGCCGCGAGCGGGGTCTTCAACTGGTGCGAGGCCTCGCCCGCGAAGGCGCGCTGGGAGGACAGGAGGTGTTCGAGGCGGGCGGCGGTGCGGTTGAAGGTGGCGGCGAGACTGCGGACTTCGGGCGGCCCCTTGGTGATCGCGACCGGCACGGCGGTGCCGCCTACGGCCAACTCATGGGTGGCGTGCTCCAGTTCACGGATGGGACGGCCCGTCCACCGCGCGATGCCGAAGCCGATCACGGCGACCGCGGTGAGCGTCACCAGTCCGCCGAGGACGAGCAACAGCCAGACGTGGTGCACCCGTTCGTGAACCATGCTGGTCGGCACGGTGATCCGCACGGCACCCTGCCGCTCCGCGCCGTGCATCACCGGAGTGGCCACCGCCAGGTACTGCACGCCACCGATGGTGGAGGTGCGGACGTCCGCCGTGGCGGTGCCCCGCAGCGCGGCGGCGATGCCCGGCCAGGAGGGCAGTTCGCGCTGCTCCCGCTCGGACAGGGGGTGCGAGGAAGCGAGCACGGCACCCGACAGGTCCACGATCAGCACCTTGCCGCCGATGCGTTCGGCGCAGTGCGCGGCCCGCTCGGGCAGGTCCTGCGCGGCCCGGCCCGCCGACACCGACAGCGAGGCGAACGCCGACACCGACTCCGCCTCGTCCTTCGCCGCGTTGGTCACCCGCTCCCGCTCGCCCCGCGAGTAGACGAAGCCGAGCGGGATCTCCAGGGCGAGCAGCAGCAGGGCGGCGAGCGAGAGATAACTGAGCAGCAGCCGACGGGTCATCAGAAGGCCGCCGAGGGGTGGGGTGCGGGGTAGGGGCGGGCGAACGGGGAGTCGTAGGCGGGCTGTTCGTACCGTGGCAGGTCCTGGTACTCCCCGTACCGGTGATCGGCGACCTGGTGCCCCATGGACTGGTGGCCCATGGACTGGTGGTCTGCGGGCTGGTGGTCTGCGGGCTGGTACGGCTGTGACTCGTAATGGGGCGGGGAGTTCGGGGACGGCGTGTTCGGCGGCCGGGTCTGGACCGCCAGCCGGAAGCCCACGCCGCGCAGCGTCTGGATCCACGCCGGGTTGCCCAACTTCCGCCGCAGCGTGGCGACATGCACGTCGAGCGTCTTGGTCGGCCCCTCGTAGTGGGGGTCCCAGACCCGGTCGAGGATCTGCTGCCGCGAGTACACGGCTCCCGGGTCCTCGGTGAGCAGCGCGAGGAGTTCGAACTCCTTGGGCGTCAGCGTCACGGCCTGCTCCCCGACCCACACCTGCCGGGTCCGCCGGTCCACGACCAGCGGACCGACCGCGCCCTCGACGGCGGCGGACTCCACGGGCGAGGACATCGGCACGGGTTCGTAGGGGGCGGCGGCAGCGGGGGCGGTCATGTGCGCCGAGGGTGCGGTGGCGGCTGCGAAGGAGTCCCCCCACGCCGGCTCCGCCCCCTGACCCCCCGGTACGCCCTGCACTCCCGGCATGCCCTGTCCCGCGAACTCCCGCTCCGCCAGGCCACGGTGGGTCCGCCGGGTGACCGCTCGCACGCGGGCCACCAGCTCCCGCATGCTGAACGGTTTCGCCAGATAGTCGTCGGCACCGAGTTCGAGGCCGAGTACCCGGTCGGCCTCCTCGCCGCGGGCGCTGAGGATGATGATGGGGACGTCGGAGGTCTGGCGGATGCCCCGGCAGACGTCGATGCCGTCCACATCGGGCAACCCGAGGTCGAGCAGGACGACATCGCCGTACGGCCCTCTCAACCCCTCGTTCCCCGTGCTGACGTGATGCACCGTCAGCCCGAAATGTCCGAGACCCTCGACGAGCGGCTCGGCGATCGTGTGGTCGTCCTCGATCAGCAGGACTCGTACGCCCATGCGTTCCCGTCTCTCCCATGAACCGAATTCGCGTGTTCCGTGGACCCGCCACGGTACAAGAACGATCGATAAAACGCCGTGCCGATCCGGACAATGTGAGCAGCGGCTCAGTCCGGGACGAAAACTGTCCCATTTTTGTCGGCGGTTTAGTGTTCCTCTAACCTTCGCCTGGCAAACACTCCCCTACGGTGATGGAGAACTGGTCACACCCCCACGGCGACCAGCTCTGAACCGGCTCTGACCTGGGAGGAACCGTGAAGGCACTACTGAACCGCGCCCGCTCGTTCAATCGGCAGGTCGAATTCGAAAGCGGCAAATACCGGCGACTGGCCGAGGGCCAATACCCCGAGGCATTGTTCATCACCTGTTCGGACTCAAGGGTTATTCCAGCCCTGATCACAGGCGCGCGCCCCGGCGAGATATTCGAGCTGCGAAACGCAGGCAATATCGTTCCGCCGCATGGCCGGCCGGGCGCCTCGGGGGAGGCCGCCACCATCGAGTACGCGCTGGAGGTGCTCGGCGTTCAGGACATCGTGGTGTGTGGCCATTCCCACTGCGGTGCGATGGGCGCCCTCAAGTCCGGCGACGATCTGTCCGCGCTGCCCGGTGTGGACGCCTGGCTCCAACTGGCCCGCCCACGGCTGGCGGCCGTCCTGGACGGCGCCGTCGAGGATCCCCGGCTGCCTGAGATCGCGCAGCTGAACGTCGTCAACCAGCTGGCGGTACTGCGGAGTTACCCGGCCGCGCGGCGGAGGCTGGACAGCGGACAGCTGCGGTTGCACGGCTGGTACTACGAGGTGGACACCGGCCGGGTGCACGAGCTGGAGGAAGACGGACTGTTCCGGGTGCACGCGGCATGAGCGGCGCGCACGCCCGGCACTCGGTCCCGAGGATGCCCGCCGGCCCGCCGGGCAGCTCCGATGGGTTCGGGCAGGGTTACTCCGATTCGTTCGGGCCGGGCAACTCCGACGACCGGCCGGACCCGCACACCGCCGGCTGGGGGGACTTCGCCGACGAGGGGCAGTCCTTCGACGCGTGGCACGCCTCGGCCGAACGCCGCGCCTTCGCCGAACGGGCCGCCCGGCCGGGGACGACCGCCCCGCCGCCCGGCAGAAACGCCTCTCCCGGCTGGGACGCCCCACCCGGCAGGAATCCGGCCCATCCGGCCCATCCGGCCTCCGGCAGGAATCCCTCCTCCGGCTGGGACGCCCCGCCCGGCATGGGGCCCGCAGCCGAGACCCTCACCAGCGAGGCGCCGAACGCGAAGGGCCTGGGCCTGAAGGGCCTGAAGGGTCTGAAGGGTCTGAAGGGCCCGAACGGGTCGACGGCGGCGGCGAAGGGCCCGAAGATCGACTTCGCCACCGAGATCACCGCCTCCCTCGTCGTCTTCCTGGTCGCGCTCCCGCTGTGCATCGGCGTGGCCGTCGCCTCCGGCGTCCCCGCCGAACTGGGCATCATCTCGGGCGTCATCGGCGGTCTGGTGGTGGGCGCGGCGCGCGGCAGTACGCTGCAGGTCAGCGGCCCGGCCGCCGGTCTCGCCGCGCTGGTCGCGGAGACCGTCCTCGAGTACGGCGTGGCCATGCTCGGCGTGATCGTGCTCTTCTCGGGCCTGCTGCAGATCGTCCTCGGACTGGTGAAGCTGGGCCGTTTCTTCCAGGCGATCTCCCTGGCCGTCGTCCAGGGCATGCTGGCCGGCATCGGTCTGCCGCTGATGTTCAGCCAGGCGTACCCCGCAATGGACTCGAAGGCCCCCGGCACCCCGATCGAGAACATCGCCGGCATTCCGGGCCTGCTCGCGGACACGTTCGCGAACCCGCAGGCACTGATCGCGGCCGGCCTCGGCGTCGTCACGGTCGTGCTGAGCTTCCTGTGGAAGAAGATGCCGGGCCCGGTCAAGAAGGTCCCGGCCGCCCTGGTCGCCGTGGGCATCGGCATCGCGGTCGCCGCGCTGCCCGGGGTCGAGGTGAAGACCCTCCAGGTGGGCAACCTGCTCGCCTCGGTCGACGTACCGGGCGCCGAGCAGTTCGCGGGCCTGGCGGACGCGGGGATCATCACGGCGATCCTCACCTTCACGGTCATCGCCTCCGCGGAGTCCCTGTTCACGGCCGCCGCGGTGGACCGTATGCACGACGGCCCGCGCACCCGCTACAACCCCGAGCTGATCGCCCAGGGCGCCGGCAACACGATCGCCGGTCTCCTCGGTGCCCTCCCCATCACGGCGGTGGTGGCCCGCAGTTCGGCGAACGTCCAGGCGGGCGCCAAGACCCGTCTCTCCCGCGTCCTGCACGGCCTGTGGCTGCTGGCCTTCGCCATCCTCCTCCCCCAGGTGCTGGCCCTGATCCCGATCTCGGTGCTCGCGGGCGTGCTCGTGCACAGCGGCTGGAAGCTCTTCGCGCCCGAGGAGTTCCCGAAGATGTGGAAGCAGGACCGGGGCGAGTTCGCCGTCATGACGGTGACCACGGCGGTCATCGTGGCGACGGCCCTGCTGGAGGGCGTCCTGATCGGCCTCGCGGCGGGCATCGTGCTGGCCGCGGTGCGCATGTCGCAGACCGTCATCCGGCAGCACATCGAGGACGACACCGCGAAGGTGGTCATGGCCGGCAACGCGACGTTCCTGCGGCTGCCCCAGGTCATCGAGGCCCTGGAGTCCGCCGCCGAGGCGGGCAAGCCGCGGATCCGTCTCGACCTCACGGGCGTGACGCATCTCGACCACGCCTGCCGCAGCCAGGTGGAGGAGTTCACGGCGCAACAGCGCGGAAAGGGCCTGCGGGTGGAACTCCTGATGCCGGGCCCGGCGAAACGACCGATCGGCGATCCCCCCGAGGAACAGCCGACGGCCGGCTACTCCGACCCCCTCCCCCGCCGCACAACGCCCCCCATTCCCACCCCCACCCCGGATACGGCGGCCCCCGGCCCCACGGCGCAGTGGTTCTACCTCGACACGACACCCATGCCGGAGGACTTCGCGCGGCGGTACGCGGAGGAGTACGCGCAGGGCTACGTGCAGAGGTAGACAAGACCGGCAACGCCGCGAAAGTCCAGGTCAGGACTTGAGGTCGTCGTAGGACACCCCGGTCAGTTCCTCGGAGACGGCCCACAGCCGTCGCGCCACCGCGTCGTCGGTGGTCCAGGGCGCCCGCCGTGACGGCGCGGGCGCCCCTCGCCACATCGCGAACGACGGCCCGGTGAAGGAGTCCGGCCGGACGCCGGGCGCGGTCGCCGCGTAGAGGGCGGGCAACGCGCCGGCCTCGGCGGACTGGGCGACCACCCGGTTGCCGAGTTCCATCAGCCGTTCGGCGACCCGCCGCCCCTCCGCGCGCGGTCCGGCGGTCTGGAGGTTCGTCGCCGCGTACCCCGGGTGCGCCGACGCCGCCACGACACCGGACCCGTGCGCCGCGAGACGGTGCGCGAGTTCGTGCGTGAACAGCAGATTGGCGCTCTTGGACCGGCCGTAAGCGACCCAACGGCGGTACCGGCGCCCGGAGTTCCCGGATGCAAGGTCTCCCAGATCTCCGAGATCTCCCAGGTCGATGCTGCCGAGCAGATGGGCCATGCTGGAGACGGTGACGATCCGAGCGGGGCCCGCACCTCCGCCCGGTGTGCCCAGCAGCGCGGGCAGCAGCAACCCGGTGAGCGCGAAGTGTCCGAGGTGGTTCACGCCGAACTGCGTCTCGAAGCCGTCGGCCGTGGTGCCGTACGGCAGCGCCATCACACCGGCGTTGTTGAGAAGCAGGTCGAGCCGCCCTTCGTACGACGTCCCGAACTCCCGTACGGAGGCGAGATCACCGAGGTCCAGCCGCCCGAACTCGGCGTCGGCGCCCGGCACTTCGCCGCGCAGCCGCTCGACGGCGGCACGTCCGCGCGCCTCGCTCCGACAGGCGAGCACCACCCGGGCGCCCCTGCGGGCGAGTTCGCGGGCGGCGACGTACCCGAGACCGCTGTTGGCCCCGGTGACGACGGCGACCCGGCCGCTCTGGTCGGGAATGTCGTGCGCGCTCCAGCCGGACATGGACGGTACCCCTTCCGTCGCCCCCTGGACGCGAAGCCTACGGCGCTTCCGGCCACGCACCCCGCATCTCCCCGTTACGACATGTCCACGACACAGCTACCCTGCGCCTCTAACGTCACCGACCAAACGACTCGCACGACTCTGACGACTCTGACGACTGGAGTGAGCGTGGAACGTCGTACCTTCCTGCGCGCGGCCGCGATCGGCGGCTCCTCCGCCGTACTCGGCGGAACCCTCTGGCGTGGCGCCGCCTACGCCGCCCCCGCCCAGCCCGGCACCGGCCCCTACGGGGCACTCGGCGCCGCGGACGCCAACGGCATCCGCCTCCCCACCGGCTTCACCAGCCGGATCCTCGCCCGCTCGGGCCAGACGCTCTCCGGAACGTCGTACACCTGGCACAACGCCCCCGACGGCGGCGCCTGTTACGCGGACGGCACGGGCTGGATCTACGTCTCCAACTCGGAGATCAACCCGTCGGGCGGCGCGAGCGCGGTGAAGTTCTCGGCGACGGGCGCGATCACAGGGGCGTACCGCATCCTGTCCTCGACCCGCCAGAACTGCGCCGGCGGCAAGACCCCGTGGAACACCTGGCTGTCCTGCGAGGAGGTGGACCGCGGCTACGTCTACGAGACGGACCCCTGGGGCACGCAGTCCGCGATCCGCCGCGACGCGATGGGCCGCTTCAAGCACGAGGCGGCAGCCGCCGACCCGGTCCGCCAGGTGATCTACCTGACGGAGGACGAGACGAACGGCTGCTTCTACCGTTTCCGCCCGACGACCTGGGGCGACCTGTCCGCCGGCACCCTGGAGGTCCTGGTGGCCGGCACGGCCACGAGCGGCCCGGTCACCTGGTCCAGGGTCCCCGACCCCACCGGCGCCTCCGCCACCCGCAACCAGGTCTCCGGCGCCAAGCACTTCAACGGCGGCGAAGGCTGCTACTACGCGAACGACACCTGCTGGTTCACCACGAAGGGCGACAACCGCGTCTGGCAGTACAACGCCTCCGCCCAGACGATCGAACTCGCCTACGACGACTCCCTCGTGACATCCGGCACGGCCCCGCTCACCGGCGTCGACAACGTCACGGGCTCCTCCTCCGGCGACCTGTTCGTAGCCGAGGACGGCGGCAGCATGGAGATCTGCCTGATCACCCCTGACGACATCGTCACCCCCTTCCTCCGCATCGACGGCCAGTCCGCCTCGGAGATCACGGGCCCGGCCTTCTCCCCCGACGGCACCCGCCTGTACTTCTCCAGCCAGCGCGGCACTAGCGGCAGTTCGTCGGGCGGGATCACCTACGAGGTGCGCGGCCCGTTCCGGTCGTAACACACAAGGGTCACAGAAAAGCCACTTCTCCTCCCACCTCCCCCAAGCCACCCATAACCTCATCCCCCGCACACAAACACGCACAAGCACCTCCGGGGGACGACCATGACCAACCCGTACGCCACCGCTCCGGGCCCACGCACACCCCGCTGGGCCCGGAAGCGGTACGTCCTCCCCGCCCTCGCCCTGTCCCTGTTCACCGGTGTAACCATCGGCAGCGGCAACGACCCCAAGACCGAACCAACCGCCACAAAGCCCCGCCCGACAGTCACCGTGACCACAACGGCAACAACCACCGAGACCCCCACCCCGGAACCGGCGACCACCGTGACAGCCACGGAAACGGTGAAGGTCACGAGAACGGTCACTGCCCCCGCAAAGGCCAACACGGACAGCAAGTCCGAAGACACCTCCGACGACACCTCGGACGACTCCGCAAACGCAGACGTCTACTACGACAACTGCACCGCCGCCCGCGCCGCCGGCGCCGCCCCCGTCCACGCAGGCGACCCCAGCTACGGCCGCCACCTCGACCGCGACGGGGACGGCGTCGGCTGCGAGTGACTACGAGGAGTCGAACCGTTTACTCTCCTCGCGGATGCGCACGTTGACGACTCATCCGCGATGCCGGGCGGTCTCAGCAGCGAATGCCGGAGCACCTGTGCCCGAGATCGCTACGGTAGAGCTATGAAGCTTTCGCCTCACACCGCAAGGGAACGCTTCACGTCGTCTCCCATCGCGAGGCTGGCGACAGCGGACACCGACGGGGTTCCGCACGCGATTCCGGTGACGTTCGCCGTACTGAACGACGTCGTGTACTTCGCGGTGGATCACAAGCCCAAGAGCACCTGGGATCTACGGAGGTTGCGCAACATCCGCGAGAACCCGTCCGTGACAATCTTGGTCGACCACTACGCCGAGGACTGGTCAACGCTGTGGTGGGCTCGCGCCGACGGCCGCGGGGAAGTGCTGGAGGACGATCAGGAGCGAAGCTGTGCCGTTGCCCTACTGTGCGGCAAATACAACCAGTACGAGGACTCCCCTCCGCAAGGCCCTGTAGTGGCCATTCGGGTCGATCAGTGGAGTGGCTGGGCCTTCGTATCGCCTTGCGAGGACATGCCGAGCCCGAGGTGACGTACATGCCGGACACTGCGTGTTCCGTGCGCCCCGGGAAATGCGGCTGACTGCGGTAGAGGCGGCAGGTGCTTCCTATCAAGCGCTCTCAAAGGAATCAGAAGTCTCCTGGCCTTGAGGCAGGAGCCCAGTAAGCAGATGGACACGGCTCCTGTTCGAGGGGCTGCTATCTGTCAACCCGCGCGCCGACCAACCGAACGAGAGTGGGTCCACGCCCAGCCTCGAACCCACTCCGTCCACGGGTGAATGCGGATGATCCACCGTGCCCGGTGTCCCTTCGGCCGTCGTCTTTGCCCGTGAGCGTGTGACAACCCAGTTGCACACCTGGAGAGTACGGCTGGCAGACGAGACTGCGGACGCCATCCGACTCGTCACTTCCGAACTGGTCACCAACGCCGTGGTTCACACGGAAAGCATCCTCGTCATCCTCGGAGTCTCCTACGACGATCGCGGCGACACTGAGGGCCGCGTACTCCTCTCTGTCCACGACCTGAGCCCCGATCCTCGTGACGGCCCTCTCTTCAAGACACGGTTGGGAACCAACCCATTGCGGCAAGAAGGTGTGGGTCGAGTTCGACGTTCCCGCACTCGCGCCCATCGACCGCTCGCCCAGTTCACGACGCCGCACGGCAGCAGGCCTCGATCCTTGCTTCTACCCTGTTCTGGGTTCGATCCCTGTTACGCGCTCGATGTGAGGAGCACCTCATCATCGCAGCTCCCCACCAGCAGCACCCGCGTTCAACTACACAGAAGGGGCGGTACCCCTACGGGTAACCGCCCCTTCCAATCCGCACACGATCAGTCGCGCCGAATCAGCTCCGGATCGATCCGTCGCCCGATCAGCGGAAGGGATCCGAGAGCAGCAACCACAACGACACCGAGGGCGGAAGTCAGCAGCAACGGCACGCCGGCTCCGTCCCAGAAGATCTCCCCGCCTCCGGTAACGAGATAGCTGGACTCGGCTGCCTTTCCTGTGACAACGGCCAGCATCAGGCCTACGGCCAGGGGCAGCACAACCTGCGCTACCTGCACAGCCCGCAATGTACGGGGCCGCGCCCCGAGCAGGGACAGCGCGGTGACCTGCGGTCTGCGTTCGACTGCGCGGTCGGTGGCGGCCACCAAGTAGGCGGCCACGCCAATGATGAGTCCTAGGACCATCCCCATGGCGAGGATCGTCTTGACCACGGTGATCTGCTGGAGCGCGGTGACGACCACACCGGGAGTAGCCACATCGGCAGTCGGATCGACTCCGCCGATGTCGTCGAGGACAGCACGGACGGTCTCCGGTACCGAGCTGCTGACCAGAGTGAGGGTCGCCAACTCGGGTCGGAAGCCGTCGGGCAGGAAAGACGGCGGGACTACCACGTCACCGCTGCTCAGCGCCGAGATACCTGATTCATCATGATAGATAGCACTCAGCTTCGGAACGCGTAGAGTCATCACGCGCCGCTCGCCCTTCTCATTCCTGAGGTGGAACGGAAAGCTTGCACCGGGTTTGCTGTCCTCGTCGTAAGTATCTTGAGGGTTCATCACGCGGAAGGGCCGCCCCTCCGAGCAGCTCCCCATTTTAGGTACCATCCCGCGCAGTTGACTGCATGTCGCAATCACAGCATTGATCGATGGCGGGAATTCAGCTTCACGATCGGTCCACGACGTCGCCATCACACCATGCCCACGAATGCCATTGATCGTCTCGAAATCCCGCTGTCGCTCTAGGGTGACGCCGTTTAGGGAGATTCTGTACGACTGGACAGGTGAGGTGTACCTGGAAACCTGGTCCAACTCGATGAGCACTCCTTGCACGAGCGAGGCCGCATAGACCAGCAACACCAGACCGCTCGCGACTCTGAGGGCACCGCCCGGATCCACTTCGTTGCGCCGCATAGCCAGACTGAGGGGCAGGGAACGACTAGTGCGTGCCACTGTCCGTGCCAGCCCCCGCGAAAGAACGGGAAGCGACAGGACGAGCCCGGAACCAACCAGGACGACCGCCAGCGGCATAAGAATTGATGCGAGCGAGGTGTCCCGCGGCGCCTGCCCAGTCCCACCGACCACGCAATACCCAGTGACGATGCCCAGTCCGGGAACGAGTGGCAGCAGCCCCCATTTGCCAGGTGGTTTCTCAACCGCACTGCGCCGTACGGCGAGAGGATTCGTCGCAGCCTTCCTGGCTCCGGCCGCTCCAGCGAACCAAGCGAGTGCCGGGCAGCCGAGCAGGCAAACGAGATTGGTGGACAAGGACAGTGATCCGTCGGAGGGATACCAGCGGAAGCCGGGCAGACCGACGCGGGAGATCATTTGATTAGCTACCGCAAATACGCCCAGGCCGATTACCGCACCGAGTAGTGCCGCGGCAACCGTCTCAGCCGCATTGACACGCTGAACGCCCTTCTTACTCAAGCCGACCAGCCGCAGGGCGGCAAGCCGACGAGCCCTCGCCGCAGCCGACAACCGCGCGCACACGGACAGGTAGCCGGCCAACGGGAGCAGCACCACACCTGCGAGCGTGAACCGCACGATCTCCAGCGTCGAGGGCTCGACGGTTTCATCGCTTGTATACGGCTGCCCGTACGAGGTCACAGGTTCACCGTCCTTCAACTGGTCCCTGCCGACACCGATGTACGCGTACAGCTCGTCAGGATGGGCTAGCCCGTGAGCGCCGATGAGCCCCATTTCCCGCCCCGGCACAAGCTGCTCAAGGCCGGGATCCTTCCTGAGTTCCTCGTGCAGCCGTGGCGACACAAACACCTCGCCAGGAGAGGGCAGCTTGCCAAGGCCCGGTGGCGGGGCAATGGCGATGGTTCCCGGCGCGTGGAAGACGCGGATCATGGGCCGGGAGCCAAACGGATCCGTCAAGGCCAGCTCAAGAGGAGCCTTGCCGGCCTCAACACAGATCCCCCGGCCGTCGCGGCGGCATTCCCCTTCACGCGCCGCCTTGCGCCCGTCCTGCGCCGCGAGAATTCCGGGAATGGCGAGCACCATGGCCAGGCAGCAGACACCAACGGCGCTGCCGCCGGCCATGAGAAGGAACCGCAGGCGGTTTCCCCGACCGCTGCTCAGCAACAGTCGGAGCCCCAGAGAGAGTTCCTTCATTTCGCATCCCGGGCCAAGACCGAGAGGACACCGTCGCGCATTGTGTACTGGCTGTCAGCCCGGGAGGCAACTTGGGAATCGTGCGTAACAAGCAGCACGGCCGTCCCCTGGGAACGCGCGAGAGACAGGAACTCCTCCAGTACTGCAGTGGCGTTGGCGCTGTCGAGCGATCCCGTCGGCTCGTCAGCGAACACCACTGCCGGTCGATGTACCAACGCCCGAGCAACCGCGACGCGTTGGCTTTGTCCTCCGGACACCTGCGAAGGTCGCCGCTGTCGCAGTTCCGTGAGCCCGAGCCTGCCCAGAACCTCCCCTGCTGCGGTCAGCGCCTCCGCCTTGCGCTGCCCGGCAAGGCGCAGCGGCAGGGCGGTGTTCTCCTCCACGGTCAATTCTGGGAGCAGTTCGCCGTACTGGAAGACGAATCCGAAGCGCTCACGGCGAAGCGCGCTGAGTTCCTCGTCTTCAAGTTCGCCGAGTAGGCATCCTTCGAAGCGGATCTCACCCCGAGCAACGGGCAGGACCCCGGCAAGGCAGTACAACAACGAGGACTTTCCGGATCCGCTTTGCCCGGTGATTGCCGCGACTTCGCCACGATGCAGGCTGATCGCAGCGTCCCTGACGGCAAGCGTCTCGCCGTAGAGGAGGTCGACGCCCTTGGCAGACAAGACTTCTGACGTATTGATGATTGTTTTCCCCTATGACGAGAGGGAGCCCAGATGCGAACATCTGGGCTCGTTACTGGGAAGACTCCTGGCGGCCGCTCTAATACTTCTTGGAGCGCGAACAGTTGTCCGGATGGAGGCTTCCGCGGTCACGGCATGCCTTGATCTCCGCATCATCGGTGTAACGCTGGGCGCCGTCCCAATTCGAATGGTGCAGGGTGACGGTCTTCCGCTGCTTGCCGTTGTAACGCACCCAGTCGTGGCTCTCGACCCGGACCAGCATGTACACGTTGTGACCGTCTTCCGGATTGGCGTCTTTCAGCTCACCTTTCCATTCGAAAGCACCGTGGTTCTGCTGTGGAGGATTGAATCGGTACTCACCCTCCTGGAATCGAACGCCTGACGAGTTCATCACCGGCAGGTCGCGCCAGGCCGCCTCGCCCACGGCCGTCCCCGCGCCCCCGAGAAACGCCGCCGCCGCCAACACGCCGGCCAATGCCCTCCGCATACTTCACCTTTCTGAGAACCCAGCGACCCCTTCGAGGGCCGCTAGATACAGAAAGTAGCGCTACGGTAACGTGCTGAAACCTTCAGTCACTGGGTAGCCACCACATCAGGTGATCGACTTCCAGCCAAGCGCGACCAGAAAGCACAAGAGGGCGACACCCCCGCACAGGGTGTCGCCCTCCTCTTGCGCGCCGGAACCGTCGCCGATCGGTGAGGGTCGGGGACCGGTGGCGGCTCCGGGGTCTGTTGCCCCGCAGGGGCCCGCAGGGGCCCGCAGGGGCCCGCAGGGGCCCGCAGGGGCCCGCAGGGGATCAGCGGTGGTCGCTGCCCGTCGACTGTGTTGCCGCCCGTCCCGCCTCCAGGCGGGCCACCGGAATCCGGAAGGGGGAGCAGGAGACGTAGTCCAGGCCCACCTCGTGGAAGAAGTGGACGGACTCCGGGTCGCCGCCGTGTTCGCCGCAGACGCCGAGTTTCAGGTCGGGGCGGGTGCGGCGGCCCGCCTCCGCCGCCGACTTCACCAGGGAGCCGACGCCGTCCCGGTCGATCGTCTCGAAGGGGGAGACCCCGAAGATCCCCTTCTCCAGGTACGCCGTGAAGAAGGACGCCTCCACGTCGTCGCGGCTGAAGCCCCACACAGTCTGGGTCAGGTCATTCGTGCCGAAGCTGAAGAACTCCGCCGCCTCGGCGATCTGACCTGCGGTGAGAGCGGCTCGCGGGAGTTCGATCATCGTGCCGATCGAGAGCTTCAGGGCGACGCCCGTCGCCGCCTCGACCTCCGCGATGACCTCGTCGGCCTCCTCCCGCACGATCTCCAGTTCCTGGACCGTGCCGACCAGCGGGATCATGATCTCCGCGCGCGGGTCGCCCTTGGCATTCTTGCGTTCCGCCGCGGCCTCCGCGATCGCTCGGACCTGCATCGTGAAGAGACCGGGGATGACCAGGCCCAGGCGTACGCCCCGCAGGCCCAGCATCGGGTTCTGCTCGTGCAGGCGGTGGACCGCCTGGAGCAGGCGCAGTTCGTTCTCGTGCGGGTCTTTTCGGGCCTCCGCCAGGGCTACGCGCACCGACAGCTCCGTGATGTCGGGGAGGAACTCGTGGAGCGGGGGGTCCAGGAGACGGACCGTCACCGGGAGGCCGTCCATCGCCTCGAAGAGTTCGACGAAGTCCTTCTTCTGCAGGGGCAGGAGTTGCTTGAGGGACTCCTCGCGCTCCTCGTCCGTGTCCGCCAGGATCAGGCGTTCGACCAGCTCACGGCGGTCGCCCAGGAACATGTGCTCCGTGCGGCAGAGGCCGATGCCCTGCGCCCCGAAGCGGCGGGCGCGCAGCGCGTCCTCCGCGTTGTCGGCGTTCGCGCGGACCCGCAGCCGGCGCTTGCGGTCCGCGAAGGCCATGATGCGGTGGACGGCCTCCACCAGCTCGTCCGCGTCGTCGGCGCCCGCGTGCATCCGGCCCTCGAAGTACTCCACCACGGGGGACGGGACGACCGGGACCTCGCCCAGGTACACCTTCCCCGACGAGCCGTCGATGGAGATCACGTCGCCTTCCTCCACCACGTGGCCGCCGGGGACCGTCATCCTCCGGCGCTTCGTGTCGACCTCCAGCTCCTCCGCGCCGCACACACACGTCTTGCCCATCCCGCGGGCCACCACCGCCGCGTGGGAGGTCTTGCCGCCGCGCGAGGTGAGGATGCCCTCCGCCGCGATCATGCCGTCCAGGTCGTCGGGGTTGGTCTCGCGGCGAACCAGGATCACCTTCTCGCCCGAGCGGGACCACTTCACCGCCGTGTAGGAGTCGAAGACCGCCTTGCCCACCGCCGCGCCCGGCGAGGCCGCGATGCCCCGGCCGACCTTCTCCACCTTCGCGTGCTCGTCGAAGCGGGGGAACATCAGCTGGGCGAGCTGGGCGCCCGTCACGCGCTGCAGCGCCTCCGTCTCGTCGATCAGGCCCTGGTCCACCAGCTGCGTAGCGATGCGGAAGGCCGCGCCCGCGGTCCTCTTCCCCACCCGGGTCTGGAGCATCCACAGCTGGCCGCGCTCGATGGTGAACTCGATGTCGCAGAGGTCCTTGTAGTGGTTCTCCAGCGTCTCCATGATGGCGAGGAGCTGGTCGTACGAGTTCTTGTCGATCTGTCCCAGTTCGGCCAGGGGGACGGTGTTGCGGATGCCGGCGACGACGTCCTCGCCCTGGGCGTTCTGGAGGTAGTCGCCGTAGACGCCCTGGTGGCCGGAGGCGGGGTCGCGGGTGAAGGCGACGCCCGTGCCGGAGTCGGGGCCCAGGTTGCCGAAGACCATCGAGCAGACGTTGACCGCCGTGCCCAGGTCGCCCGGGATGCGCTCCTGGCGGCGGTACAGCTTGGCGCGGTCGGTGTTCCAGGACTCGAAGACCGCCTTGATGGCGAGGTCCATCTGCTCGCGCGGGTCCTGCGGGAAGTCGCGGCCGGCCTCGGTCTTGACGATCTTCTTGAAGCGGGTGACCAGCTTCTTCAGGTCCGCCGCCTCCAGCTCGGTGTCGACGGTGACCTTCTTCGCCGTCTTCGCCGATTCGAGGGCGTCCTCGAAGAGCTCGCCGTCCACGCCCAGGACCGTCTTGCCGAACATCTGGATGAGGCGGCGGTAGGAGTCCCAGGCGAAGCGGTCGTCGCCGGCCTGGGCGGCCAGGCCCTGGACCGACTTGTCCGACAGCCCGATGTTCAGGACCGTGTCCATCATTCCCGGCATGGAGAACTTCGCGCCCGAGCGGACGGAGACCAGGAGAGGGTTGTCCGGCTGGCCGAGCTTCTTGCCCATCCGGGCCTCCAGCGCGTCGAGGTGCGCACTCACCTCGTCACGCAGTGCCACCGGCTCCTCGCCACTGTCGAGGTAGACCTTGCAGGCCTCGGTGGTGATCGTGAAGCCCGGCGGAACCGGCAGACCCAGGTTGGTCATCTCGGCGAGGTTCGCGCCCTTGCCACCCAGGAGGTCCTTGAGGTCCTTGTTGCCCTCGGTGAAGTCGTAAACGAACTTCGCTACGTGGGAATCTTTGTTTTCCGACACGGTCTCGACTCCTCGAGGACGCGGTGGCTGCCCTGACGTCGAGGAACATACCCAGATCAAAGGCGTCTGGGTACGTCTACTCCTGCGTCATGTGCTTGTAACCAGTCGTCCGCCAGCGGATCGAAAGTCAAAGGTTGGCAAGCGCACAGCCGCTGATGTTTTCACTTCTTGAACGCATCCGTCTCTCACCCCACCCCATCATCGCTCATATGAGCGTAGAGCGCCACGTCTGATTTCGATCGATGAACGATCAGGGGGTGGCACCCAGTGCCACCCTTTGGAGAAGTGCATTCGATCGAAGATCCGCTCATCTGAGCATTACCCCCCTCAGGGGTGGCGAGAATCACGCCGCTCGAAGCCGTCGGATTTCACCATGCGGACGCGACACAGGCGAGAAACACCTCCCTTACAAGGTCGCTCACACCCCCAGCGCCAGCAACCGCTCCTCCACCCGCTCCGGCGCGTACAGATGCTCCACGACCATCGCACCGGCCCCGACCAGCCCAGCCCGCTCCCCCAGCCGCGAGGTCACCACGTCCAGATGGGCCGTGGAGCGTGGCAGCGCCCGCTGGTAGAGCAGTTCCCGCACGCCCGTGAGGAAGGGGGTGCCGGCCAGATCTCCGGCGATCATCAGCACGCCCGGGTTGAGCAGAGTGACGACCGTCGCGAGTACGTCCCCGACCTGGCGCCCCGCCTCCCGCGCCAGCGCCGCCGCCTCCGGGTGCCCGGCGGCCAGCAGATCCCGTACGTCCGAGCCCGACGCCGCCGGAATCCCCGCCTCCGCAAGCTTCCGGGCCACCGCGCCCCCGCTGGCGACGGCCGCGAGACAGCCGTACGACCCACAGCGGCACAGCGCCTCCGCACCCACCCTGATGTGGCCGATGTCCCCGGCCCCGCCGTCGATCCCACGGAAGACCGAGCCGTCGACCACGACCCCCGCGCCTATCCCCGTCGACACCTTGACCAGCACGAACGCCGAGCAGTCCAGGTAACCGGTGCGCTGTTCGCCGTACGCCATGAGGTTCGCGTCGTTGTCCACGAGCACGGGGACGGCGGGCGCCCCGGAACGCTCGGTGAACGCTCTCGACAGGCGGCCTCTTATGTCGTAGCCGTCCCAGCCCGGCATGATCGGCGGCTGGACGACCTTGCCGCTCTCCCTGTCCACCGGGCCGGGGACGGCGAGCCCGATGCCGCAGACCTCGTCCGGCCCATGGCCCGCCTTCTCCAGCAACTCCGCGAACCAGCCGCCGAGTTCGCCGAGGACGGCGTCCGGGCCGTCCTCGATGACCAGGGTGCCGCCGTGCTCGGCGAGCAGCTCGCCGGTCAGGGACAGGACGGCGGCCCGCGCATGCCGGGTGTCCAGGTCCGCCGAGAGCACCACCGCGTGTGCGTCGTCGAACTCCAGTTTGATCGAGGGACGGCCGCCGAGCGGCGAGCCGACCGGGCCGCCGGCGCCCTCGCGCAGCCAGCCCGCGCGGAACAGCCGGTCCAGGCGCTGGCCGACTGTGGCACGGGAGAGCCCGGTCGCCTGCTGGAGCGCGCCGCGGGTCGTCGCCCGTCCGCTGCGCACCAACTCCAGCAGGTCTCCGGCGCTGGCCTGACCGCTCGCCCTGCCGGTCCGCCCCGGACGTCCGATGCCAGTCATGCGCACCCCCTTGTGTTTCCCAAGCCTGCATTACATATTGAGTTTTGCGTGTTAAATAGACGTAACCCTACGGTAGCCACTGCCGAACCTGGTGGCCTTGTCGTCTTCGGGGAGCCCCGAGTGGATCGCACTGCCCAGCTCATCGCCCGCCCGGCGGAGTACTCCGTTGCATACGATCCGGCGGCACCGCCGGGTTCCCTGCACCTCAGGGCGACAGCCGTGCTGGAGGGCAACTGGACCGGAACCTCGACGGTCCCCTCGCACCGGCTGTACCCGCACCAGTGGTCCTGGGACTCCGCGTTCATCGCGATCGGCCTCAGGCACGTCTCGCCGCTGCGGGCCCAGACCGAGCTGGCGACGCTGCTCGACGCCCAGTGGGGTGACGGACGCATCCCGCACATCGTCTTCAACCCCTCCGTGCCCCTCGACGCGTACTTCCCGAGCCCCGACTTCTGGCGCTCCTCGACCGCGGGGCGCGCTGCGGGCGCCCCGCGCACCGTACAGACCTCGGGCATCGTGCAGCCACCGGTGCACGCGCTCGCGGCCTGGCTGGTGCACCGCGCCGACCCGGGGCTCTCACGGGCCCGCGGCTTCCTGGCCCGGGTCTACCCGCGGCTGGCCGCCTGGCACCGCTATCTGCTGCACCGCCGGGACCTGGGCGGCGGCGGGCTGGTGTCGGTGGTCCATCCGTGGGAGCAGGGCATGGACAACGCCCCGTCCTGGGACGCCCCGCTGGCCCGGGTCGCCCCCGCCCCAGCCCGCTCCTTCCGCCGCGCCGACCTCGCCCACGGCGCGCCCGAGGACCGTCCGACGGATCTCGACTACGGCCGTTACGTCCGTCTGGCCACGGACTACCGGGATGCCGGGTACGCCGACGGAGGCGGCGAGTTCGCCGTCGAGGACCCCGCGTTCAACGCCCTGCTCATCGCCTCCGAACACGCCCTCGCGCACATCGCGCACGAACTGGGAGCGACGGCGACGGCCCGCCACGCGCGCGCGGAGCGACTGACGGCGGCGCTGGTGGACCGCCTGTACGACCCGGCGGAGGGCATGTTCTTCTGCCGGGACGTAAGGGACATGGAGGGTGACGGGCTGATCCGTGAGCGCGGGGTCTCCGGGCTCGTCCCTCTTCTCCTCCCCGGCCTGCCGCGCGAAGTGGTCGCCGCTCTCGTCTCGACCCTGCGCGGCCCGCACTTCGGTGTCGGTACGGCCACCCGTCTCGTCCCCAGCTACGACCTGCTCGGCGAGGCCTTCGACCCGCACCGCTACTGGCGCGGCCCGGCCTGGTTCAACACCGCCTGGCTGCTGGAGCGCGGTCTGCGGCTGCACGGCCGCCCGGCCGAGGCGCAGGCGCTGCGCGAGGCCGCCCTGGACACCGCGCTCACCTCGGACTTCGCGGAGTACGTCGACCCGTACACCGGCGAGGCCTGCGGCGCGACCGGCTTCAGCTGGACCGCCGCGCTCACGCTCGACCTGCTGCACGGCACCACCACTTCAGGCACGGGTATCAAGGGAGGGGACCTGGGATGACGGACCGGCATCATCTGCTCGTGTACGGCGGTACGTTCGCCGCCGTCGGCGACCGCGGGGACATCAGTGGCGTACGGGGTGCCGTCGGCTCCTCTTCCGCTCCGGAGGGGTTGTTCGTACGGGACGCCCGGCACCTCAGCCGCTGGCAGCTGACGGTCGACGGCGCCGTGCCGGAGACGCTCGCGCCGGTCGCGGACGGGGACACCGCGCGCTGCGTGCTCGTCCCGCGCGGCGGGCGCAACGAGCCGCCGTCCTGCACGCTCTTCCGTGAACAGGCCGTCGGGGACAGCTCGTTCGTGGAGTCGCTGCGGGTGGTCAGCAACCGTCCGGTGGCGACGACCGTCCGGCTCGCGCTCACCGTCGACGCGGACTTCACCGACCAGTTCGAGCTCCGCTCCGACCACCGTACGTACGCCAAGACCGGCGCCGTCCGCCGCCGCCAGGTCATGGACGACGGCGTGGAGTTCACGTACCACCGCGGCGAGTGGAAATCCTGTACGTCCGTCACGGCCGAGCCCGCCCCGGACGCCGTCGAGGAGACGGGCACCGGTGCCCGGCGGCTCGTCTGGGCACTGGAGCTGGAGCCGCACGGCTCCGCCGAACTGATCCTGCGGGTGGTGGCCAGACCGCACGGCGAGAAGCGGGCACTGCGGGTGCCGAGCTCCCCGTCGGCAATGGCCGAAAAGCTGCTTGCGCAGGAAGGTGACTTTGTGCAAGGAGTCGCCTTTCCGACCGGTTGGCCCGAACTGGCATCCGCTTGTGTTCGAGGGCTCTCCGATCTCGCCGCGCTCCAGGTCCACGCGACCGGCCCGGACGGCGAGGAACTGCGCGTCCCGGCCGCCGGAGCACCCTGGTTCCTCACACTCCTGGGCCGCGACGCCCTTCTCACCTCCCTCTTCGCCCTCCCCTACCGCCCGCAGCTCGCCGCCGCCACGCTGCCGGCGCTCGCGGCGACCCAGGCGACGGAGACCGGGCCACGGGCGGTGTCCCAGCCCGGCAAGATCGTCCACGAGGTGCGGCACGGCGAGCTGGCCCACTTCGGGCAGGTCCCGTACGGGCGTTACTACGGCTCGGTCGACGCGACGCCGCTGTTCCTCGTGCTCCTCGGTTCGTACGTCGAACAGACCGGCGACACCGCGCTCGCCCGCCGCCTGGAGCGGAACGCCCGTGCGGCGATCGGCTGGATGCTCGACCACGGCGGGCTGACCTCGCGCGGCTACCTGGTCTACCGCGCCGACCAGGGCGGCCTCGCCAACCAGAACTGGAAGGACTCCCCCGGCGCCATCTGCTCCGCGGACGGCACCCGCGCCACCGGAGCGGTCATGGCGGCGGGGGCCCAGGGGTACGCGTACGACGCGCTGCGCCGCACGGCGTGGGTGGCGCGGACGGCGTGGGAGGACGAGACGTACGCGGCGCTCCTGGAACAGGCGGCGGCGGATCTGCGGGACCGCTTCCAGCGGGACTTCTGGGTGCGGGAACGGTCCTTCCCGGCTCTCGCGCTGGACGGCGAGGGCCGGCAGGTCGATGCGCTCGCCTCCGACGCGGGCCACCTGCTCTGGTCCGGGCTGCTGGACAAGGAGTACGGCGAGATCGTCGGCCGGCGTCTCCTCGAACCGGACTTCTTCTCGGGCTGGGGCGTACGCACCCTCGCCTCCGGCCAGCCCGCCTACCACCCCCTCTCCTACCACCGGGGCTCGGTCTGGCCCCACGACAACGCGCTCATCACGCTCGGCCTCGCCCGGTACGGCCTCCACGACGAGGCCCGTGCCGTCGCCCACGGCCTGGTCGACGCGGCGACCGCGACGGGGCACCGGCTGCCGGAAGTCCTCGCGGGCTACGGCCGTGACACCCACACGGAACCGGTTCCCTACCCGCACGCGTGCGTACGGGAGTCCCGCTCGGCGGCGGCCCCGCTGGCACTGCTCACGGCGGTGGGCGGGGGGTAGCCGTACCCGGGCGGGGGCTTGGCTGGGGCCATGCGGGACCTTGCGGGGCCATGGTGGGCCTTGGTGGGGTGCTTGGCGGGGCTTTGCGGGTGCTCGGCGGGCCCTGGTGGGCGCTTGGCGAGGCGCTTGGCAGTTCCTGGCGGGTGCTCGGCGGGGCGCCTGGCGGGTACTCGCGGGGCGCCTGGCGGGGCCCTGGTGGGTACTCGGCGAGGCGCCTGGCGGGTGCTCGGCGGGGCCGCCTGGCGGGTACTCGCGGGGCGCCTGGCAGGGCCCTGGTGGGTACTCGGCGAGGCGCCTGGCAGGGCCCTCGCGGATGCTCGGCGGGGCGCTTGGCGTGCCATTTGCACGGTGTTTGCCGAGGACTGGCCGAGGGGGGTGAACGCGGGCCGAGGGCAGGCCGTACGAAACTGAGGCGGATCCGACTTCCCACGTCGGATCCACCGAACCACCGGGCTTCGTACGGAAGGACCCTCGGGTGCCTGTCTCCACTCGCTCTCACCAGCCACGGCAAGATTCGAACCAACCCGAGGACAGCACGACGCCTGCCACGGACCCGGAGGAGACAGCGGGGGCCGCGGAATCCAAGCCGACGGCTACCGGGGAACCGGCTGACGCCGGGGAGACGGCGGCCGTCGAGGAACCGGCGGAGGCCGGGAAATTGGTGCCCGCCGGGGACACGGCCGAGGCAGGGGAGCCGGTGACCGTCGAAGAGACGGCGAAGGCAGGGGAAACGGTGCCCGCCGGGAAGACGCCGGACGCCGGAGCAGCGGCG
The DNA here is from genome assembly GCF_042653945.1 of Streptomyces vulcanius. Taxonomy (NCBI): domain Bacteria; kingdom Bacillati; phylum Actinomycetota; class Actinomycetes; order Kitasatosporales; family Streptomycetaceae; genus Streptomyces; species Streptomyces vulcanius. The sequence goes on along the minus strand of NZ_JBHSFK010000029.1, from coordinate 47,680 downwards.
GATGTCTTGGAAACGGACGGCACCGGGGAGGACGGGGCCGTCGCGGAAGCACCGGAGACCGCGAAGGCCGAGGGCGCCGCGAAGGCCGAGAGCACCCCGAAGGCCGAGAGCACCCCGAAGGCCGAGAGCACCCCGAAGGCCGAGAGCACCGCGAAGGCCGAGAGCACCCCGAAGGCCGAGAGCGCCGCGAAGGCCGAGAGCGCCGCGAAGCTTCAGGAAGGCGCCGAGGCCACCCTCGCGGACGCCCCGGACGGGGAAACGCCGGCTTCCGAACCCTCAGCAACAGGAAGCCCCGCCGCCGAAGCCCCGAACGTCAACGCATCGGCGCGGAAGGCCCCGGCTGACGAGGCCCCCGACACCGCAACCCCGAGCACCGAAGCCCCCGGCGGCGAAGCCCCGTCCGGCGAAGCCCGCTCCACCGAAGCCCGCTCCACCGGAGCCCCTGCCACCGAAGCCCCTGCCGCCGGAGCCCCTGCCGCCGAAGCCCCTGCCGCCGCGGCGGCCACCGCTGGAACCCCTGCCGCCGAAGCAACCGGCGGGGAGGTTTCGGCCGGGCGAGTCGGGCGGGTGGGTGGGCGAAGTGGTGGGGGGTGGGGGCGCGTTGGGAAGGTGCTGTGGTGGACGGGGACTGTGCTGTCCCTCGCCCTGATCATCGGGGCCATGCTGTTGCCGAACAGGGTTGCCGCGTTGCAGGTGAACAGGTTCGTGCGGCTGCCCGGCGAGGCGATCATCGGCGCGGCCGTACTGCTGGCGCTGCCGAAGAGGCCCAGGATCGCGCTGGCCGCGCTCGGCGGCACCCTGCTCGGCGCACTCACCGTCGTCAACGTGCTCGACATCGGTTTCATGGAGTACCTGGGCCGGGACTTCAACCTCGTCCTGGACTGGGGCCTGCTGGACGACGCCCAGTCGTACCTCGCCGACTCCATGGGCAAGACCACCGCCGTGGCCGCCGCGATCGGCGTCGTCGTACTCGTCGTACTCGTCCTCGTACTCATGGCGCTGGCCGCCGTCCGCCTGAGCAACATCCTCGTGCTCGACCACCGCCGCGCCACCCGCGGCACGCTCATCGCGGGCACGGCGTGGATCACCTGCTCGGTGCTGGGCCTGCAGTACGCCGGCATCCCGGTCGCCTCCGACCGCGTGGGGGCCCGGCTGCACTCCGAGGCCCGGCACGTGCGCGACACCCTGCGCGACGAGGCCGCGTTCGGGAAGGAGGCCCGCAGCGACACCTTCGGCAACACCCCGGCCGACCAGCTCGTCCCGGACCTGCGCGGCAAGGACATGATCTTCACGTTCATCGAGAGCTACGGCCGCAGCGCCATCGAGGACCCGATCATGGCCCCGGGCGTCGACAAGACCCTCGACGTGAGCACCAAGGCCCTCGCGAAGGCCGGCTTCCACGCGAAGAGCGGCTGGCTGACGTCGGCGACGTACGGCGGCAGCAGCTGGCTCGGCCACTCCACCACCATGTCCGGGCTCTGGGTGGACAACCAGCAGCGCTACCGCACGGTGATGGCCAGCGACCACCTCTCCCTCACGAAGGCGTTCCAGAAGACGGGCGCGTGGGACACCGTCGGCATCATGCCGGGTGTGCAGAAGGGCTGGCCGGAGGCGAAGTTCTACGGGCTGGACAAGGTCTACAACGCTTTCCAGATGGGGTACCAGGGACCGAAGTTCAGCTGGTCGACGATGCCGGACCAGTACGCGCTGGAGGCGTTCCAGAAGCTGGCGCACGGCAAGGACCGCGACAAGCCGCTGATGTCGGAGATCATCCTGACCTCCAGCCACCAGCCCTGGGCGCCGATCCCGAAGATGGTCGGCTGGGACGAACTCGGCGACGGCTCGATCTTCAAGGGCATCGAGGAGTCCGGCACCAAGGCCGCCGACGTCATCGCCGACTCCACCAAGTCCCGTCAGGAGTACGGCAAGTCGATCCAGTACTCGGTGACCGCGCTCACCCAGTGGATGGAGCGCTACGCCTCCGACGACACCGTCCTCGTCTTCCTCGGCGACCACCAGCCGATCGCCCGGGTCAGCGGTGACAACGCCAGCCGGGACGTGCCGATCTCGATCGTCGCCAAGGACCCGAAGGTCCTCGACAAGATCGCGAGCTGGAACTGGACGGACGGCCTCAAGCCGGCGCACAACGCCCCGGTGTGGAAGATGAGTTCGTTCCGGGACCGCTTCCTGACGGCTTACGGTTCCACACCCAACCCGAAGAACGACTGATCAGCCGCCGGAGGTGTCCAGCTCCGCGTCCTCGCCCACGCCGGCGCAGTCGTAGGGGTCCTTCAGCCAGCCGTCCGGCAACACCACCCGGTTGTTGCCGGACGTACGGCCCCGGGGGCCGTCGGCGCCGACGGGCCAGGGCTGGTCGAGGTCCAACTCGTCCAGCCCGGACCGGAGTTCCTCCAGGGAGGACGTGATCGCGAGGCGCTTGCGCATCTCCGAGCCGACCGCGAACCCCTTGAGATACCAGGCGACATGCTTACGGAAGTCGACAACTCCCTTGGTTTCGTCGCCGATCCACTCGCCGAGCAGCGTGGCGTGGCGGACCATGATGTCGGCGACCTCGCGGAGAGAAGGCCTGCGGCTGCTGTATCCATCAGTGCCTTCGGCACGGGCATCCCGCCCTTCGAAGGCGGCCACCAGGTCCGCGAACAGCCACGGCCGCCCCAGGCACCCGCGCCCGACGACCACCCCGTCGCACCTGGTCTCCCGCACCATCCGCAGCGCGTCGTCGGCGGACCAGATGTCGCCGTTGCCGAGGACGGGGATCTCCGGCACATGCTCCTTCAGCCGCGCGATGGCGTCCCAGTCGGCCGTGCCGCCGTAGTGCTGGGCGGCAGTGCGGCCGTGCAGCGCGATGGCCGTGACGCCCTCCTCGACGGCGATGCGGCCCGCGTCGAGGTAGGTGATGTGGTCGTCGTCGATGCCCTTGCGCATCTTCATGGTGACCGGGAGGTCCCCGGCCCCCGACACGGCCTCCCGGAGGATGGCCCGGAGCAGGTGCCGCTTGTAGGGGAGGGCGGAGCCGCCGCCCTTCCGGGTCACCTTGGGGACCGGGCAGCCGAAGTTCAGGTCGATGTGGTCGGCGAGGCCCTCCTCCGCGATCATGCGGACGGCCTTGCCGACGGTCGCCGGGTCGACGCCGTACAGCTGGATCGAGCGCGGCGTCTCGGTCGCGTCGAAGTGGATCAGCTGCATGGTCTTCTCGTTGCGCTCGACCAGCGCCCGCGTGGTGATCATCTCGCTCACGAACAGGCCCTTACCACCGCTGAACTCCCTGCACAGGGTGCGGAAGGGCGCGTTGGTGATACCGGCCATGGGGGCCAGTACGACGGGCGGCTGCACGGTGTGCGGGCCGATCCGCAGGGGCGGGGCGAGCGTGGGCGCGGTCGTGGGCATTGGGCCATTGTCGCGCATGGGCGCTGATCATGTAACAGTCATTAGTTAGACGCACTATCAATGCAGGCGTACGATGTGCGTCATGCCCGAGCTCAGCCCCCGCCGACGGCAGCTGGTGCTCGCGATCTGCTGTATGAGCCTGCTGATCGTGAGCCTCGACAACACCGTCCTCAATGTCGCCCTGCCCTCGATGGAGCGCGACCTGCACGCCACCACCGCGGGTCTGCAGTGGACGATCGACGCGTACACCCTGGTCCTGGCGGCGCTGCTGATGCTCGCGGGCTCCACGGCCGACCGGATCGGCCGCCGGAAGGTGTTCATGGCGGGCCTGGTGGTGTTCTCGCTGGGCTCGCTCCTCTGCTCCCTCGCGCCGAACCTGGACCTGCTGATCGCCGCGCGAATGGTGCAGGCGGTGGGCGGTTCGATGCTCAACCCGGTCGCCATGTCGATCATCACCAACACCTTCACCGACCCGCGCGAGCGCGCCCGGGCGATCGGTGTGTGGGGTGCGGTGGTCGGTATCTCGATGGCGGCCGGCCCGCTGGTGGGCGGTCTGCTGGTGGAGTCGGTCGGCTGGCGCTCGATCTTCTGGCTCAACCTCCCGGTGGGCCTCGCGGCCCTCATCCTCACCCTCCGTTACATCCCCGAGTCCCGCGCGCCGAAGGCCCGCCGTCCCGACCCGGTCGGCCAGCTGCTGGTCATCGCCCTCTTCGGTTCGCTCACGTACGCGATCATCGAGGCGCCGGAGGCGGGCCTGTCGACGAGCGGCCCCTTCGCCGTCGTGGCGCTGGCCGCGCTGATCGGCCTCCTCCGCTACGAGCCGCGCCGCGCCGAACCCCTCATCGACCTCCGGTTCTTCCGCTCGGCGCCGTTCAGCGGGGCGACGGTGGTGGCGGTGAGCGCGTTCGCCGCGCTGGGCGGTTTCCTGTTCCTCTCCACCCTCTACCTCCAGAACGTACGGGGGCTCGACGCGCTGCACGCGGGCCTGTGGATGCTGCCGATGGCCGTACCGACGTTCCTGTGCGCACCCGTGTCCGGCCGCCTGGTCGGCACCCGGGGCCCGCGCCTCCCCCTCACCATCGCCGGTACGGCGCTCACCGCCAGCGCCCTGCTGTTCGCCGCCTTCGACGCGGAGACCTCCGACACGACGCTGTTCCTCGGCTTCGTCCTGTTCGGCGTGGGCTTCGGCTTCGTGAACGCGCCGATCACCAACACCGCCGTGTCCGGGATGCCGCGCACCCAGGCCGGGGTCGCCGCGGCCGTCGCCTCCACCAGCCGCCAGCTCGGCCAGACGCTCGGCGTCGCGGTGGTCGGCGCGGTGCTGGCGGCGGGCGTGAACATGTCGTCGTACCGCGAGACCTTCGTCTCCGCCGCCAGGCCGAGCTGGTGGATCCTCACCGCCTGCGGCGTCCTGGTCCTCGCCCTGGGCATCCTCACCACCGGCCCCTGGGCCCGCCGCACGGCGGAACGCACCGCGGAACGCCTGGAGACGAAGGACGTCCGCGAGGCGACCGGCGTCACGGCGAGGTGACCGGTGAGCGGGGTCTCCCGGACGTGCGGTGCCGCTCGGACAGGTCCTAGCCGGCCATCAGGTGCAGGTTCTCCAGCCGTTGCCGGGTCTCCTCGTCGATGGGCGTGTACGTCACGATGCGGGCCGACTGTTCCGGGCTGAGCCAGAGGTCGGTGTGCTGGAGGTTGAGCAGGCCCACGTGCCGGTTGCGGAACTGCTTGGTCTTGGTGCGGGCGGCGACGATCTCGTACCGCTCCCAGTTCTCGCGGAACTCGGGCGACTCGGTCTGGAGCCGCTTGACCAGCAACTTCCAGGCCGGTTCGGAGAGATGACCGGCCATGGAGGCGCGCAGCTTCGCGGCCATCAGGCGCATCGTCTCCTCGAGGTGCACGATCGACGCCCGCCACTCGGGGTGGGTGTGCACGAGGACCATGCAGTTGCGGTCCTCGGGCGGGATCGCGTCGAGGTCGCACAGCAGGCGGGCGTAGGTGCGGTTGTAGGCGAGGATGTCGTAGCGGCTGTTCTGGACGCAGGCGGGCAGCGGATCGAGCTGGTCCAGCATCTGGCGTACGGCGTCGCTGACACCGTCGCAGGACGCGGCCGGTGTCGGGTCGACCTCACCGGCCAGCTGGAAGAGGTGGGCGCGTTCGCTCTTGTCCAGCATCAGCGTGCGGGCGACGGCGTCGAGGACCTGCACGGAGACATGGATGTCCCGGGCCTGCTCCAGCCAGGTGTACCAGGTGACGCCGACGGCGGAGAGGTGGGCGACCTCCTCGCGGCGCAGGCCGGGCGTCCGGCGCCGGGCCCCGCGCGGCAGGCCCACCTGTTCCGGGGCGATCCGGTCGCGCCGGCTGCGCAGGAAGGCGGCCAGTTCGTGCCGCCGTATCTCCGAACCGGTGCCGACCTGCTCACGGACCGTCGACTGGGCCATCGTCGTCATGCCTCCAGCGTGCCGCTGCCCGGACCCTGTTGCCAGGTACTCCTTCTACCAGGATAAGAACACTCTGGTACCCGTCTGAGGCACGGCGCAAGCTCGGGAGCGTGACCCAGACAACGCCCAGGACCACGACCGCAACCACAACCACAACCACCCTGCCCGGCAACCGGACGGCCTCCGCCCCTCCCCGTCCCCTCGGCTCCCTCGGCCTCTTCACCGTGCTGCTGGGCGCCGCGCTGCCCCTCATCGACTTCTTCATCGTCAACGTCGCCCTGCCCACCATCGGCCGGGACCTCGCCGCGAGCGAGTCCGTCCTGGAGCTGGTCGTCGCCGGGTACGGCGTCGCGTACGCCGTGCTGCTCGTCCTCGGTGGACGCCTCGGCGACCTCTTCGGCCGCCGTCGGCTCTTCCTGGCCGGCATGGCGGCCTTCGGTCTGACCTCGCTGGCCTGCGGTCTCGCGCCCGGCGCCTGGTCGCTGGTCGCGGCGCGGGTCGCGCAGGGCGCCTCGGCCGCCCTCATGGTGCCGCAGGTGCTCGCCACCATCCAGTCGTCCACGCAGGGCTCGCGCCGCGCCAAGGCGATGAGCCTGTACGGCGCCACCGCCGGCCTGTCGATGGTCGCGGGCCAGATCCTCGGCGGGGTCCTGGTCTCGGCGGACCTCGCGGGCACCGGCTGGCGCTCGGTGTTCCTCGTGAACGTCCCGGTCGTCGTCGTGGGCCTGGTCCTCGCCGTCCGCGCGGTCCCCGAGACCCGCTCCCAGCACCCCGAACCGGTGGACGGCCCCGGCACGGCCCTCCTCGCCGCCGCCCTGCTGACGCTGCTCGCCCCGCTCACCGAGGGCCGCGCGGCGGGCTGGCCGCTGTGGACGTGGCTGTCCCTGGCCGCGTTCCCGCTGATCGCAGCCGCCTTCTACGTCGTCGAGCGCCGAGCGGACCGAAGCGGCCGTACGCCCCTTGTCCCGCCGAGCCTGCTCGGACTCACCACGCTGCGGCGCGGTCTGACGCTCATGGTGCCGTTCTCGATCGGCTTCAGCGGGTTCATGTTCGTCGTGGCGGTGGCCCTGCAGAGCGGGGCGCGCCTGGGCCCGGTCCAGGCGGGTCTCGCCCTGGCCCCCATGGCCCTGGCGTTCTTCGTCGCCTCGCTCGCCGGCCCCCGGCTGGTGTCCCGGTTCGGGGCGCGGGTGGTGACGGCGGGGTCGGTGCTGCAGGGCATCGGCATCCTGCTGATCATTCTCGCGGTGTACCGCGACTGGCCCGACGTGGGCTTCGTCGAACTGCTGCCGGGCGCGGCGGTCGCGGGCGCCGGCCAGGCGCTCCAACTCCCCGTCGTCATGCGGATCGTGATGTCCGAGGTGCCGCCGGCCCGCGCGGGCGTCGGCAGCGGGATGATGGTGACCACCCAACAGGCCTCCCTGGCACTGGGCGTGGCGACCCTCGGCACCCTCTTCCTGTCCCTGGCCCCGGGGTTGGGCATGCGCGACGCGCTGCTGACGACGCTCGCGGTGCAGGTCGGCGGAGTGGTCCTGACGGGTCTGCTCAGCCTGCGGCTGCCGCGCCAGGTGGGCTGAGCCGCCGAACGCGGACCTGCACCCGACCCCCGGCCCCCTGTTGATGTTGATATTGCGGCACACTCCATGCTGGCCAGGTTCCGCACAGCAACAGGAAAGGGAATCGGAGGCATCGTGCCGTCGATCGACTCGAGCAAGGTGAGCCGCTGGGACCAGCACGGGCGCGAGCATGTCGTCCGGGTGCAGCGGACGGGAGTGCAGCGCACCATCAGATGTGACACCTGCGGCTGGCGGCAGAGCGCGCAGTTCCTGCCCTGGCTGAAGGCGGCCGAGCACCTGGCCGAGGCCCACCAGGCGACCGTGGATCCGTCGGAGGACCCGCAGCGGCGATGAGTTCCGGGCGGGCGCGGAGTCGTACCGGACGACAGCACTGTTTCCGCACCGGAAGGCAGACGGCATGAGCAGCCTGCACGCGACCCTGCGAAAGTACGTCGACGACGGCACGGTGCCGGGGGCGGTGGGCCTGGTGGCGCGGGGCGAGGAGGTGGAGGTGGTGGCCGTCGGCTCGGTCGACGCCGCCGGCTCCGCCCCGATGACCCGGGAAACCCTGTTCCGGATCGCGTCGATCACCAAACCGCTCACGGCGGCGGCGCTGCTGACGCTGGTGGACGACGGGACGCTGACCCTGGACGCGCCGATCGCCGAGTGGCTCCCGGAGCTGGCGTCCCCGACGGTGGTCCGTACCCCCTCCGGTCCCCTGGACGACGTGGTCCCGGCGGCCCGCCCGATCACGGTCGAGGATCTGCTGACCTCCCGCCCGGGCTGGGGCTTCCCCTCCGACTTCTCGCTCCCCGCCGTCCAGGCCCTGTTCGCCGTGCAGAAGGACGGCCGCGCCCCGCAGGCCTACCCGGAGCCCGACGCCTGGCTGTCGGACCTGGCCCGCACCCCTCTCCTCCACCAGCCGGGCGAGGCCTGGCTGTACGGCACGGCGTCCGACCTCCAGGGCATCCTGATCGCCCGCGCGTCGGGGCGTGGCCTCCCCGAGTTCCTGTCGGAGCGTCTCTTCGAGCCGCTGGGCATGAAGGACACGGCGTTCGAGGTCCCGAAAGAGAAGCGGGACCGTTTCACCACCGCCTACCGGACCGACAGCGCGGGCGCCCTGGAGGTGACGGACACCCCCGACGGCCAGTGGAGCACCGTCCCGGCGTTCCCGTCGGGCGGCGGCGGCCTCGCCTCCACGGCGGACGACTGGCTGGCCTTCGCCCGCCTCCTCCTCACCAGCGGCGCCGGACTCCTCTCCCCCACCTCCGTCAGCCGCATGACGGCCAATCACCTCACCGCGGCCCAAAGGGAGTTGGGCGGGCTCTTCCTGGAGGGCCAGGGCTGGGGCCACGGCGGCAGCGTGGACGTCGAGGCCCTGGACCCGTGGAACGTCCCCGGCCGCTACGGCTGGGTCGGCGGCACCGGCACCACGGCCCACGTCGTCCCGCAGACCGGCACGGTCACGATCCTGCTGACCCAGGTGGCGATGGACAACCCGACCCCGACCCCGCTGATGCGGGACTTCTGGCGGTGCACGGCGGGGGTTGGGCCGGGCGGCCGGTGACACACGGCGATCACGGTGGCCAGGTGGGCCACCGTGATCGCCGGGCACGCCGACCCCGGACTCAGGGCCTTGAAACCCTCAGTGCCTCAGACCCTCAAGGCCTCAGCGCCCCGTCGAACTGCGACCATCCCGACCAGGAACCCGCGGGAGTGGTCTGTGAGCGGTGCCAGATGTTCCCCGCACCGTTGACGCCGAACAGTTCGATGCGTCCGTCGGCGTTCGTCTCCGCGGCGACCTGCGTGAGCGCGCCGTCGAACTGCGACCAACCCGACCACGACGAACTGCCGGCAGTGGTCTGGAAACGGTGCCAGATGTTCCCGGCGCTGTTCGTCCCGAAGATCTCCAGCCGCCCGTCCTGGTTCCGGGCCACGGCGATCGACGCCAGGGCACCGTCGAACTGCGACCACCCGGACCAGGAACCGCCCGGACTGGTCTGCCAGCGGTGCCAGATGTCCCCGGCACTGTTCACACCGAACAGCTCGACCCGGCCGTCGGCGTTCGTCTCCGCGGCGACCTGCGTGAGCGCACCGTCGAACTGCGACCAACCCGACCACGACGAACTGCCGGCAGTGGTCTGGAAACGGTGCCAGATGTTCCCGGCGCTGTTCGTCCCGAAGATCTCCAGCCGCCCGTCCTGGTTCCGGGCCACGGCGATCGACGTCAGGGCACCGTCCAGTTGCGACCAGCCCGACCACGAACCACCCGGACTCGTCTGCCAGCGATGCCAGATGTTCCCCGCGCTGTTCACACCGAACAGCTCGACCCTGCCGTCGGCGTTGGTCTCCGCGGCGACGGAGCGCAGGGCGCCGTCGAACTGCGACCAACCCGACCAGGAGGAACTGCCGGCAGTGGTCTGGAAACGGTGCCAGATGTCGTCGCCGTTGTTGGTTCCGAACATCTCCAGCCGGCCGTCGTCGTTGCGGGCCGCGGCGATCGAGGACCCGAAGACGGGAACGGAGTACAGCAGCCGGTTGGGCGATCCCGTGCCGATGTTGCTCAGCACACCGGGCGTGGCCGCGTCGGTGATCCATCGCTTCACGGTCGCGGGTGGGACGCCGGTCCTGCCCTGGAGATAGAGCGCCGCGACACCGGCGACATGCGGCGTGGCCATCGAGGTGCCGTCGATGGTGTTGGTGGCGGTGTCGGAGCCGATCCACGCGGAGGTGATGCCGGTGCCGGGGGCGAACAGCGTCACGCAGGAGCCGTAGTCGGAGTAGCTCGTGTCGCGGCTGTCCGCGCTGGTACTGGCACCGACGGTGATCGCCGCGGGAGTGCGCGCCGGTGAGTAGTTGCAGGCGTTGTCGTTGCTGTTGCCTGCCGCGACGGCGTAGACGACTCCGGAGTTGATGGAGTTGTTGACGGCGTCGTCCAGCGGCTGGTAGGCGCCGCCGCTCAGGCTCATGTTCGCCACCGACGGCCCTGAGTGGTGCGCGGTGACCCAGTCCACCCCGGCGATGACCGTGGAGAACGGCGAAGAGCCGCTGCAGCCGAACACGCGCACGGGCACCAGTGAAACGCCCTCGGCCACCCCGTAGGTGGACCCGCCGATCGTGCCGGCGACATGGGTGCCGTGCCCTCGGCAGTCGTTCGTGCCGTTGCCGTCGCCCACGAAGTCCGCGCCGCCGGAGACGCGCCCGCCGAACTGGGTGTGGGTGGCGCGGATTCCGGAGTCGATGACGAACGCGGTCACCCCGGCGCCGGTGGCGTTGTCGGTGTAGGTGTTGTCCAGCGGCAGGGAGGTCTGGTTGACGCGGTCCAGGCCCCAGGTGGCCGGTGACTGTGTGCCGTCCAGCTGGGCGTAGCCGTCCTCGGCCACGTAGGCGACGTCCGGGTCGCTGCGGACCTCCGTGAGCTGGGCGGGGGAGAGTTCGGCGGCGTATCCGGTGAGGGCGTGCCCGTAGACGCGCTCCACCCGTACTCCCTCGGCGCGGGCCCGGGCGACCGCCGCCGCCGGGGGTGCCGCGGCCTTGCCGGACGGCTTCGAGCGGAGTACGACGACGTACCGGCCGGGTATCGCGGACTGCCCCTCGGCGGCCACCAGCGGAGCCGGCTGCCCGGCCGGGGAGGCCGCCGAGGCCGTCCCCGAGAAGGCCGTGCCCGGCACGCCGACGAGCAACGCCGCTCCGAGGACGCCGATCAGTCGGACCAACGGTCTGTGTCGCTTACGCATACGACTGCCTTTCCGGTTGCGCGGATTGAGCCCTTGCCCTGTAGGGCGTTCCATCCCGTTCCAACTCCGGGAGAAGGTCCGGCAGGACATGCGCCGAGGAGGTCAGTCCGCGTGGAAACAGCAGCGCAGCCCGGTCTGTGTCCGGGCGCGGAGTTCGTCGCCGATCACCGGGTCCGCCGCCGCGAGCCGGTCGAGCGCGCGGCGGATCGCCTTGCCCACCGCGATACGAGCCCGTTCGGCGTCGTCGGCGAAATGGCGCCTGCGCCCGCTCAGGCCGGTGGCGGCCTCCAGTTCGCCGAGCAGCCAGTCACGCTCGACGTGCGCCGCTGCCACGCGTTCGAGGTCGTTCATCGCCAGGTACTCGTCCGCCTCCGTCTGCAGCTCTGTCAGCCGTTTCCGGTACTCGCGTACGGCGACGTCGTCGAGCAGGGGCTGTCTGGAGTCCCCCACCCGGGCCGGCTGCTCCGACGGCTCCGGGGCGGCCCCGGCGAGATCGATCGCGGGGATGTCCTGGCCCGGGTTGCCGATGAGCTTCGCGAGATACCTCATGCCGACCGAGTCCTTGACCAGCACCGTGCGCAGGCCGATCTCCACCTGCCACCGCGGTCCGCGCCGACGGCACACCGGCACCGGAACCGGCGGCTCGCCCCAGGCCCCCGCCCCCTCCACGGGAGGCAGCGACATGCCCAGGCCGGTCGCCTCGGCGGCGGCCGCGGCGAGTTCGGCCGCCGCCTGCGCACGGTCTCCAGCCCCCTGCCGGCGCGCCAGAGCCTGTCCCAGCCGGTGCTGGGAGAGCGCCGCGGCCGGCCAGTGGCCGAGCGCGTGGTTGGCGCGTACCGCGTCGCGGAAATGCCCCACCGCGCGGTCGAGTTCACCGGAGGTCAACGCCGCCACTCCCAGCGCGTGGTGGGTCGAGCCGAAGCAGGCCACGGCCAGGCTGCACATCATCGGCAGCTCCGCGAAGGGCCGCAGCAGGGCGTACGCCTCGGCCGCGGTCTGTCTGTCGTCCAGCAGATGGGCCGCCTCGACGGCCCCGTACATGGCCACGAGCCAGCTGCTCGACGGGACGAGGTCGCACAGTGTGCGACCGCGCAGCCGGGCGAGCGCGCCCCGCGCCTGCCGCCGGTCGCCCGCCGTCGCGGCGCAGATGGCCAGAGCCGCGAAGTAGGCGTGGTCGACAGGGCTCAGGGTGGGTGAGTGCGCCAGCTCGGCGAGCGCCGGAACGAGCTCCGCGCCGCGTCCCTGGTACCACCGGATCGCCACCAGGTGGGCCCCGTACCAGCCCTCGGCGTCGGCGTCCCCGGCCAGGGCGCCGCGCTCCGCGCAGACTGCGGCGAGGCGTTCCGCGTCCGTGAACCGTCCCGCGCGGATGGCGAGCATGACCTGGAACGCGGAGGCCACGAAGCCCGCCGCAAGGTGGTCCTGGTGGTCCAGGGCGTCCCGCAGCTCCGCGAGCGAGCGCTCGGCCCGCGGATCCGCGACGAGGAACCGGTCGGTCGTCTGCCAGAGCAGCCCCATGAGGACGTCGCTCCGCCGGCCTGTTCCGCTGCCCACCCGGAGCAGTTCGTCGGCGAGTTCGAGGCGCTTCGCTCCATGGCCGGGGCCGAGCAGACAGTGATGGGCCAGGCTCAGCACCTCGGCCAGCGCGGTCGCGTCACCGGCACGGCGGGCCTCCTCCACCACGGCGAGAACCCTGGTGTGCCGGCCGCTGCGGTAGTCGGCCTCGCCGGCCAGCCTGGCGCGCAGCCGCAGGGCGAGGAGCGAAGCCGGCTCCAGCAGGGCCAGCGCCCGCCACTGACGGCTCTCCACTCCGGCGGCCTCCGCGGCGGTACGGTGCTCGTGGACCCACAGTCCGCCCAGGCCCAGCGCCGCCCGGGCCATCTCCTCGGTCCGCCCGGCGGACTCCGCCTCGGTATAAGCCGCCTCGAACCACCTGCGGCTGTCCCGTAACGCCCCCTGGACGAACAGGGACCGCTCCCCCCTCCGCAGCGCGCCCCCTTCATCCGGTCCCAACGGCCCTAACGGTCCCCCTTGCATGGGCCCCTCCCCATACGACACGTCAGAAGCGACACGTGAGAAGTGTCAGGGAAAGAGATAAATATTCGATAGTCGCGAGGAAGGGCACCCACATCAGAAGGGCAGGCCCCGCAGGTCCACACCGGCGGTCGGACGAGGCAGGCCGGCCAGGTCATAGATCATGGTGGCCAGTGGCGAGGTCCGCGCGCCGTCGGGCTGCCGGAAGGTGACGGGCACGGAGAGCCTCCTCGCGGCGGATCGGCTCCATCACAAGCCTCTGGGTACGCAGGACGGGTCCACCTGACCGGGCCACTCAGCGGCTCCGCGTGAGCGAGGACCACGCGCCGAACCACTGCTCGGCGCCCCACTCCTCGAAGCGCTGCACCTCGGTGAACCCCAGCTTCGCCGCGAGGCGCATCGAGCGGTCGTTGGCGGTCTGGGTGCAGAGCACCACCGGCTCGCCGGGAAACGCGTCGGCGAACCGGCCGAGCGCCGCCGCGCACGCCTCGGCGGCGTACCCGTGTCCCCATGCCTGTGGGAGGAACAGGTAGCCGAGCTCGGCCTCCCCGGCATCCGGGCGGACATGACTCCGATGCTCCGGGTCGCGCCGGTTGAGCTCGACGGTTCCGATCATCGCTCCGTCGAGTTCGACCACGAAGAGGCCGGGGCGCCTCGCGGGCGTCTCGGGCAACGCGCGTTCCAACTCGTCACGCGGTCGAGGGCCGCCTGTGTAGGCGCCCGCCTCCGGCGATGCGAACAGCTCGACGAACGCCGCACGGTCTCGGGCCTCGGGCTCGCGGAGCACGAGCCGTTCGGTCCTGATCGGGGCAGGTGGCCAGGCGACGGGTCCGGGTCCGGGTCCGGTCATGGTCGGAGCGCTAGTTCTCGCCGAGGTCCTCGACCAGCCCCCGCAGTACCGGCCCGTACTCGGGGTGGGCCAGGGCGGTGGCCATCTGGGCGACCAGGTAGTCGGCCGGGTTGCCGGTGTCGTACCAGCGGCCCTGGATGACCTGGCCGTAGACGGCGCGGGTGGAGGCGTAGGCGTTGATGGCGTCGGTCAGGTAGATCTCGCCGGTGCGGTGCTCGTACCAGCGGCGGGTCTGCTCGCGCAGTTCGTCGACGATGCCGGGGGTGATGACATAGCCGCCGATGGCCGCGTACGAGGAGGGCGCGGCGGTGGGGTCGGGCTTCTCGACGAGGCCGGTGATGCGCAGGGTGCCGGCGCCGAGGTCCTCCTTGACGATGGGGACGCCGTAGCGCTGGGAGTCGGCGGGGTCCATCGGCATGAGGGCGAGCGTGGGGCAGCCGGTCTGTTCGTAGGCGCGGATCAGCTGCTGGGCGCGGGGCACCTCGGCGACGAACACGTCGTCGGGCCACAGCACCAGGACGGGCTCGTCGCCGAAGGAGCGGGCGGCGTTCAGGACGGGGGTGCCGTTGCCGTACGGGCCGCGCTGGTCGAGGTAGGTGATGTGGCCCCGGCGGGCCAGCTCGGCGACCTCCTCGACGGCGTCGGCGTAGAACGTCTTGCCGTCGGCGCGCAGTTGCTCGACCAGGGCGGGGTTGGGCCGGAAGTGCTCCTGGATCAGGGACTTTCCGCCGGAGACGACGATGGTGATGTCGGTGATGCCGGAGTCCACCAGCTCGCGCACGGTGTGCTCGATCACCGGTTTGTCACCGACCGGGAGCATCTCCTTCGGCGTGGCCTTGGTGAGGGGCAGCAGCCGGGAACCGAGCCCGGCGGCAGGGATCACGGCCCTGCGGATGGTCGGCGACATCAGTCTCTCGGTTCCTGTCTGGGTACTGACACGGTCGCGGTCGGTCAGCACTCTATCCGCCCTCTAGCATCCCGACCTCAGCCCCCTCACCAGCAGCTCCAGTACCGCCCGGAAATCGGCGTCCGCCTCCGGCCGCAGCCATTCGCCCGCGTAGTCCGGATCGTGGAAACGGCCGGTCGCCTGGAAGACGGCTCGGGCCTCGACGGCCGGGTCGGAAACGGCGAAGGCGCCGCTTTCGACACCGGCCTCGATGATCCGGGTGAGCTGGCCGGTCAGGTCGTCGATGTGCTCGCCGACCGCCGGACCGGCCTGGGTCTCCTTCGCGAGCACGAAGTAGGTGGCGAACAGCTCCGGGTCGTCGGCCGCCTTGTCCCGCTTGGCCGCGAAGAGCCGGGTGAGCCAGTCACGCAGCCGCGTCTCCGGGGTCCTGCCCTCGTCGGAGGTGATCGCGGTGAGTTCCTCCAGCGTGCGGTCGAGCCACCGTTTGACGACCGCCTCGCGCAGCGCCGCCTTCGTACGGAAGTGGCGGTAGACGCTGCCGTGGCTGACGCCGAGCGCGCGGGCCACGTCCACCACGGTGGCCTTGGCCGGTCCGTGGCGGCGCAGCACCTCCTCGGTCGCTTCGAGGATGCGCGCGGCGGTCAGGGTCTCGGTGGTCGCTGCCATGCCCTAGACGGTACCGGGGGCGTCACGATCACTGCTCCGTGCCGAGATCCGCCATCTGCCGGGCCGGGTAGCGGGTGCCGGCCGCCGCGTCCGCCGGTACGGCCTCCTCGATCGCCGCCAGGTCCGCCGCGTCGAGTACGACGTCCAGGGCGCCCAGCGACTCGGTGAGCCGCTCGCGGGTGCGGGCTCCGACCAGCGGCACGATGTCCTCGCCCCGCGAGAGGACCCAGGCGGTCGCGACCTGGGCGACCGTCGCGCCCTTCCCTTCGGCGATCTTGCGCAGCGCCTCGACGAGGTCGAGGTTGTGGTGCAGGTTCTCGCCCTGGAAGCGGGGCGAGAGGGAGCGGTAGTCGTCCGCGCCGAACCGGCTGTCACGGGTGACGTGGCCGGAGATCAGGCCCCGCGAGAGCACTCCGTACGCCGTGACGCCGATGCCCAGCTCACGCAGGGTCGGCAGGATCTCCCGCTCGATGTCGCGGGTGATGATCGCGTACTCCAGCTGGACATCGGCGATGGGCGCGGTGGCGGCGGCCCGCCGGATGTTGGCCGCGCTCGCCTCGCTGAGGCCGATGTGCCGGACGTGTCCCTTCTCGACGAGTTCCGCGATGGCGCCGACCGTCTCCTCGATCGGCACGTCCGGGTCGACCCGGGCGATGCGGTAGACGTCGATGTGGTCGACGCCGAGGCGCTGGAGCGAGTACGCGGCGAAGTTCTTCACGGCGGCGGGCCGGCCGTCGTGGCCGCTCCAGCCGCCGTCCGGGTCGCGCAGGCCGCCGAACTTCACGCTGACCCGGGCCTGTTCGCGGCGGGCCGCGGGGGCGGTGCGCAGGGCCTCGCCGACCAGCATCTCGTTGTGCCCCATGGCGTAGAAGTCGCCGGTGTCGAGCAGGGTCACGCCCGCCTCCAGGGCGGCGTGGACGGTGGCGATCGCCTCGGTGCGGTCGGCTTCGCCGTACACGGCGGAGGACATCCCCATACAGCCGAGGCCGAGGGGGAAGACCTGGGGGCCGGTGGTGCCGAGGGTACGCGTGGGTGTGGTCATGCCGTCCACCCTGGCATGACAGCTGACAGATTTCAATATCTGTCAGCTGTCATGCACCATCAGGCCAGGCGGCCTAGGCGAAATTCGCGTCGATCACCTGGTAGAAGGCGGCACCGGTGTCCGCCACCTCCCATACGCCGAGAACCACGTGGTAGCCCTTGCGCTCCGGAAGCGTGATCGTGTGCTCCACCGGAACCCCATGCGGCGGCATCGGCAGTTCCCAGTACGGCGTGTCCCCGTTCGGCTCCAGCTTCGCGAACGGCACGGGCTCGAACTGGGCCCGCGTCAGCGGCTGCGACGGGTCCCAGCCGTTCTTGGTGACGAAGTAGTTGTAGCGGCGCGTCCGGTGCTGCATCGTGAAGTTCCAGACGAACTTCTGCTGCCCACCCGACGCGAGATCGACCTTCCGCCAGTCCCGCACCTCGTCCAGCTGGGGGGCACCGCCTCCGGGGTAGCCCGCGCTGGCGATCTTCCCGTCCGCCGGCGGCATGTCACTGGGGACGTCGGAGGGCTGCAGGGGATCCGTCCGGCCCGCCTCCGTCGCCGGGAAGAACTTGCCCGCCTCCAGCGCGTTGGACGGGTAGCCGTCGTTGAACAGACGGGCCGCGCGGGACGGCGGCTGGGTCACCCACCCGTGGAGCGGGGCGGCGTCCTGGTCGGTGCGCGTGGTCTTCGCTGTTGCCATCGTTCCTGGTCCTCCTTCTCGGCAGGCCCGTGGGACCTTCCGTGTGCAGGGGATTTCCCTCAGGCAGGCTCACACGGGCACCGGCGGCCCGCACTCGCGTGTGCGCCGAACGAGTGAACGGCAGCTCTCCCCCGCCGTCTGTCCTCCGGTCGCCGGAAATGACGCCCCGAGGACAATGAGAGATGTCGGTGCGCAGTCACGTCAGGGAGGCCTGTATGAGCATCCGCATCGCCACCTTCAACATGGAGAACCTCTTCCGCCGGCCCACCGCCTTCCGCCTCGCGGACCCGGTCAAACGCAAGGACATCCTCGACGACTTCGCCGCGCTGGCGACCCTCCTCGACCTGCCCGTGTACCGGGACCAGGACAAGGCCGAGATCGCCCGGCTCATCAAGAAGCACCGGGCGTACGACACCGACCCGAAGAACCCGCCGCCGCCGATCTTCATCAACCAGTCCCGCCCGGGGAAGGATGCCGGGCTGTTCAGGACGTCCGGGTCGGGAAACAGCACCACCGTCGAGGTCACCGCCAAGGGCCGTGCCGCGTGGGCCGGTTGGGCCGAACTGGGGCAGGACGACCTCGACCTGGACGTCGTACGGAACACCGGCCGGGTCGTCTCGGAGGTCGACGCCGACATCCTGCTCACCGTGGAGGTCGAGGACCGGCTCACCCTGGAGCGCTTCAACACGCAGGTGCTCGCCGGGGCACTCGGCAGACGGCCGTACCCCTACGCCCTGCTGATCGACGGCAACGACGGCCGGGGCATCGACATCGGGATCCTCAGCCGGCACCCGGTCACGTCCGTCCGGTCCCACATCTTCGACACCGACCCGGAGAGTCCCGCCAAGCGCCTCTTCAGCCGTGACTGCCCCGAGTTCGAGATCCATGTCAACGGCACGCCCCTGGTGATCCTCGGCAACCACCTCAAGAGCAAGTTCCACGACGATCCGGAACTGCGGCTGGCCCAGGCGACGCGGGTCGCGGAGATCTACCGGGCCGCGATGGAGCGCACCCCGCACGTCATCGTCGCCGGGGACCTCAACGACACCCCGGACAGCGACACGGCCATGGTGCTACGGGACACCGGGCTGCGGGACGTGATGAGTCACCGCACCTATCGCGGCCTGCCCGGCACGCACGGGGAGTGCAAGAGCGAGCGGGACAAGCTCGACTACCTGCTGCTGTCGCCGGAACTGTGGCCGGAGATCCAGCACGTCGGCCTGGAGACCCGCGGCATCTTCGCGGACGACATCAAGGCCTTCGACACCGTGACCTCGAAGGCCAACGCGGCCTCCGACCACGCGGCGCTCTACGTGGACGTGGACCTGTAGGCCCGGACGAAGCAGCCCCAGGCCTCGGCACCGATGAGAAGGACACCGAGTGCTGGGGCTTTGCTGTCCCGCACGGGGACGAGGGAGGGAACGTTTTCGGCGACTTCCACGCAGTTGCCGCCGTCAGAGTTGCTGTAGCTGCTCCTGCGCCATGTCACGCTGCTCAGGTCGATGGCTCGCACGGCAATTCCTCCAACATCCGCAAGATGAACGTCCGCGACTCGGCAGGGTTCAGCGCCAGGTCACGTACCGAATCATAGGTGCGGTGCAGGCGCTCAACCTTGCCGGAATCCTCGATCAGTTCGCCCCGTACGTCGTTTTCGACATAGACCACGGTACGGCCGTCCGCGAGCCGAAGGAACATCGAGTCGGTGCTGTCCAGGCCGTGCAGTCCCGTGCCCCAGGGCAGCACATGGAGCGTGACCTTCGGATGCTCCGCAGCCTCCAGCAGGAACTCCAACTGCCCTCGCCACTCTCGAAGTTGCCGTAGCGAGTTGCGCAGTACCGCTTCGGAGAGGAGCACACGGAACGGCGGCGCATCAGAGCCCTCCAGTACCTTCCGGCGTCCGATGCGTGCGTCGATCTGCTGCTCCAGTTCCTCCCCTTCAAGACCACCCGCCGCCAGCGCCTCTCGCGCATACCCGGGTGTCTGAAGCAGTCCCGGCGGCCTGCTCACCGAGTACTGCCAGAGGCTCACCGCTTCGGCCTCAAGCAGCATGTACCGGCGGTACTGCTCCTTGAACTGCGACGGATCCGCGACCGCCAGCTCCCACAGCGTCAGCAACATCGGCGTCGTCCCGTAATGCTGGTCCAGCGCCTCCACCACCTCCGGGCTCCCCAGGCTCTGTCCGCCCTCCATCTTGCCGAAGGTCGACGCGGTCCAGCCCAGCACCTCCTCCAGCTGCCGCAGGCTGTCCCCCCTGCCCGCCCGCAGTAAGCGCAGCTCCTCCGCGAACCGTCGCCGAGGTTCCTGGCTGCGCCCCGTGACCACCCGCCTCGCCGGCATCCCGCCCCCTTCGCAGTTGTTGAATTTGCGCAGCCGAACGACCACCCGGCCCACATCAACGGCATGTCGGCACCGCCCGGAGGCCATCCTGACGACGACCCCCACCACCCAGAGTAGCCCAACCCTCACAATTCGTATGGAAGTTGGGTAAAAGGAGCGGACACCATGCAGCACGAGCCCGGCACCCTCCTCTACGACCCGGCCACCGACATGGTCGGCGAGTACCGCGACAGTTCCGGCCCCTACGCGATGCTGCGCCCCGTCGGCGGCGGCCGGGAGTGGCAGGCCGACCCCGCCGCCCTGCGCCCCGCCACCGACCGGGAACGCCTGCGGGCCAACGTCCGTGCCGCCAACAAACTCGCCCGCACGGACGGGCCGTTCATGGTCGGCCTGCCCCGCCCGCCCCAGCCGGTCCCGGACTGCGCCGAGTGCGAGGAACTGGAAACGCTCCGCGAGGCGGCCCGCGCCGAGCACGACTACAGCGCGGAGACCGACGCGAACGTCCTGCTGCGCAGACACCAGCAGCAGGCGCACCCGCTCCCCCTGTAAGAACTGGGCCGCTGCGCGCACTGCTTGGTAAGAGAGCCGCTTCGGGCTCAGGATCCAGTAGGAGCACGGAAGAAGATGACAACACCCGCCACCCGCGTGGCCACCGCACTCGCGGCCTGCGCCCTCGCACTCACCCCGTATGCCGCACAGGCGCAGACGCAGGTACCGGCGCCCTGGAAAATGGCGTTACCGCTGTCCGCGGCGGAGTCGACCGACTTCTACGACGTCACCGCGACGGGCCGGACCGACGCGTGGGCGGTCGGCAGGAAGACGGACGAGTCCTGGGCGACGGCTCCGGTGGCCAAGCACTGGGACGGCACCCGGTGGAGCGATGTCCCGCTCGCGGGGACCGGCGGCAGGCCCGCGCAGTTGGACGCGGTGGCCGCCTCGGGCCCGGACGACGTCTGGGCGGCCGGAACGTACAACGACATCGAGGTCGGGGGCGCCTCCTCGGCTGCCGCCCGGCTGCCGGACACACTCCTGGACCGGCTGCCGGACACCCTGGCGGACCGTCTCCGCCAGGGCTCCGCACTCCCCGAGGCCGACGGCTCGATCGTCCTCCAGCACTGGAACGGCACCCGCTGGAAGCCGGTGTCGCGTCCGGCACCCGCCAAGGGCTCGATCCGTTTCGTCCTGGAACTGAAGTCGACGGGCGCGAACTCCGTGTGGCTGACCACGCTGGACTGGAACCCGACAGCGGACCCCGCCGACCCCGACAAGGCGTACTCGGGACAGCTGGAGCACTGGGACGGCCGCGAGTGGAGCCGTACGGCACTGCCCCAGGCACCCGACGGCCGTCCGGTGGAGCCCTTCGGCATCACGGGCACCGGCCCCGACGACGTATGGGTCAGCGCCCAGACCGAGACGGACGGCGTCTCCACGCCCCTGCTCTACCACTTCGACGGGCGGCGCTGGACGGTGGACACCGTCCCCGTCCCCTTCGCGTACGGCGCCGGCTGGGTGGCCAACCACATCGTGTCGACCAGGCGCGGAACGGTTCACGTGTTCGGCAAGACCAACGATCCGGGGGTGCCGAGCGGGCTCCTCTCCACGCGCTGGGACGGCCGCGCATGGCAGCGGATACCCGCCCCCGGCGTCGACGAAGTGAACGCCACGGGCACGGACGGCTCGGGGGGCGTGTGGGTCGCGGGCTGGCCGCCCCAGGGCGGTAGCCACGCGCTGCTCTCCCGCTGGGACGGCACCACCTGGACCGACGAGGAACTTCCGGCGGAACTCACCTCGACGAGCATGGGCAGCACGGTCTTCGACATCGAGGGCATTCCCGGCACCCGCGCCGTACTGGCCGCGGGCAACGCCGCGTGCGAGAGCGTGACGAGCGCGTGCGGTCTGCTGGCCTCGCGCGGGCTCCGCTGACGGAAACGGACCGCCCGAAGAGCATCGGGGGCCCCGCTGGATAACCGCCTCACAGGGCCGTAGGGTCTCGGCGGTCGTCCCCGGGGCCTGCCGATCGCCATGCCGATCGTGCCCCGTCAACTACGTCTGAGGGTTGGGCACATGCTGATCGGCGAAGCGGCACGAGTTCTGGCGTCGCCTGCTGGACGAGAGGATCCGTATCCGGCCTACGCCGCGTTACGCGCGCACGGGCCCGTCGTGCGACTGGGGCCGGGCTTCTACGCGGCGACCGGCTATGACGCGATCAGCGCGCTGCTGCGTGACCCTCGTCTGCGGGTGAGGGGCTGGCCGGACGGACCGGCCAGCCGGCTGGTCGCGGACTCCCTGATGAAGAGCAACGGCACCGGTCACACCCGGGTGCGCAGGCTGATGGCTGCGGCGTTCGCGCCACGGCAGGTCGAGGCGCTGCGGGAGGCGGTCACCGCGCAGGCCGTCAGACTCGCCGACTACCTGGCCCACCTGGGCGGTTCCGGTGAAGCCGTGGACTTCATGGACGAGTTCGCCTACCCCATGCCGATCCGGGTCATCTGCGCACTGCTCGGCGTGCCGGCCGCCGAACAGCAGTGGTTCCGGGAGCGAGCGCAGGAGATGACCGAGGTTTTGGAGCCCCGGCAGCCCGGCAGTCACACCATCGCGGCCGACCGGGCCGCCACCGAGTTGGAGGCCTACTTCACCGACCTGGTCCGAAGCCGGCGCAACGCGCCCGGCGACGACCTGATCAGCGCCCTGATCGCCACGCACGACGCCGACGGCGACCTGTCGACCCGCGAACTGATCGCCAACCTGGTCACCCTGCTGCTGGCCGGTTTCGAGACCACCGCCAACCTCCTGGGCAACGGTATGGGTGTCCTGCTGGACCACCCCGGCCCTGCCTCCCGGCTCGGGGCGGACCCCGGCCTCGCCGACGCATACGTCGAAGAACTGCTGCGTCTGGAGTCGCCGCTGCAACTCACCAGCCGCTGGGCCGCGGAGGAGGTGGACATCGACGGCGCCGACCGGATCGAGGCGAACAGCCACATCATGGTGTTCCTCGGCGCGGGCAACCGCGACCCCGACCGCTTCCCCGACCCCGACCGCTTCGATCCGTTCCGCGAGTCCGTCCAGCCGCTGTCCTTCGGCGCGGGTGCGCACTACTGCCTCGGTGCCGCACTGGCCCGCCTGGAGGCCCGCATCGCGTTCCCCGTGCTGCTGGCCCGCCTGCCCGCGATGGAGCGCGCCGGTGAGGCCGTCCGGCGGGACCGCACCACCTTCCGCGGGTACGCGAACCTGCCCGTTTATACGGAGAAGTTGGACCGGCCGACTCTTCTCGGCCTCCCGGGGACCAGGTAGAAATTCGTTGGCCCCGACCTGTACAGGGGGCCGTCCGCACCCACAACCGAAGGACGTCACTTGACCGCGACTGCCGCACTCCTCGCCGACATCGAGCGGACCGAGCACATCCTCGACGGTCACGAGCCCGATCCGGCCACCGCCCCCGCCGAGCCGTGCGCCGTAACCACCGACGACGAGGCGACCGCGTTCTTCTTCGTGTGCTGAGTGTGCTGACGCAGCCGCCGTCCGTGTGGCTCGGGCGGGTCGACGCCGAGGCCCTGGCGGGCGTGGAAGCCGCGTGTCAGGACCATTCCGGCCTGCTCCGCGCCGGACTGTCCGCGTTGCTCGACCGGTATCCCGGCAGCGTCCCGTCACGGCTCTTCGGCATCGCTGTGGCGGGCGCCCTCACCGGGCGCCCCGAGGAGGCTGTGCCGGTGGGCACGGTCTCCCGACTCTGGTGGGCGGGCGCACAGGCGCTGGACGACCTCGCCGACGGCGTCGGCGAGGTCGCCGGCGAGGTCGTCACTCCCGACGGGAAAGCGGTGCTGCTGGCGATGGCCTGCGGCACGCTCGTGCCGTTCGCCGTCATAGACCGGCAGCCGCTTCCGCCGGAGATCACCGAGTCCTGGCGACGCACGCTCCTCGGCACATCCATCCAGGCCACCGCGGGACAGCTCGCCGACCTCGCCTCCTTCGACAGCCCGTGCACCTGGGCGCAGGTGATCCGGAGTTACCGGGGAAAGACCGGCGCCCCCTATGGACGCGACGCCGTGATGGCGGCCCGCCTGTCGACCGACGACCCGGTGACCCTGCGCGCCTGGCGAGTGTTCGGCGAACTGTTCGGCCTCTTGCGGCAAGTGGCCAACGACGCCGCGCACGACGGCTCCGGCATCGACGAGGACCTCGCGAACGGGACCCTCACCCTGCTGCTCGCCCACGCCCTGGAGACCGCCGGCCCCGAGACACACGAGCGCCTGCTGCGCCTGCGGATCCACGCCCGCCGCGACCTGGGCGCGCGGGCCGAACTGTCGGAGGCCCTGCGCCGGCCCGGTGTCACATCCGGCTACGCCGACCGGATCGGCGCCCTGCGCGATCAAGCGTGTGCTCTGCTCGACCGCCTGGCTCCGGCCTCCGACCACCGCGACCTGCTCCACCATCTGCTGCACGGCTCGGCACGGCTCGCGGTCGCCGCCCGGCCCTAGCGTCCGTACGGAGAAGGGGTCGGCCCCGGCGGAGAACCCGCCGGGGCCGACCCCTTACCGCTTACGACGACGCACTACGCGCCGACGAGGCGCCCCGCGAGGTAGCCCTCGATCTGGTCGAGGGACACCCGCTCCTGCTTCATCGAGTCACGCTCACGCACCGTGACCGCGTTGTCCTCGAGGGTGTCGAAGTCGACCGTCACGCAGTACGGCGTACCGATCTCGTCCTGGCGACGGTAGCGGCGGCCGATGGCGCCGGCGTCGTCGAACTCGATGTTCCAGTTCTGACGCAGGGCGGCGGCCAGGCCCTTGGCCTTGGGCGACAGCTCGGGGTTCCTCGAAAGAGGCAGCACCGCGACCTTCACCGGGGCCAGCCGGTGGTCCAGGCGCAGGACCGTCCGCTTCTCCAGCTTGCCCTTGGCGTTCGGCGCCTCGTCCTCGACGTACGCGTCGAGCAGGAAGGCGAGCATCGCGCGACCGACACCGGCCGCCGGCTCGATGACGTACGGCGTCCAGCGCTCGCCGGCCTCCTGGTCGAAGTAGGAGAGGTCCTGGCCGGAGGCCTTGGAGTGCGCGGTGAGGTCGTAGTCCGTGCGGTTGGCGACGCCCTCCAGCTCGCCCCACTCGTTGCCGCCGAACTGGAAGCGGTACTCGATGTCAGCGGTGCGCTTGGAGTAGTGGGAGAGCTTCTCCTTCGGGTGCTCGAACCACCGCATGTTCTCCTCGCGCATGCCCAGGCCGGTGTACCAGTTCCAGCGCTGCTCCATCCAGTACTCCTGCCACGTCTCGTCCTCGCCCGGCTTGACGAAGAACTCCATCTCCATCTGCTCGAACTCGCGGGTGCGGAAGATGAAGTTGCCGGGCGTGATCTCGTTGCGGAAGGACTTGCCCATCTGCGCGATGCCGAACGGCGGCTTGCGACGCGAAGTGGTCTGCACCTGGCCGAAGTTGGTGAAGATGCCCTGGGCGGTCTCGGGGCGCAGGTAGGCGATGGAGCCGGTGTCCTGCGTCGGACCGAGGTGGGTGGAGAGCAGACCCGAGAACTGCTTCGGCTCGGTGAACTGACCCTTGTTGCCGCAGTTCGGGCAGTTCACATCCGCCAGGCCGTTGGCCGGGGGACGGTTGTGCTTGGCCTCGTACGCCTCCTCCAGGTGGTCCGCGCGGAACCGCTTGTGACAGGAGGTGCACTCGGTGAGCGGGTCGGAGAAGGTGGCCACGTGACCGGAGGCCACCCAGACCTCGGGGGCCAGGATCACGGACGAGTCGATGCCGACCACGTCCTCGCGGGACGTCACCATGTAGCGCCACCACTGGCGCTTCAGGTTCTCCTTGAGCTCGACACCCAGCGGTCCGTAGTCCCAGGCGGCCTTCTGGCCGCCGTAGATCTCACTACAGGGGAATACGAAGCCACGGCGCTTGCTCAGGCTGACGATGGTGTCGATCTTGTCGGCGGCCACGGTGCTCTCTTCATAACGACGACGGACGACGAAGCGAGATGCTTCCAGCGAATTGATTCAGCGTACCGGCGGGTGCTCCCCCTGAACCAAATCGGTTCCCTTGCCCGAGCCCCTGCCGGACCTCTTACCCAGGACTTGTTGACAACGGTTTCCATATTTGTTGAAAATGACTGTCATGAACGTACGACGACTCATACCGGGCACCGCACTCGCGGCGGTCACCGCCCTCGGCCTCGGCACCCTCACCGCGTGCTCCTCGGACAGCGCCGCCGCGGCCAACACGGACAAGTTCGACGTCGTCGCGTCGTTCTACCCCATGGCCTACCTCGCCGAGCAGATAGGCGGGGACCATGTGCACGTCACCAGTCTGACCGAGCCCGGCCAGGAGCCGCACGACCTGGAGATCAGCGCCAAGCAGACCGCGCAGCTCCAGGAGTCCGACGCGGTGCTCTACCTCAAGAACCTCCAGCCCTCCGTCGACGACGCGGTGGCCCAGTCCGAGGTCAAGACGAAGATCGACGCCGCCGCGCTGACCTCCCTGGAGAAGCACGGCAACGAGGTCGGCGGCCACGCGGCCGAGCACGACGACCACGAGAACGAGGAGCTGGCCGGCCTCGACCCCCACATCTGGCTCGACCCGGTGCGCTACGCCCAGGTCGCCGAGGGCGTCGGCAAGGCCTTCGAGAAGGCCGACCCGGACAACGCGGCCGACTACAAGGCCAACACCGCGACGCTCGTGAAGAAGCTCGGCGATCTCGACACCGAGTTCAAGACCGGGCTCGCGAACACGAAGACCAAGGTCTTCATCACCACCCACGCCGCCTTCGGCTACCTCGCCGAGCGCTACGGCCTGACCGAGGAGGCCATCAACGGCCTCGACCCCGAATCGGAGCCCAGCGCCGCGCGCGTGAAGGGGCTTGAGAAGATGGCGAAGGCCGACGGCGTCACCACCGTGTTCTACGAGACGCTCGTCAGCGACAAGACCGCGAAGACCATCGCCGCCGACGCCGGACTGAAGACGGACGTCCTCGACCCCATCGAGGGCATCACGGACAAGTCCCGCGGCAAGGACTACTTCTCGGTCCAGCAGGCGAACCTCAAGGCGCTCCAGACGGCCCTGGGAACCAAATGACAGATAGCGGCACGGAGGACGACGTCATGGGCGAGCCCGTCATAGCGATGCGCGGTGTCCGCGCCGACCTGGGCTCGCGCCCCGTCCTGCGCGGCATCGACCTCACCGTGCGCCACGGTGAGGTCGTCGCGCTGCTCGGCGCCAACGGCTCCGGGAAGTCGACCGCGATCCGCACCGTCATCGGACAGGTGCCGGTGAGCGAGGGCGAGATCGAGCTGTTCGGTACGGAGCGGAAGCGGTTCCGGGACTGGTCGCGGGTCGGTTACGTCCCGCAGCGCACGACAGCGGCCGGCGGGGTCCCGGCCACGGTGACCGAGGTCGTCTCCTCGGGCCGCCTCTCCCGCACCCGCTTCGGCGTCTTCCGCAAGGCCGACCGGGACGCCGTACGGCAGGCCCTGGAGCTGGTCGGCATGGCGGACCGGGCCAAGGACAACGTGGACGCCCTCTCCGGCGGCCAGCACCAGCGGGTACTGATCGCCCGCGCCCTCGCCTCCGAACCCGAACTGCTGATCATGGACGAGCCGATGGCGGGCGTCGACCTGGCCAGCCAGGAGGTCCTGGCGCGCACGCTGAGGGACCAGGTCGCGGCCGGCGCCACGGTTCTCCTCGTCCTGCACGAGCTGGGCGCCCTGGAGCCCCTCATCGACCGGGCGGTCGTCCTGCGCGACGGCTGCGTCCAGCACGACGGCCCGCCCCCTCGGGCCCTCGGCCAGCACGCGCTCCCCGGCCACGACCACGTACACCCCCACTCCGAGCACGAGCCGATACGCACAGGACTGCTGAGCTGATGGACTTCCTCGACTACGCCTTCATGCAGCGGGCGCTGCTCGCCGCCGTCCTGGTCGGCATCACCGCCCCCGCCGTCGGTATCTACCTCGTCCAGCGCCGCCAGGCCCTGCTGGGCGACGGCATCGGCCATGTGGCGATGACCGGCGTCGGCCTCGGCTTCCTGCTCTCCTGGTCCCCGGTCTGGATGGCGACGGCGGTGTCCGTCCTCGGCGCCGTCGTCATGGAGCTGATCCGCTGGTACGGCCGCACCCGCGGCGACATCGCCCTCGCCATGCTCTTCTACGGCGGTATGGCCGGCGGCGTGATGTTCATCAACCTCGCGCCGACCGGCTCCAACGCGAACCTCACGTCGTACCTCTTCGGGTCCCTGTCGACCGTCTCGGAGTCGGACGTGACGGCGATCTGTCTGCTGGCCGCCTTCGTGGTCCTCGTCACCGTCGGCCTGCGCCGCCAGCTCTTCGCCGTCAGCCAGGACGAGGAGTTCGCCCGGGTGACCGGCCTGCCGGTGCGCGCCCTGAACCTGCTGACCGCGATCACGGCGGCGGTGACCGTGACGGTGGCGATGCGGGTGGTGGGCCTGCTGCTGGTGTCCGCCCTGATGGTGGTCCCGGTGGCGGCGGCCCAGCAGCTGACCCGGAGCTTCGCCGCGACGTTCGCCATCGCGGTCGCCATCGGCGTCTCCGTGACCATCGGCGGCACGATCACGTCCTACTACCAGGACGTCCCGCCCGGCGCGACGATCGTCCTGCTGACCATCGGCGCGTTCTTCGTGCTGACCGTGCTGGCCGCCCCGATCGCCCGCCGCCGCGCCCGCGCCCTGGCCGCGTCCCAGCCCGCCGGCGACCCGGCGGAGTGCGCGATTCCGGCCACCAGGGGGGCGGGCGACGGGACCCGCCTTGCGGATCAGGTCACAGGAAAGTAACGGTGCTGGTGAGTGCCGGTGAGCGGGGCATGGTGCGTGCAGCTGCAAGGCGGAGGAGGGCGTCGACGCGGAGCGTCGGCAACCGACGACAACGCCGCAGATGGGCGTGCCATGCCCCGCGTCTGTGGCCTGATCCGGAAGGCGGGTCCTAGGCCGGCGTCTGACTGGGCACAGGCCGGGCTGGCACAATGGCCCGGCAAGCCGCAGTCGTGAGGAGGCAACGGTGACGACCGCTGGACCGCCCGTGAAGGGCCGCGCAACCCGGCAGCGTGCCGCTGTCTCGGCTGCGCTCAACGAGGTCGACGAGTTCCGCAGCGCCCAGGAACTGCACGACATGCTCAAGCACAAGGGCGACTCGGTCGGCCTCACGACCGTGTACCGCACCCTCCAGTCCCTCGCCGACGCCGGCGAGGTCGACGTCCTGCGCACCTCCGACGGCGAGTCCGTCTACCGCCGCTGCTCCACCGGCGACCACCACCATCACCTCGTCTGCCGCACCTGCGGCAAGGCGGTCGAGGTCGAGGGCCCGGCGGTCGAGAAGTGGGCGGAGGCCATCGCGGTGGAACACGGCTACGTCAACGTCGCCCACACGGTGGAGATCTTCGGCACGTGCGCGGAGTGCGCGGGTCGGCAGGGCTGACCCGCGCCCGTGCCCGGGATCAGCCGCGGCCGAAGCAGCGTTCCAGCTCCGCGAAGTCGTAGAACTTGCTGCCCTTGGAGATGGGGTGGCAGGCGGACTTGAAGGCCGTCTCCTTCTCGTTGTAGAGCATGCGGACCAGGTAGCGGCCGTCCTTCTCGTAGACGTCCCACTGGATGTTGGAGCCCAGGGGGGCCACGTCGGCGCCGCGCCAGGAGTTGGTCGCGTAGGTGTACGGCTTCTTCACCGTGACCGGCTCGGTGCTGCCGGGCAGGCCCATCAGGGCGGCCAGCGGGATGATCTCCTCGGCGTGGGTGAAGCGGAGTTCGGCGCCGAGGGTGCTGGTGCCGGCCTTCTTCGCCTCGATCTGCCGGAAGAAGTCGTCGAGGAGGACGTCCGCCATCTTGTACGTGATGTCGCTGTCCGCGAAGCCGGGGCCCTTCTCGTAGAAGTCCTCGGTGTCGCTGAGGTACCCGAACCAGGAGGCGTCCGAGCCGGAGATGTACCGCTGCATGTCCCAGCCCTTGCCGTCCGGGGCCGGGCTCTCCTCGGCCATCGCGGGGGCGATGGCGTACAGGTTGTAGACGGCCTGGGCGGCGGCCACCTGGTCCGCGGCGCTGAGTCCGGCCACGAAGTCGGCCTTGAAGATCCGGCGCAGGACGCTGATCGCGGCCTGGTGGGTCTTCGGCTGGTCGGTGATCTTCGCCAGGGTGTCCGCGAGACGCTGGTCGTTCGCGATGTAGTCGCGGTAGGCCGCGCCGCCGTCCGCCTTGTGGAAGTAGAGCAGGTCCTTGTCGGTGCGGGTCGCGCCGATGAGCGGCTTGAGGGCCGGGTCGGTGTCCGCGAGCCCGGCGGCGTAGAGGTTGGCGCTGTCGACCGCGCGTCCCTGGCCCGAGCTGACGACGTCAATCTTCTCGCCCTTGGCGGCGATCCCGGTGAACAGGGACGGCAGACGCTCGGCCATCCGGACGGCCGTGTCCTGGATCTCCTGCTTGCCGAGCCCGCTCAGGTTGCCGTAGCCGATCTTCGCCATGGCGGCCTGGAGGGCGGTCACCTTCGGGCCGAACTCCTTGCCCTTCCCGGTGAGTTGTCCGGCCGCCTGCGCCTTGTTCCACAGTGCGAGGATCAGGTCGGCGTCCTCGCCGTCCGTCGCGGAACGGGAGCCGTGCCGGGAGACGTTCTCCGTGAAGACGGGCGCGAAGCCGGCCGGGGGCCGCTGGTAGGAGCGGACGCTCTGCTCGGGCTCGTACGTGGCTTTCGTGCCGTAGCTGTCACGGTGCGCGAGGTGCGTGGCGGAGTCGGAGGCGTGCGCGGGCAGCGCGGTGAGGACCAGCGCGCCCAGGGCCGTGGCGAGAGCGGGGGTGACGCGATTCATGTGCGGGCCGTTTCAACGAGCGGGTGACCGGATTTGATCCCCCGCAGCGTCGACGGCCCGCGTGAACGCACAGCGGCTAGGAAGTGGCCTGCTGGTCTGGGGTTGTCCCTTCCATGGCCAAAAGTTCCTCATTCGGGATCGCGCCGCCGAAACGACGGTCCCGGGAAGCGAACTCCAGGCAGGCCCGCCACAGGTCGCGACGGTCGAAATCCGGCCACAGCACGTCCTGGAAGACCATCTCGGCGTACGCGCTCTGCCAGAGCAGGTAGTTGGAGGTCCGCTGCTCGCCGCTGGGGCGCAGGAACAGGTCGACGTCCGGCATGTCCGGGTAGTACAGGTACTTCGCGAGGGTCTTCTCGTTGACCTTCGACGGGTCGAGGCGGCCCGCCTTCACATCCTCCGCGAGGGCCTTCGCGGCGTCGGCGATCTCGGCCCGGCCGCCGTAGTTCATGCAGAAGTAGAGGGTGAGGCGGTCGTTGTCCTTGGTCTGCTCCTGGGCGATCTGGAGCTCCTTGGCGACCGACTTCCACAGCTTGGGCATCCGGCCCACCCAGCGCACCCGGATGCCGAGCCCGTCGAGGGTGTCGCGGGTCTTGCGGATGAAGTCGCGGTTGAAGTTCATCAGGAAGCGGACCTCGTCCGGCGAGCGCTTCCAGTTCTCGGTGGAGAAGGCGTAGAGCGAGATGTTGCGCACCCCGATCTCGACCCCGCCCTGAAGGACGTCCAGTACGCGCTCGGCGCCGACCTTGTGGCCCTCCGTGCGCGGCAGCCCGCGCTCCTTGGCCCAGCGTCCGTTGCCGTCCATGACGATCGCCACGTGTTCGGGGACCAGTTCGCCGGGAAGCTTCGGCGCGCGGGCACCGGACGGGTGCGGCTCCGGTGCCTTGTACTCCCGACGCTGCCGCCCCAGGAACCCGCGTACGACCATGACTCTCTCGTCTCCCTAGTCTTACTTTTCCACGTACCGGAGGGAGCGCAGGCCGCGCTCCAGGTGCCAGTGCAGATAGGCCGAGACCAGCCCGCTCCCCTCCCGCACGTACCGCGGCTCGCTCGCGTCCGCGGTCTCCCAGTCTCCCGTGAGCAGCGCGCCCAGCAGGACCAGCGTCTGTGGCGAGGGTACGACGCTGCCGGGCGCCCGGCAGTCGACGCAGACGGAGCCGCCGGAGGCCACGGAGAAGAACCGGTTGGGCCCGGGCATGCCGCACTTCGCACAGGCGTCGAAGCTGGGCGCGTAGCCGTTGACGGCGAGGGAGCGCAGCAGGAACGCGTCGAGGACGAGATGCGGCGCGTGCTCGCCCCGGGCCAGGGTCCTGAGCGCCCCGACCAGCAGCAGGTACTGCTGCACGGCCGGCTCGCCCTCGTGGTCGGTGAAGCGCTCGGCGGTCTCCAGCATGGCCGTCCCGGCGGTGTAGCGCGCGTAGTCGGACACGATGCCGCCGCCGTACGGCGCGATGGTCTCGCTCTGTGTGCACAGCGGAAGCCCGCGCCCGATCAGCTCGCTGCCGCGCGCGAAGAACTGCACGTCGACGTGCGAGAACGGTTCCAGCCGGGCCCCGAACTTCGACTTCGTCCGCCGCACCCCGCGAGCCACCGCCCGCACCCGGCCGTGCCCACGCGTGAGCAGCGTGATGATCCGGTCGGCTTCGCCGAGCTTCTGCGTCCGCAGGACGACGCCGTCATCTCGAAAGAGACTCACCGCGCACCCCCGCCGGACTGCCGGGGCCCGCGTGACAACAGCATGATGCGGTCTGCCTCACCCGGCTTCTGGGTGCGCAGCACGACGCCGTCATCACGGAACAGGCTCATGCCGCCCATTCTCGCCTACGCGGCGGGCGGCAAGCACCCTTCGGGATCCTGGCTCGGCGGACGATAGTCGGGTGCTGGTCGGCGATGGCGGTGGATGCAATGTCCGCCGGCCGCTCGCGAGGTCAACGACGCCGGCGGGATCGGTGGACGACCGCTCGAGCTGGTGGTCCGGCACCGTCGTCGAGCTCGACATGAGCGCGCTCACCCCCGCGGCCGTGTGCGACGCACTCGTCGGGCATCGCGCGACAGCCCTCCTTCTCCTGGTCGGCCACCCGGAACCGGCGGTGTCGATCGTCCGGTCCGTCCGCCGCGACCGGCGTCTCGCCGAGATCCTGATCGGTGCTCCGGCCGGGCAGCCGGCGTTCGCCGAATGGGCGGCGTCGCTGGGCGACGACGGCGCCGCGATCCCGTTCCTGCGCTATCTGCCGGAGCGCCTCGGCCCCCTCGGTGCGCGAGTCGGGGCGGCCCTGCACGAGCGGCTGGCCGAAGCGCCCTCCTTCGTCGCCTTCGAGGGCTACGACACGATCGCCGTCCTCGCCGATGTGCTGCGCTCCCCCGGCTCGGACCGGGCGCGCACCGCCGCGTCCTGGCCCCGCGTCCCGGCCTCGCGTCGCGGTCGAGGGCACCCGGGGGCTGATCCGGTTCTCCCGCACGCCGGGCATCAGCGTGTGGCAGTGGGCGCGGACGCCGGTCCAGGTCGTCGATCGAGATCCGGCGGAACCCGGTCGCTTCCGGATCCTCCACGCCGACTGAGAGTGCGCGGCGTGATCACCAGTTCGGCGTCCAGGTCCCGGCGGCGTCGTGGCCGGCTGTCGTGGCGGCGAGGTGGGCGCGGAGGGTGGCCAGCGCCGGGTGGGGGTTGTCGCGGTGCCAGAGGAGCGAGTGCGGGTAGACGGGCGTCGGGTCGGTCACCGGGATGCGGCGCAGGCCGTGGTCGGCGGGCCAGATGAGGCGGGTGTGCTCGCCCATGAAGGTGGCCAGGGCCGGGGTGTC
Organism: Streptomyces vulcanius; assembly: GCF_042653945.1. Lineage (NCBI taxonomy): Bacteria > Bacillati > Actinomycetota > Actinomycetes > Kitasatosporales > Streptomycetaceae > Streptomyces > Streptomyces vulcanius. The sequence goes on along the minus strand of NZ_JBHSFK010000029.1, from coordinate 14,434 downwards.
GGCGATGGTGTCGAGGAGCGCGTCGGAGCCGAAGTTGGGTCCGGTCGCCTCGATGGTGAGGCCGAACTCGGCGACGAGGTCGTCGTAGTAGGCGCCCCACTCGGTGCCGGGGGCGATGCCGGGCATCCAGATCCGGTGCCCGGCGAGCTGGGCGAGGGTCACCGACCGGGCGCCCGCCAGCGCGTGGGCGGGGCCGGTGAGGAGCTGGAGCGGCTCATCGAGCACCCGGACGGACTCGATGTCCTCGGGAAGGGGCCGGCCGGGCACGGCGACGGCGCGGAAGGACGCGTCGATCACACCGGACCGGATGGCGGCGACGGCCGTCTCGATGTCGAACAGCATCACCACGTCGAGGTCGGTCTCGGGGTGTGCGCGGTGGAAGCCGCGCAGCAGGGCCGACTGCGCGCTGCGCGAGGTGATCACGTCGACGCGCAGCGGACGGCGGCCGGCGCGCACGGACGCGACCGCGCGCTCGGCGACGCGCAGCAGTTCGCGCGCGTGGGGCAGGAACGCCTGCCCGTCGATGGTGAGTTCGGCGCCGCGCGCGGTGCGGGTGAACAGCCGCACGCCGAGGGTGCGCTCCAGCGCGGCGATGCGTTTGGAGACGGCCTGCTGGGTGATCGCCAGCTCGGTGGCGGCCTCCTGGAACTGCCCCGCGTCGGCGGCGGCGACGAAGGTCCGTACGGCGTCGAGATCCATGCCGACACCCTAGGTCCACAACCGTTGGTTGTGGCCGTCGGCCCTGTGGTTGTTTGATCCCAGGCCATGGCGCCCGCTTTGATGCTTCCGGTCGCGGATCGGTTGTGCAGGGTGAGTGGCGAGGGGCGTCGGGCATGAGGAGCGGGCATCGGCTGGGGCGGCGGTTCGGGTGGCTCTGGGGGGCGTACGGGACCAGCGCGCTCGGCACCTGGCTGGCCTTCGGCGCGTTCCCGCTGATCGCCATCCAGGTGCTGCACGCCGGACCGGCCGAGGTCGCCGCGCTGGCCTCCGTGGGGGCCGCGGTGGGCGCGGCCGTGGCGGTGCCGCTCGGCCCGTGGGTGGAGTTCCGCCGCAAGCGGCCGGTGCTGATCGCGATGGACCTGGTGCGGTGCGCGGCGCTGCTGACGATCCCCATCGCGTTCGCGCTCGGCGTCCTCACGTTCCTTCAGCTCCTGCTGGTGTCGGTCGTCGTCGCGGCGGCCGACATCACCTTCCGCGCCGCTTCCGGCGCGTATCTGAAGACGCTGCTGCCGGCCGAGGACCTGCTCGTCGCCAACGCCCGGTTCGAGTCCACGGCCTGGACGACCACGATCGTCGGACCGCCGCTGGGCGGCGCGGCGATCGGACTCCTCGGTCCGGTGGCGACGGTGGTGGCCGACGCGGTCAGCTACCTGCTCTCGGCCCTGGGCATCCGCGCGATGGGCGGGCACGAGCCGCCGCCCGGGCGCCGGGAGGCCGCGCGCATGCGGGCCGGGGACCTGCTCGACGGCTGGCGGTACATCCTCGCCGACGCGACGCTGCGTCCGCTGTTCTTCAACACCGCCCTGTTCAACGCCCTGGTGATGGCCGCCCAGCCGCTGCTGGCCGTCCTGATGCTCGGCCGGCTCGGGTTCACACCGTGGCAGTACGGCCTCGCCTTCGCCGCGCCCTCGATCGCCGGGCTGCTCGGTTCGCGGCTGGCCAGGCCGCTCGTCACCCGGTTCGGGCAGCACCGGGTGCTGGTCGTGACCGGGGCACTGCGCGCGATCTGGCCCGTCGGCCTGGCCTTCCTGGGGCCGGGCACCGGCGGGCTGCTGCTGGTGATCGGCGTCGAGCTCGGGCTCATCTTCTGCTGCGGGGTCTTCAATCCCGTCTCCGTCACCTACCGCCTGGAACGCACGGCGAACGACCGGGTCGCCCGCACCCTGTCCGCGTGGGCGGTGACGACCAAGGCCACGACCGCGCTCCTGACAGCCGTCTGGGGTGTGCTGGGCAGCCTGCTCGGCCCGCGTACGGCCATCGGGCTGGCCGGTGCGCTCCTGCTGGCCACCCCGCTGCTGCTGCCTCGGTCAAGTCCCTTCCGGCGGTGGGCCGTTCGGAGTTCGGGCCCGTAGGGCGCTGGGGACGCCGTTCGGGGAGTTGGTGGGATCGGCCGCGTCCCAGAGGAGGTTGAAGCGGCGGATCAGGGGTTCGACCTCGTTCGCCCGGGCGTTGATCGTCGTCGAGGAGTTCACGCTGAGCTGGTCGGCGTGGATCTCGTACGACAGCGCTCCGTCGAAGACGATGAAGTCGATCATCTTGCCGCGCCGGAGGTAGGGCGGGAGTTCCTCCAGGGCGACGACGCGGACGTCGATGCCCATGTCCCGCTGTTCGGTGGAGATCGGGACGAGCCCGGCGAACTCCTCGTGGCGTTTGACGATGAACAGCCGCCGTACCGCGATTCCCCGCTCGATGATCGCCTCGCGCTGGGCGGTGAGATAGCGGCTGGCCGGCTCGGTGCTCCAGAAGCCGTCGTCGACGACGGTGGTACTGATGGCGTCGATCCGCGCGCGCGTGCACCGGGTGAGCGTCAGGAGCCAGTCGTGGTTCTCGCCGGGGCTCTTCGCGCTGAGGTTGGTGAAGTCCTCCATCTGCACGGCGAGCCGGTCGATCTCCGCGTGGGCGAAGGCGTGCAGGATCTCGGGGCCCATGGACACGACCTTGGTGGCGTTCTCGGCGAGCCGGGGCACCCCGTCGCCACGCAGCCGTTCCACCTCGTTGAAGAGCTTGGTGGCCCGCCCTATGTCGGCGAACCGTCTGTCCACGGACTCCTTCACGGCGTGCATCTGGTTCACGAAGGACACCAGGAACTGCACGATCAGCACGATGCCGCCGCACAGCACCGACAGCACAAGCTGCCAGGGCCCGTCGTCGTTCGAGTCGATGACGTTGGTGAGCACATAGACGACGCCGCCCACCACCACCGTGACCAGGAGTTTCTGGGTCACATGGCGGGCGCCTTGGTGTGGTGCCGTCGGTGCATTCATCTCGCTTTCTCCCCCCGTTGGGATCATCAAGCTGTCGGTAACGCCTCGCGTCTCGTGAGGTTCTGCAGGACCAGCTGGTCGCGGACGCGCTGGGCCAGCGCGGTCCACTGCCTGCCGTAGCCGGAGGTGCGCTCCAGCTCCTCCCAGGCGGTGTGCAGGGTGCGGTCGACGCGGGCCAGCGGCATCCACAGATGCAGCAGATGGTGGACGAGCGGGCGCAAAACCTTCAGTACGGCCCGGTCGTCGTCGGAGCCGACGGGCAGCCCGTCGAGTTTGTCGGCGACGGTCGTCAGCAGCCAGTCGTGCAGGGCGAGGTCCTCGCAGAGCCCGGCCGCGGCGGCGGGCTCGGTGCCGCGCGGGACCCGGAGCTGGACGATACGCAGACCGTCCTCGGCCTTGGTGAACTGCAGGGACGCCTCCTCGCCGTCGGCTGCCGGGGCCGCCGTCCAGCGCAGGCTGGTGTCGACGGTGGTGAGCGGGGTGTCGTAGTCGAGGACCTGGTGCTGACGGGAGATGCGCGCCAGCAGGCTCTCCGCAATGGATCCGACGTCCAGCTCTCCTTGTTGGTTCCCCGTCAGGAAACCCTCCGTAACCGATTTCTCGGGGAGTCTGCCGACGGGGACCAGCGTGCCGGGCCGGACCAGGTAGTAGCCCCAGGGGCGGCGCCGGTCCGGGCCTCCGCCGAAAAGGGAGAAGTACGCCGTCGACTGCAGCACCCGGCCTTCGACCAGCGCCGCCCGCCCGGTCACCGTGCCGACCGCGCGGACCCGGGCGCCGGTGGCGGTGGGCAGCCGGCAGTCGACTCCGGTGAGGACGTCCGGGGAGACGGCGTACCGGTTGGGGTGCCGGGAGACCCGTACGCGTTCGTCGGCGCGCAGCCGCAGCAGTCGTACGGCGGTCCGCTCGTCCACCGCGGCGCGGGTGGGCAGCAGGCAGGTGCGCACCTCGCCGCAGACGAGGACGGGACCGTCGGGGGTGCCGAGGCCGGCCATCACAGTCCCGGCGGGAAGATGTAGGAGGTGCGGTCCACTATCCCGGCGGGCACCGGAATGCCCTCGGCCGCCGACCGTTCGGCGACCTGCGCGAGTGCCTCGGCCTCGACCTGGACCTGGTCGAGGACGACGCGTACGGCGTGCTCGACGGGCAGGAAGCGGGCCGGGAGCACGCTGCATGTGACGTACGCGGTGAAGGGCGCCGCCGACTTGTTGAGCTTGAGGACGGGCGGCAGGGCGTCCCACTCCGCCGGGAACGCCTTGTCGAACCAGTCGGCGGGCCGCAGCACCGCCTCGCCGTCGTGGCGCAGCAGGCCGAGCCGGACCAGTTGCCAGACGGAGGCGAGGAAGGCGCAGGACCAGGTGCGTTCGTCCTCGGGGCCGTTCCACAGCTCGACGTCCATGAAGACGGAGTGGCCGCGCGCCTCGGTCTCGCTGGGCGGCTGCCAGACGCTGCCGGCCGCGTCCAGGGCGGCGGAGGTGCGGCGGGCGGGGGCGCGGCGGCCGTTGCTGAGCCAGCCGGTGCGGCTGACGGGCGGCCGGAAGCCGTTGCTGCCGGGCGGCGGGGACTCGACGAGGCGGTGCAGGACCGCTTCGGCGAGTTCGGCCCGGTCGCGGTGGGCCGGGTCGGCCACCGCGCAGCCGGACTCGCGGGCCAGGTAGTCGATGGCCAGACCGGCGTCGGCGGCGGCTTCGAGGAGCGGTGGGATGAGTTCGGCGGGGGTGGAGAGCCGGGAGAAGTAGTCGTCGATGAGGAAGCAGGTGCTGATCCGGGGGCGCCGGCCCGGGGGCAGCGGGCCGACGGCGGCGCGGGCGGCGTCCACCCAGGGGCGTACGGCGGCGAAGTGACGGCGCAGCCGGTCGGGACCCTCGACGAAGTCCTCCATATACAAGTGGCCTAATTCCAGGGACAGATGGGAGAACGGCACGGATTCCGTGCGCGGCTCGGCGCTGGTCTCCCGGAAGGCCGCCGGGGAACGGGTCACAGCTCCCCCCAGAACTTGTCCTCGGTCAGCCGCTGGGCGAGGTCCCCCATGGCCTGCCAGGTCTCGTTCGCCGCGATCCTGCGGTCGTGCACGTCCTCGTCGGTGATGAGGCGTTCCTGCCACTGAAGGACGGGTTCCAGCGGAATGGACGTCAGGACCCGGGTCTTGCCGATGCCGCGTCCGGCGGCGAGTTCCTCGAGTTCCTTGTCGCACTGGCGCATCCACGCGTACTGCGCGGGTGACACCTGCGCCCACAGGGGTGACTCCAGATCGGGTACGGCGGCACGGACGAAACGTATGGAGTTGTTGAGCGCCTGCGGGAGGTGGCCCATGTCGGTACCCGCCTGAACAATGCCCTGTTTTCCGTACACGAGTTCGGCGGCGGCCATGACGTGCTGACGGGTCCAGCGGTGATAGACGAGCCAGCGGGATTTCAGCCGCGCGAGCCCGCCGCGGGGCGAGGTGGCGACGAGTGCGAGGTCCATCGCATAACTGCGTCCGGCGCTCAAGTCCACGACAATGAGGTCGAATTCGCGTTTCAGGCCGAGGACGAGATCGACACAGCGGTGCAGGTTCTCCTCGTCGGTGACGAATTCACCGCCGGTGCGGTCGCCGGGCAGCAGCACCAACCGACCTGATCCGGCAGGGCGGTTGCGCAGGTCGGGGTGTTCGGTGCGGGCCCAGACGTCGACCCGCAGCGGCTTGCCGGTCCTGCCCTGGAGGTAGGAGTGCAGTCCGTGGCCCTCGGCCTCGGAGAGGACGTCGGGCAGGTCGAACACGGCCGCGGCGGTGGGCGATCCGAAGTCGAAGTCCAGGTAGCAGACGTCGTCCCCGTCGAGGGCGCGGTGGTAGGCGAGGTTGGCACTGGTCACGGAGCGGCCGGTGCCGCCCTTGTCGGAGGCGGCGAAGACGAGCACGGCTCACACCCCCCAGGAGCCGGCGTCGCCCCGGGCGCGCGCGAGGTCGTAGAGCCGGGCCAGCACGCCGAGGGCGAGCGAGTGGGCGGTGCCGGGCTGTCGGTCGACGAGCTGGCGGGCGCGGCGCAGGTCGGCCTCGATGGCCTTGATCTGTTCTCCCTGGGGGCTCTTGGGGGCGGGGGCGGCCTGCTCCATCTGCTCCTTGCCGAAGAGGTGGGCGGCCTCGCTGATCGCGGCCTGGGCGAGTGCGGACATCTCGGAGCTGCGGATCGGGTTCTGGGAGTAGAGGGCATGCGCGGCGACCATGCACTCGGTGACACGCTCGGTGATGCTCCAGGACAACGGGCCCTGTCTGACGGGTGATTCGGGGTACACGGCGTGCACGTTGTCCCACAGGCCGACGCCCTCGCCCTCACTGATCCGGCGGGCCCAGAGGTGGTCGAGGATGTCCTCGGCGAGCCGCAGCAGCCGGTCCTGCGAGGCGATGTTCCGGGACAGCGCGCACAACTGGAGGGTCCGCTTGAGGAGTTGGGCGGAGAAGTCGCCCATCGTCCACTTCATGGCGGAGCCGGCCTGTTCACTGCCCAGCAGCGGCAGGGTGACGCCGGGGGTGTGCAGGCCGATCGCCGGGTCCTCGCGGGTGGGACGGCTGGTGATCCGGCCGCGGTCGGCGAGCCGTTCCATCACGGCGACGGTGCGGGTGAGGTCGTCGTCGGTGGCGCGCCTGCGGACCAGGTCGTGGACGAGGATGGAGGCGACGGAGAGGGAGAAGTACTCGGACTCCAGCTGCTGGAGCGTGGTGCGCCAGGGGATCTCCTCCAGCGGCCAGGTGGCGTCGTCGAAGCGGGCGATGCCGGACCAGTACTGCTGGGTGATCTCCCAGCGCAGCCGCAGCGCGTCGGCGAGCCTCTGCTGCTCGGCGGTGAGCAGACCGAGGACGAGGGTGCGCTCGGAGGACAGGTCGGGGATGCCGTCGAGGGCGACGACGGTGAAGTACAGGTAGGGCACGGCCCGGGCGAAGCCCTCGGGCTGTTTGCCGATGATCTCGGCGGTGGCCGGCTCGACCTCGACCTCGGGGGCGCCCTGCACCAGGCTCCAGGCCCAGCCGCACTCGAACAGCCGGTTCTCGTTGCGGAGTTCGTCGGTGACGTCGGAGTCGAGGCCGAGCACGACGCTCTCGGTGATGAGGGCGCGCAGCGACTTGAAGCGGTCCTGGAAGCGCTGCAGGACCTGCCGGTCGGAGAGCCGGCCGCGGCCGAGGAGGCGGGAGAGGGCCTGTCCCTGCTCGGAGTTGATGTCGACGACGTTGACGGTGAAGGAGCGCAGCAGGCTCACCATGGCCGCGGTCAGCCGGGCGCTGGTCTCCTCCCAGAGCTTGTCGATCCGGGCGAGGGTGGCCGCCCGCCGGGTCTTGCCCCGGTAGACCTTGAGGAAGCCGAGGGTGGCCAGGCAGAGCGTGATCGACATGGAGTAGGCGTCGACGACGCCGATCTCCCGTTGCTCCTTGGAGAGTTCCTGCTCGGGGTCCGCAGCGGCGAAGTAGTAGCCGCCGGCGAAGGTGGGGCCCTCCTCGCCGCGGTGCTTCTCCATGAAGTCGCCGAGGATCTCCACGAGGTTCGCGGGAATCTCGCTGGAGTCGCCCGCGTTTCTCAGGGCTCTTTCCACGTCGAGCTGGGTGGTGTCGGGGTCGTCGATCCGGAACGGCCCGATCTCGGTGGCGGGATACAGCAGACAGAGCAGCCGCTCGGCGTCGGCGACGCTGCTGCGGCCACCCCACTCGCCCCATTCCCAGCCACCGCTGTCAAAGGAATGGCGGGCAATGGACTGCCACACTTCGAGCAGATTCTGCCGCGGTTTGATCTGCATGCCCATTCCCCTCAGACAGGAGAGTCGCTGCGTCGGCCGCAGACCAGAATCATTCCGGTGTATCCATCGCGCACAAGGTCACCCGGATTGTCCAGGTGATACATCTTCATGTCCTGGGCCAAATCACCGAGCGCGGTCTCGACCTCGGTGTCGTCGATATCCCGGGCGGGGAATTCCACGTCACCCACGCGATATCCGACGGAATGCTCCATGAATGCGGCGGCGAAAGGCGCGCCCGGATTGAGGGCGTTCATGAAGCAGCCCACTCCGCGCCGGAATTCGGCGAGGGAGGTGGTGATGGACTCGGCGACGAAGAACATGGTGCCGAGGTCCCAGCGGCGCGGGTCCGTGCCGAGGTCGAAGAGACTGCCCGACTCCGGGCGCCGGACGGCCTCCTTGAAGCGGACCCGGGGCGCGACGTCGAGCTTGGCATATGCCTCGTCCTGGCAGAGCACGTCCCAGAACTGGTCCCAGTGCGGGGCGTAGTCGGCGCGCTGACTGCGGAGGTACTTCAGGTTCCGGGCGGACCGCTCGAGGAGAGTGATCCGGTCGCACCAGGGCAGCATGGCGAGGGCGGGATAGAGATTGGGCCCGGCACCGACGTCAATACCGGAAGGAACTCGGCCGCCGTCCGGGAAATGATCACCGAAGTGGCTGCTGAAGTGGTCCCTCATCCGGGAAACGATCTCCTGGTCAACCGCCTGCATCGTGAGGTAGTTGTGGCTGATGTACTCACCGGGATCGAAGTCGTCCCAGGGTACGTCCGCATTCAGCTTTTGGTCGGCGGCGGTTCCAGAAGTCATGGTTCAGCCTAGCAGCAGGCGGGGGTCTTGAAGGCGTGCAGGCAGATCGCAATGATGGAGATCAGGTAGGGAAATCAGACAAGGATCCAATTCGATTTGTCGACATTCCACAAGGGGACGGTATGATTCCACTTCGAACCGGTGAACGGAACTTACGGATCAGAACGGCCAAGGACACCGATCTCGACGATATCGTCCGACTCGACGCCGAGGCCTTCCCGGCCGATCCCTACCCCTTCTTCGTGCTGCGCCAACTCCTCACCGCGTTCCCCGACTTCCTGCTGCTCGTGGAGGACGGCGAGGAACTGCGCGGCTATGTGCTCGCGACCCCGCCGCACGACGCGCAGAGCTGGGTCCTCAGCCTCGGCATCGTCCCCGACCTGCGCGGACAGGGGCTCGGCCGGCACCTCATGACCCGGATGCTCAGCCATCTGCGCGCCCAGGGCACGCACGCCGTCTGGCTCTCCGTGGAGCCCGGCAACGAGACCGCCATCTCCCTCTACCTCTCCCTGGGCTTCGTCGCGGACCCGGGCGGCCCCCGCAAGGACTACTTCGGCCCCGGCCAGCACCGCCTCCTCATGTCGCTGAACCTGTGAACCGCCGCACGTAACCCCGCTGCCACGGCGTCTCCACCGCCCGCCGGTCGTAGTGCCGCCGTACGAACTCGACCGCCTCCGCGGCCGGTACACCGTCCAGCACGGCGATACAGGCCAGCGCCGTCCCCGTACGCCCGCGTCCGCCGCCGCAGGCGACCTCCACCCGCTCCGGCGCGGCCCGCCGCCACGCCTCGCCGAGCGCCTCACGGGCGGCGGCGCGGTCCGTGGGCAGCCGGAAGTCCGGCCAGCGGATCCAGCGGGACTCCCAGGGGACGGGAGGGGGCTGCCTCCCCAGCAGATAGACGCCGTACGACGGTGTGGGTGCCGTCGCGTCGAGCGGGTGCCGCAGTCCACGTCCACGCACCAGCCGCCCCGAGGGCAACGCGAGTACCCCGGGCTCATCCTTCGACCACGTCCCGCTCTCCATCCCCCTATTCGAACGTGGTCGCGTCCGCCGGGCAACCGATTCCCCCCGACCCGTGGTCTGGAGGGCGAGGAGGGTGCTTGATGCAGGCCGAACTTGAGGACCGGTTTCAGGAGTTCGTCCGGGCGCGCTGGTCGCGACTGGTACGGACCGCCTATCTGCTCACGGGGGACGTCCACCACGCGGAGGATCTGACACAGACCGCGCTGGCGAAGGCGTACCGGTCGTGGCGGCGGATCGCGCGTACCGACAACCCGGAGGCGTACGTCAGACGGATGCTGGTCAGCTGCAACAGCGACCGGTTCCGCAAGAGACGGGTGACCGAGGCGCTGACCGCGGCCCCGCCGGAACGGCCGGGGCGGGACGAGGTGACCGGCCGGATCGAGGAGCGCGGCTCCCTGATGGCCGGGCTGGCCCGGCTGCCCGCCAAACAGCGGGCGGTCGTCGTGCTGCGGTACTGGGAGGACCTGTCGGAGGCGGAGGTCGCCGAAGTGCTCGGCTGCTCCCCCGGCACGGTGAAGAGCCAGGCGTCCAAGGGGCTGGCGAAGTTGCGTACATATCCGGGACTGGCCCCCAGCCGCACGGTCTCCGGCCAAGGCCAGGGAGGCAGCAGGTGAGCTGGAAAGAGCAGCGGGACACGGTATGGGACTCCGCCCAGGAACCTGAACCCGACCCCGACTTCGAGGAGCAGCTGCGGGAGCTGCTCGCACGGGACGCCGACGCCGTGCGCCCGGCCCCGGCGCCGTATCCGGCGATCCGGCGGCGCGGGGTGGCCGAGCGGCGGCGCCGGGTGGCGGTGGCCGGGGCGACGCTGCTGGCGCTGGCCGCGATGCCGGTGGGGGCGTACGCCACGGGTGTGCTCGGCTCCGGTACGACGGCACCGGAACTCGCGGTCGGCACCCAGAACGCCACGGCCACCGAGCCGGCCGCCCCGGCCACGACGGCGTCCGGGCCAGCCCGGCCGGCGTCGGACGGGCAGCTGCTCGACGGGATCACGTTCGCCCAGGCGGCGGACGGGCTGGAGACGTGTCTTGCCGCGGAGCGCCCGTCGGCCGCGCTCCGCGGCAACGGGACGGGCAAGGCGAAGGACTACCGGATCATCCTGGCGATGAAGAGCACCGGCGACTCCAACGCCCCCGGGGACGGCATGTTCGTCGTCGGCGTGAAGGACGGGCCGGAGCGTTTCCGGGTGGTCTGCAACATCGTGGACGGCGTGGCCTCCGGCATCAGCACCAGCTCGAGCGACGCCGACCCGCCGAACGCGGGCCCGGTCGTCGCCGACATCAACGCCGGCAAGCTGTACCAGCAGTCGGTGATCGACAAGGGCAACTGGAAGCTGCCCTTCCGCTGGGGGATGATCGGCACGGTCGAAGCGTCCGTCGCCAAGGTCACCGTCTCCTACGGCGACAGCGTCGCCGACCCCGCCGTCCTCGACCACGGCTGGTTCGTCGCCGCCGGAGTCATCGACGAGCAGGTCACCGAGGCCCCGCACATCATGGGCTACGACACCGACGGCAAGCTCGTCTACGACTCCGACACCGACTCCACCTACGACCGAGCCCTTCCCTAGAGGTCGTTGACCTCCAGGCGGCGGAACTCGATCGTCTCGTACGGTCCCGCCGTCCCGGTCTCGTACAGCACCCCGGCGGTCCCCGCGTCCACCCGTACGAGGTCGGAGTAGGCCGCGGGCTGCTCGGACAGGGTCACCGCCCGGGTGAAGCCGGCCGCGAGGTCGGCGCTGCGCCAGACCGCCATCGCCCGCCGGGTCGTGGGGTCGGAGGGGCCGGAGAACAGCAACGGGGCACCGGCACCCGGGAGTTGCAGGACGCTGCCCTGGACCACGGGCACGTCGTCGAGCGTGGGCTGCGGGGCGTAGGCGCGGACCAGGGTCTCACCGCCGTCCTCGGAGATGGCGTCCACCCGGTTGCCCGGAGCGTTGCCGCTCTGGTCGCGGGCACTGAAGTACACCCGTCCGTCCGGGAGTTGGGCGGCGATGCTCTCGTTCACGTTGACCGTGCCGTCGTAGTCGCCGTCGACGAAGCCCAGCCGCCAGGTGAGGCCCCCGTCGTCGCTGAGCAGGGCGTGGCCGCCGTAGTACCGGGCCTCGCGGCCGGTGTCGGGGGAACCGGCGGGCGGTGTGGCGGAGTGGTTGGCGGGCACGACCAGACGGCCCGCGTTCGGGCCCCGGGTGAGAGCGAGGGCGTGCCCGGGACCGGTGGCGTACCAGCGCCAGTCCGGCAGCCCGGCGTCGTCCGTGATGTCCCGGGGTTTGGTGAACCCGCGCCCGTCGTCCCAGCTGTGCTGGACGTACACCCGGCGGGCGGGCGCCTCGCCCCGCATGATCTGCGCCTCCGTCGCGGTGCCCTCGTTGGCGCAGCTGACGAGGACGACGGCGCCGGAGCGCGGGTCGACCACGGGGGCCGGGTTGCCCCGGGTGTGCCCGCTGCCCGCGGCCACCACGGTCAGCGGGCCCCAGGTGCAGCCGCCGTCGGTGGAGCGGCGCACCACGATGTCGATGTCCCCGGTGTCGCCGGGGCCGTTGCGGCGGCCCTCGGCGAAGGCCAGCAGGGTGCCCTGACGGGTCGTGACCACGGCGGGGATGCGGTAGGAGGCGTAGCCGTCCTGTCCGGCGGCGTAGGGCACGGAGGAGGTGCAGCGGACCGCGGCGGAGGCGGCGGCCGGGGTGGCGGTGAACGGGGTCAGGAACACGGCGGTGGCGAGGAGGGTACGGCTCAGAAAGGTCATCCTGGCTCCCTTGTGACGCCTTGGTGCGGTCTTCCTCACATGGTCCCCGGAGTCACCACCCCCGACTCGTACGCCACGACGAGTTGCGCCCGGTCCCGTGTCCCCGGTTTGCCCATGATCCGGCTGACGTGGGTCTTCGCGGTGAGCGGGCTCAGCCCGAGCGCCCCGGCTGTCTCACTGTCGGTCAGACCCCTCCCGACCAGGGCGAGTACCTCCCGCTCCCGGCCGGAGAGCTGCTCGGGACCGCCGACGGGCGGCACCGTCGGGCTGCGCAGGAACCGGGCGATCAGCCGTGCCGTGGGCCCCGGCGACAGCAGCGCCTCGCCGGCCGCTGCCGTCCGGATGGCGTCCAGAAGTTCGGCCGGCCGGGTGTCCTTCACCAGGAATCCGAAGCAGAGCAGCGGTCCGCCGAGCGAGTCGTAGCCCTCGGTGGCGTCGGTGGCGTCGGTGGCGAGCGCGCCCGGCCCGCCGACCTCGACGCCCATCCCGTCGGTGTCGTGGGTGCTCGGACGTCCCCGACGAACGCGTCCCGCTTGTCCTCGCCGGTGCCCGGCTCGGTGCCGGCGACCGGGTACATGCGGGTGGTGCCGTCGGCGGACGGGACGCCCTCGGGCTCGGTGGTCAGCGCGTGCTCCCCCGCGACGCGCGCGACCTGTTCCCCGGCGGCGAACGGTGACGGGGGGCGGCCCGGGGACCCTCGTTGCTCCCGGGGAGTATCAGGAGGGGGTGCCGGCGGCGGCCAGCAGCCGCGTCACGTCCTCCGCGTCGAGGGTCAGGGCCGTCCCCACCGTGGTCAGGACCTCTCGCTCGGCCGGGGTGTACGGGCCGTCGGCGAGGGCGATGCGGGCGCCCTGGAGCAGGATCGATTCGCGGCCGACGGCGGCGAGGTGCGGGGCGAGCGGGTCGAGGGCCTCGTGGAGCTCTATGGCGAGCCAGGCGCCGCAGGGGTCGCCGTAGGTGCGGCCGGTGTCGGAGGCGAGGGCCTCGACGAGGGCGACGAGCTGTTCCTCGGTGCAGTCGGTGAAGCCGGCCGCGCGCACGGCGCCGGTCGCCGTCTCCAGGGACGTACGCGCGCACGTGCCGCCCGCGGAGAGGACGGCGAGGGCGACGGTGTGGACGGCGTCGCGGAGCATCGCGGAGAAGCGGGTGGTGGTCGGGTGGTCGAGGACGTCCGTGCCGTACTGCCCCTGGCAGGCCGCGCACTCGACGACCGGGCCGGTCTCGCCGCGCGGGAGGACCGGTACGCCCAGGAAGGTGAACCGGCGGTGCCCGGTGAGGCGCTGGTAGTTGCGGTCGCCGCCGCAGCCGGGGCAGAAGAACTCGCCGTCCCCGACGGGTGTCCACGCGGTGCGGGTACCCAGGATGCGGGCAAGCCTGGTGACCTGGCCGTCTCGTCCCCGTCCTGGCAGCACGTCGCACCTCCGTAACCCCGCGGCAACATCGCCGCGTCTGCGTGATGTTAGCCACATGGGGCCGGAGTAGTCAGCACCCAGGACGAGACCTTTCCGTGACCTCCACGGAACAGTGGCCGATAAGCGACGAGGCGTTGATCGCCGTATACAGCGATCAACGCCTCGAAACCACCGGTCAGAAGGATTAACGCGTCGCGCGGTTGACGGCCGACACGACCGCCTTCAGGGACGCACGCGTCGTGTTCGCGTCGATGCCGATGCCCCACAGGATCTTGTCGTCGATCGCGCATTCGATGTACGAGGCGGCCTGCGCGGAGGCGCCCTCGCTCATCGTGTGCTCCTGGTAGTCCAGGAGACGCACGTCGATGCCGATGGACTGCAGGGCGTCGAAGAAGGCCGAGATCGGACCGTTGCCGGTGCCGGTCAGGACGGTGTCGGCGCCGTCGACGGTCGCCTCGACGGTCAGGGTGTCGACCCCGTCGGTGTCCGTCGTCGACTGGCCGGTGCGGACCTGGATGCGGCCCCAGGGGTTCTCGGGGTTCGGCAGGTACTCGTCCTGGAAGACCGCCCAGATGGCGGAGCCGGTGATCTCGCCGCCCTCGGCGTCCGTCTTCGCCTGGATGAGCTTGGAGAACTCGATCTGCATCCGGCGGGGCAGGTCCAGCTTGTGGTCGTTCTTCAGGACGTACGCGATCCCGCCCTTGCCGGA
>NZ_JBHSFK010000028.1:0-159216 GCF_042653945.1 Streptomyces vulcanius | reverse complement strand
CTGCCCGCCGCGGAGATCCACCTGCTCGATGGCGGCCACTTCGTCATGGACACCTGCGCCGACGAGACCGCCCAGCGGGTCCGGGCCTTCCTGACGACCGAGGCGAATGGTGTTTGAACCCATACGTCCTGACAGCGTTCAGGAACGGGTTGCAGGGCGTGGCGCACGATGTGGCGACCTGGGTCTTTACCCGGTGAAGACTCAAGCCGCTATTTTGCCGTTGTAGCGTGACGTATGACCGCAGTCTAGACGGGTCGACCGCGACGAGAGCGGGCAGCCGTGGCGCATCCGGAGCAGAGCTCGGGACAGGGGAAGAGGGTCGGGCTGCTCGGGCGCGGATCGGAGCGTGCTCTCCTCGATCGGATGATCGCGGCCGTCCGCACGGGTGAGAGCCATGCTCTTGTGGTGCACGGCGCGCCGGGAGTCGGAAAGTCGGCGCTGCTCGAGTACGCGGAGACCGCGGCGGCGGGCATACGGGTGCTGCGTGCGGCAGGTGTCGAATCCGAGAGGGAGTTGGCTTTCGCCACCCTGCATCAGTTGTGTGTGCCGCTGCTGGATCGGCTGACGGATCTTCCCGCGCCGCAGCGCGACGCGCTCGAGACGGTGTTCGGGATGCAGGCGGGAACCCCGCCGGAGCGCTTCCTGGTCGGGCTGGCGGTGCTGAGCCTGTTGTCGGACACCTCCGAGGGGCGTCCCCTGCTCTGTATGGTCGACGACGCGCAGTGGATGGACCGGGCCTCTGCGCAGGTCCTCGGATTCGTCGCCCGGCGGCTGCTGGCGGAGTCGGTCGCCTTCCTCTTCGGCACCCGCCGGCCGGGCCCGGAACTGCACGGGCTCCCCGAGCTGGAGGTCACCGGGCTCGGTGATGCCGACGCGCACGCCCTGCTGAACTCGGTCACGCATGCCCGGCTCGACCAGCACATCCGCGACCGGATCGTCGCGGAGACCAAAGGCAACCCCCTCGCCCTGCTGGAACTGCCCCGCGGGCTGACCGTCACCCAGATGGCCGGCGGGTTCGGCCTCCTGCACGCCGACACCGACACACTGCCGGGCCGGATCGAGCAGAGCTTCCTGACCCGGATCGAGAACCTTCCCGAGCAGACCCGGCTGCTCCTGCTGATCGCCTCCGCCGAGCCGACCGGCGATCCCGGCTTGGTATGGCGTGCTGCCGGACAGCTCGGCGTCACGCCGGCGACGGCCCTCGCCAAGGGGACGGACGGACTGCTGTCGTTCGACGTACGCGTGATCTTCCGCCACCCGCTGGTGCGGTCGGCCGTGTACCGGTCGGCGACGGAAGAGAACCGCCGGGCGGCGCATCTGGCGTTGGCGGAGGTAACCGACCCCCAGGTCGACCCGGACCGTCGTGCCTGGCACCTCGCGTCCGCGGCGACCGCACCCGATGAGGCGGTCGCCGCGGAACTCGAGCGGTCCGCCGACCGCGCGCAGGCACGCGGTGGACCAGCCGCCGCAGCCGCGTTCCTGCAACGGTCCCTGGCACTGACCGGCGACACCTCACGGCGGTCCGAACGCGCCCTCGCGGCCGCGGACGCCAGTTTCCGGGCAGGTGACCTCGATGCCGCGCGGGAACTCGCCGGCATAGCCTCCCGGGACGCCCGGAGCGAGTTCCAGCGCGTGCGTGCCCAACTGGTGAGCAGTCACGTCACGTTGGCGGCCGGCTTCAACGACGAGGCCCCGCCCAGGCTGCTGACGGCCGCGCAGCGCCTGGAGCCCTTCGACACGCAACTCGCGCGGGAAACCTACCTCGTCGCCTGGGCTGCGGCGACATTCGCCGCAGCCGACGCCGACAGCCTCATGGAGATCTCCCGGGCGATAAGGAAACTTCCCCCTCCGGAAGACGGTCCACGTACCCTCGACCTCGTACTCGAGGGCTACGCACTCCTCGTCACCGACGGCAGGAGCGCCGCGGCCCCCACGCTGCGAAGGGTGACTGCCGCGCTCGCCGACTATCCCGCGCAGGACCTGCTGAAATGGGGCTGGGCGGCATGTGGCGTGAGCTGTGCCGTGTGGGACGACCGAGCCATGTGCGAGACGTATGCCAGGGCGGTCGAGGTGGTGCGCACGGCCGGCGCCCTGACCGAACTCCCGATCTACCTCGCTTCCTTGGGGATAGCGACCTGCCTCACTGGCGCGTTCTCAGCCGCGTCCGCGATCGTGGCCGAATCCGAGACGGTCGCCGCTGCGACGGGCATGCCCATCGTGCAGCACACCAGGCTTCTTCTGACGGCGATGCAGGGCAAGGAGGCCGAGGCCTCGACGCTGATCGCCGACACGATCGAATGGGCCGGGACACACGGCCAGTTGAATGGCGTCACGTGTGCCCACTGGGCAGCCGCGGTCCTCTGTAACGGTCTCGCCCGTCACGAGGAGGCGCTGGTGGCGGCCCAGGCCAGCACCCGGATCGCCCAGGTGTTCGTCTCCGTATGGGTGCTGCCCGAACTCGTCGAATCAGCGGTGCGCATCGGCCGGGACGCGGTCGCCCATCGTGCGATGGAAGATCTGGCGGACGCGGCGGAGCCGTACGACACCGACTGGGCGCAGGGGATCCTGGCTCGTTGCCGGGCACTGCTCAGCGACGGCACTACCGCGGACGACCTCTACCGTGAGGCGGTCGAGCGGTTGGGCCGGACGCGGCTGCGTCCCGAACTCGCGCGTGCCCACCTGCTGTACGGCGAGTGGCTGCGCCGGGAGGGTGACCGGGTCGAGGCGCGTGACCAGCTGCGCAGGGCGTACGAGATCTTCGTGTCGATCGGGATGGGAGCGTTCGCCGAGCGGGCCCGTCGTGAGCTTCTCACCACAGGCGAGGCCCTCCGCAAGCGCAAGTCCGAGGCATCGTCGAGTGACGAGTTGACGCCGCAGGAGAAGCAGATCGCGCTGCTCGTGCGGGACGGCCTTTCCAACCCGGAGGTCGGAGCCCGGCTCTTCCTGAGTCCCCGGACGGTCGAATGGCACCTGCGCAAGATCTTCACCAAGCTCGGGATCGGCTCCCGAAAGCAACTCCGAGACTCCCTGACCCGCACCGAGCAGGCGACGGTACCGGAATGACCGGGCTCGACCGGCAAATCAACCGCATCAAAGGCTTGGAACCATGGATCAACAGCATCATGGCCCAGGGCCAGGGGAGTGTGCCGGGCTGCTCGGGCGGGGAACGGAGTGCGCCCGCATCGACGAGGCGATCGCCGCGGCACGAGCCGGTGAAAGCCGCGTGCTCGTGGTGTGGGGCCCTCCCGGTGCCGGGAAGTCGGCACTCCTGGAGTACGCGGAGGCCTCGATGGCGAGCATGCGCGTGCTGCGTGCGACGGGGGTCGAGTCCGAGATGGAGCTGCCGTATGCCACGCTGCACCAGCTCTGTTCTCCCTTGTTCGAACGGCTGAGAAGGCTCCCTGCGCCGCAGCGCGACGTGCTTGAGACGGTGTTCGGGATGCAGGCGGGGACCCGGCCGGACCGTTTCCTGGTGGGGCTGGCGGTGCTGAGCCTGTTGTCGGACGCTTCCGAGGGGCGTCCCCTGCTCTGTGTGGTCGATGACGCGCAGTGGATGGACCTGGCCTCTGCGCAGGTCCTCGGATTCGTCGCCCGGCGGCTGCTGGCGGAGTCGATCGTTCTCCTTTTCGGCACCCGCCGGCCGGGCCCGGAACTGCTCGGGCTCCCGGAGCTGGAGGTCACCGGGCTCGGTGAGGCCGACGCGCACGCCCTGCTGAACTCGGTCACGCATGCCCGGCTCGACCAGCACATCCGCGATCGGATCGTCGCGGAGAGCAGGGGCAACCCCCTCGCCCTGCTCGAGTTGCCCCGAGGGCTCACCGTCACCCGAATGGCCGGCGGGCTCGGCCTCCTGCATGCGGAGGCGCTGCCCGGTCAGATCGAGCAGAGCTTCCTGAACCGGATCCAGGAGCTGCCGGAGCAGACCCGGCTGTTGCTGCTGATCGCCGCCGCGGAACCGGTCGGCGATCCGGATGTGGTGCGCCGTGCCGGCGAACGGCTCGGTGTCCCGCTCGCGACGGCCCTCGCAGGCGGCACGGACGGACTGCTGGCGATCGGCGGGCGCGTGACCTTCCGGCACCCGCTGGTACGGTCGGCCGTGTACCGGTCGGCGACGGAAGAGGACCGCCGGGCGGTACATCTGGCACTCGCGGAGGTCACCGACCCTCTGGGCGCACCGGATCGTCGTGCCTGGCACCTCGCGTCCGCCGCCGCCGGCCCGGACGAGGCCGTCGCCGCCGAGCTCGAGCGGTCCGCCGACCGTGCGCAGGCACGCGGCGGGGTGGCCGCTGCAGCCGCGTTCCTCCAGCGGTCCGCCACGCTGACCGACGATCCTTTGCGCCGGGCCGACCGGATGCTGGCGGCCGCGGAGGCCGGCCTTCAGACCGGCGAGCTGGACGACGTACGCAGGTTGCTGAGCGCTGTCAGCGCCGGATCGCTCGATGGCTTCCAGCAGGGCCGGGCCGGTGTGCTGCGAGGGCACGTCGCTTTCGCCTCCGGAGGCGGCAGCGACGCGGTCGTACTGCTGGTGGACGCCGCCGGGCGGCTCCAGTCCGCGGACCCGCGGCTCTCGCGCGAGACCTACCTGACCGCATGGGGTATGGCCGTCAGCGTCGCCGACCAGGACACCCTCATGGCGGTCTCGCGGGCCGTCCGGAACCTCCCGTCGCCGAGCAGTCCAGGCCCTCTGGATCTCCTTCTCGACGGTTTCGCCCTCCTCGTCACGGACGGTCGTGCGGCCGCGGCCCCGACGCTGCGGCGGGCCGCGAAGGTCCTCATCGACATCCCCGCGCCGGATGTGCTGAGGTGGGGATGGGTCGCGACAGGCGTGAGCTCCGCCGTCTGGGACGACGAGGACATGCGGGCGATCTACGCACGGCAGGTCCAGGTGGTGCGCGATGCCGGCGCGCTCCGGGAACTGCCGTACCACCTGTCCTCGTTGAGTTACGCCCTCTCCTGGGCCGGCGACTTCGAGGGTGCGGCCGCCGCCATCGCGGAGAGCGACACCGTCGCAACCGCGACCGGAAACCCGCTGCCGCCCTATCCCGCATTGCGGCTCCTGTCCCTTCAGGGCCGGGAGACCGAGACCGCCGAACTCATCGCCGCCACACTCCAGGGCGCGGCTGCCAGCGGTTTCGGCATGGGCACGTCGGCCGCGCAATGGGCTGCCGCAGTCCTGTACAACGGCCTTGGCCGGTATACGGAAGTGACGCAAGCGGCCCGATCCGCGGCGCGCGTCTCGGAGCCGTGGATCTCCACCTGGCTGCTGCCCGAACTCGTCGAGGCGGCCACCCGCTCCAACGAGCCCGACCTCGCGCGCGACGCCCTCGATCGGCTGGTCGAGGCGACACAGCCGTTCAGCACGGACTTCGCCGGGGGCATCGAGGCGCGCACCCGCGCACTGGTCGCCGACGGTACGGGTGCAGACGACCTCTACCGTGAGGCGGTCGAGCGGTTGGGCCGGACGCGGCTGCGTCCCGAACTCGCGCGTGCCCACCTGCTGTACGGCGAGTGGCTGCGCCGGAAGCGCAAGCGGGGCGAGGCGCGTAATCACCTGCGCAGGGCGTACGAGATGTTCGAGTCGATCGGAATGGAGGCGTTCGCCGAGCGGGCCCGTCGTGAGCTTCTGGCCACGGGTGAAACCGTCCGCAAGCGCAAGTCCGAGGCGTCGTCGAGTGACGAGTTGACGCCGCAGGAGAAGCAGATCGCGCTGCTCGTGCGGGACGGCCTTTCCAACCCGGAGGTCGGGGCCCGGCTCTTCCTGAGTCCCCGGACGGTCGAATGGCACCTGCGCAAGATCTTCACCAAGCTGTCGATCACCTCCCGCCGGCAGTTGAGGGATGGGCTGCCCGGCGACGAGTCCAGGTCGACGCCGGGGTAGCCGGGGTAAGAGTTCAGGTTCCTGGTCGACAAGACGAGCGACCCTGGCACCTGGCACCTGGCACCGCGACAGAGGGCCACGCGGGGTCAGTGGCCCGCGCTCTGGCCCCCGTCGACGTGGAGGACTTCGCCGGTGACGAAGGGGGCGTTCTCGAGGTAGAGGACCGCGTCGACGACGTCACTGACCTCGCCCATCCGCCCGAGCGGGTGGAGGCCGGCGAGCGACTCGTGGTGCGCCTCCGGGTGCATCGGGGTCTTGATGATGCCCAGGGAGACCGCGTTGCTGCGTACGCCGCGCGCGGCGTACTCGATCGCCAGGGCCTTGGTGGCGGACTGCAGGCCGCCCTTGGTCAGGGAGGCGAGCACCGAGGTGACCGTGGAGCTGGCATGGTCGACCAGGCTGGTGGTGATCTGGACGACGTGGCCGTCGCCCTGGCGGAGCATCTGTTCCACGGCAAGCTGGGAGATGCGGAAGAAGCCGCTCAGGTTGACTCCGACGGCCGCGTCGTACTCCTCCCGCGTGTAGTCGGTGAACGGCTTGGCGATGAAGATGCCGGCGTTGTTGACGAGTGCGTCGATGCGGCCGAACCGCTCGATCGCGGCAGCGGCGACGCGTTCGGCGGTGGCGGGGTCGGCGATGTCTCCGGGGACGGTGAGGACGTCCGGGTCCTGAGAGGGGGCGATAGCGCGCGAGGTCGCGACGACGGCGTAGCCGAGCTTGCGGTACCCCTCGACCAAGCCGGCGCCGATGCCCTGCGACGCACCGGTGATCACGGCGACCTTCTGACCAGTAGTGTTCATGACGACCTTCTTCGGGGTGGTTGTTCGAACAGGGTTTTGATGGCCGGTCACTGACGACCTGCCGTCTGCGCGTCAAGCTCACGCCTGTGGTGCAAGCCCCCGCCCACCGGGCGGGAGGACAAGTCATGGCGAGGCCTCTCGGAGCGGCGCTGACGCGGGGCCGTGACGTCCGGGCCCGGGCGTCACCGTGCTCCTGGGCGAGGCAGGGCCGGGAGGGGCGGTCGCCGTCTGCCGGCCGCCCTGCGGGCCGAGCGGACACGGGCGGGATCAGGGGGCCGGCGCCTCGGTACCGGGTACGGCGAGGACTTCCTCGGCCTGGTTTCCGGCCGCCTGTGAGACGACGGCCGCGCCGCAACTACCATGTCTGGTCGGCGGCGCGGACCAGCATTTCGTTGACGGCGACCCGTCGTTCTCGCGTGACGATGTAGCCGATCGCGTCGGCGATGTCCTCGGGCCGCAGCGCTTCGATCCGGTCGGCCTGCCGGCGAGCCGCCTGACGGGTGGTGTCACTGAGGCGGCTCAGCAATTCGGTGTCGACGGTGCCGGGCTCGACCACGCTGACGCGGACGTGCTCGGCGAGCAGTTCCTGTCGCAGCGACTCGGTGAATCCGTTCAGGCCGAACTTGGTCAGGCTGTAGACGCTGCTTCCCGGCCGGGCGATCCGGCCGGCGGTCGAGCTGACGTTCACCAGGTCGGCTACCTTCCGCGGGGACGTCGACGCCGCGTAGATCAGGTGCGGTACGGCGGCGTGGGTCATGTGCAGCAGCGCCGCCACGTTGAGTGAGACCATCCGGTCCCACTCCTCGATGGTGGTGTGCAAGGCCGAGTTCAGCAGCATGATCCCGGCGTTGTTGACCAGGATGTCGAGCCGCCCGAGGCGGTCCAGCGTGCCCTGCACCGCTTCCTCGGCGCGTTCGGGCTCGGTGATGTCGGCCTCGATGGCGACCGCGAGGCCGCCCGTACTCGCGATGTCGTCCGCGACGCGATCCAGACGGTCGCGCCGGCGGGCGACCAGGACGACCGCCGCGCCCTCGCGGGCGAGACAGCGCGCGGTCGCGGCACCGATGCCGCTGCTGGCACCGGTGACGAGCGCCACGCTTCCGTGAAGCGGCTGGTCGGACATGACTACCTCGATTCGCCGGGTCGATGACGACGCTGAAGCGGGCGTCACCGGAGATCATGCGCTGGTGCGCTGTGAGGCGCCTCGCCGAGTGGGAACACCGCGTCGCAGGAGCGGGCGCCGCGTGGGTTGTTGTCGTACCCGGGGATGCCGGCGGAGGAGTTGGCCGACCTGGCGGTCCGGGGCCTCCACGCTCGTGCGGGTTTCACGCTCGCCGTGCGCGGACGGCGCGGGCGATCCCAAGGCCGGAGGCCGGGGCGAACACGGTGACCGATGTCTCGGCTCTCCCGGAAGCCGGGCGGTGACCTCGCTGCTCCGGTCAGCGGCAATGACTGGTACCACGGTGATGGTCGGCTTCATGTCCATGACTCAAGCCTCCGGCCCTCGCACGAAAATGCCGATGTCACCACATTGGCCGGGGTGGCCGCCGGATCGCACCGGGGAAGCGCACTGGTCCGCCGTGGCCAGGGACGGCCACGGCCCCGACCGGCCGCCCGTCAGTCTGATCGTGGGGACCGACGACTGCGGAGCTGAACAGCGGGGCTGCTTGCGATGGTCCCGTTCGCCTCCTTCACCTGGTGAATGGCGGGGGCGCTCCAAGCTGATGCGGCTGGCGCCCAGTTTGGGCGAGTCCACTGCCGGCCGCCTCAGGTGGTGGGCCACAGCGGCGCTGAGTCCGACCGGCCCACCGTCCTCGGCGTCTGCTGTTCCGCGTTCCCGGGCATCCGTGCGCAGGCAGCCGACACCTGAGAGTTTTGCTCGTGAAGGCGGGCTCTGTCACGAAGGAGGGCCGCTTCGCGTTCCCGCTCGGTCAGCCCGCCCCACACTCCGTACGCTTCGCCGGCGCGCAGTGCGGTACGGGCGCAGTCCTCATGGACCGGGCAGCGCGCGCAGATGGCCAGCGCCTTCTCTTCCCTGGCTCGTCGGGCCTGACCTCGCTCACCCTGAGGGGAGAAGAACACCGAGCTGTCCATGCCGCGGCAGAGTGCGTGCCGTTGCCAGTCCCAGTGATCGACGAGCGGACGGTGTCTGGCGATCATGTCTCGTTCTCCTTTCACTGCTGGGCCGGGACCGAGGCTCTGGACTCGTGTCGGCCCGCTGCTCGCTCCTTCGCGGTCTCTGCGCCTCGGCAAGTCACCGGACGGCACTACGACGGGCGCGGTGTTGTCGTCCGGGACGCGTGCGGTGGGCAGCCCCGCGCGGATGAGCAGGTCGCGTGTCTCCTCGGTCAGTCCGCCCCAGATGCCAAGGTGTTCCCCGTGTCTCAGATCATGCCGCCGGCAGGGAAGCCGCACAGGGCACTGCCGAGAAGGGCACGGAGGAGCAGAGCGCGCTGATCGCGAAGAGCAAGGCGGCGAGGTGCATCACCCGCGGACGGCCGATGCGGTCGGCGAGACGCCCCGCGACGGCTGCTCCGAACGCGGAACCGAGCAGGGCGGAGGCGACGATGGTGCCGGTCTCGCTGGAGGTGACATCGAATCGGTGCTGGATCCCGGTGAGGGCCCCGTTGATGACGGCGCTGTCGTAGCCGAACAGGAAACCGCCGATCGACGCGGCCGCCGCGATGTAGGTGATGCGCCGGAGGTTGGTTGGGCGGAGTGCGGCAGTGGACTGGGCCGGCCCCGCTGGAGTGGTGTTCGCGGTCATGGACAAGGACTCCTTCACAAGACCGGGTTCGTGGACGTGCAGGCGGGGATTCCCGGCAGGCGGGCCACCGGTCGTCGAGGGCGCGGAGCGGGATGACGGCGGCCTGGTGCCTTGGGGCTGTCTGCCGGACACGGCCGAAGCAGGGGTCGTCGGCGATTGACAGCGCGAGGACCGCTGTCAGCGGACGACCACCGGGGAGAAGATCAGTTCGTGGAGACGGGCGAGGTTCGCCGCGCCGATGAGACCGGCGTCCGGTCCGACGGTGGCGGTGCGGACCTCGGCGTAGACCCGGTGCCTGCCGCCGCCGAGGGCCCGGCGGTAGGCGACCTCCGCCGGACGCCGGATCAGCTCGCCGGTGTCGCCGAGGCCCCCGCCGATGACCAGGAGGGATGGGTCGAGGACGGAGCCGAGGTCGGCCAGGGCCTGGCCCAGCCAGCGGCCTGATCGTGCGAACACCTCGAGACAGAAGGGGTCGCCGCCCAGAGCGGCCTCGGTCACATGACGTCCTTGCAGGCCGGAGGGGGTGCCGTCGCCCAGCGCGAGCACCGTCGCGGCCCGCCGCGGATCGCCGGCCGCCATCTCGCGCGCGCGGCGGGTGTGGGCCGCTCCGCTCGCGTACTGCTCCATGCAGCCATGCTGGCCGCATGGGCACCCGAGCCCATCGGGGACCGCCCGGTAGTGACCGATCTCGCCCGCCATGCCGAACCGGCCGCGGAAGAGCCGGCCCCTGCTGATGACGCCGCCGCCCAGGCCGGCGCCCGCCATGACCATCAGCATGTCCTCGTGTCCGGCACCGGCCCCGTGGATGAACTCGCCCCAGGCCGCGGCGTTCGCGTCGTTCTCGACGACGACCGGCAGCCGGGTCGCTTCCTGGACGATGTCCCCGATCGCCTTGTCGCGCCAGCCCGGGTTGGGCGCGAAACGCACCGTCGAGCGGTCCGCGTCCACGTATCCGGCGGCTCCGACACCGACCGCCCGGACATCGTCCCAGCTCTTACGGACCCGCTGGACCGCCTCGGCGATCGTGTCGGCGATCCGGTCCGGGTCGTGCGGCGTCGGTATGCGCACACGGGAGACGACCTTCCCGGCGGGGTCGACCGTTGCGGCGGTGATCTTCGTGCCACCGAGGTCGACGCCGACGGTCAGACCGCCGGTCTCTACGCTCATCGGGCCCCACTCACGCTCTCGAAGGAAGGTACGGATGCTCGTACGTTCGTGACGGAGCGCGCCGTATCCGGCAGCTCCCGGCCCTCGGCGCGGGTCGACGGGTTCGCGTGCTCGATGCCGGTGCGGACCATCGTCGCGCGGTGGACGCCCGCGCCGAACTCTCCTGCGGCTACCGAGCCCGCACCGACCGCGGGCCTGAGCGCGTAGGGACCGCAGTAGTTGCACCGCGGCACCGTCACCGCTTCCGCCTGCTCGTCGTTTCTCGGCAGCACGTCCTGGAGGCCGAGGAGCATGATGAGACGCCAGGCCTGCGCGGACGGACGGATCACCCACATCCGCCCACCCTCGAGCCGTGCCCTGCGCGCGGTCGCGAGGAGCATGCTGACACCCGAGCGGTCCAGGAACGTCACTCCCCGGAGATCCGCGCCGATCGCGGGTCCGTGACGCCGGATGGCCACCACGAGCATCTCGCGGAGCCATGCGGCGGACGCGAGGTCGATCTCCTCGCTGATCTCGGCAACGGCCGGGACTCCCGGGTGGATTTCCACGTGCAGAACGGGTGCGTCGCCGCTGGTGGAGGCGGGCGGCCGTGCCAGCGGGCGGGTCGGTGTCATGGTCGGGTTCCTTTCCGTCGGGGTCGGGCGCTCCGCCGGCCCGGGGCTGTGCCTCGGGCTTGGCGGCGGACGCCTCCTCGCACCCCAGGTCCTGGGCACGATCGGCCGCCTGGAGTGCGTGTCGTCATGGGGTTTGCCGCCTGCACGTCCGGTGACGATGTCGGTGGCGGTCCGGTGTCGGCAGATAAGGCCTGCCTGCCTGTTGGGAGTCCGCGAGGCTTCGGTGGCGGGTGATGTCCCCGGACGGCAACGGAGGGACGCAGGCGTGGCAGACGCCGGTGCGGCAGCCGCAGGGATGGGCACGGCAGCCGTCGGCGAGGTCGAGCACACTGCGGCGGCAGTTGGTCAGGGGTGCGGTGATGCTGTCGCGGGTGGAGGTGCCGAGCGGCGCCGGGCCCGCAGGCCTGGAGAGTGGCAGGGCTGCCGGTCCCGGTGGTCCCTTGGCGGACGGGGCAGTGACCCGAACGACCCGTGTGGATCGCCGCCTGGCCGAGGCTGATCGCGGTCAAGGCCTTCCGCATCGGCCATCATCGGCCATGAGGAGTCCGGGGGCGACTTGTGCCCCGCGGCGCTCGGCGGAGGAGGACGCGCCGCGGAACTTGCGCTCGTGGGCACGGGGCAGCGAGGCCGGCAGAGCATACGCATCGGCCGCGAAAAGGCCCTCGCACGGCCCGCGTCGCCCTGCGGCCACCAGACGTCTCGCCGGCTGCGCCGCGCCGTACGCTGGTGCGCCGTGGACAGGATCGGCGTAACGCCGATGTCGGCGGAGGTGAGTGGGACCTGGCCGATCACTCCATCCAGACACACGTCGCCGACCGCGCCTGACGACTCGTTCATATGCACGCTCGCTCCTCGGGGATGACGGCCAGGGACCAGGCGCAACCAGCGTCCTGCCCGGCCTTGCCCCACCGCACCAGTGAAGGTCCCTGGGGGGCGTCCCTGGCGTGACTGGTCAGACTGCTCGCGCGGCTCCTCGTTCAGGCGGCAGCGGACATCTCGGACGCACAGTGTCGCGCTCGTCGCCGCCGCGCCCGTCTTCGGTGCGCCGCCGACGACGACAAGGGTGACCGCGACGTGTTCCTGGTGGCTCAGCGCACGGACCGGTGGGGAACGCGCTCGGCCTTACCGCCTGGTCGACGCGTCAGTGTGCGGCGCCGACGGCCCGGTCCTGAACGTGGATCAAGGCCGGCACAGCGTCGATGTCGGCTCTGTTCCACGAGAAAGGTGTCACCAGGCCGCCCACGGTGGTGAACACGACCGTGGCCCCGGCAGCGCGCCGGCGGCCTTCACCGCGCGTCTCTCATGGGCCCGGATTTCGAGACGGCCGTGGTCCTCGGCGAATCAGGTGCCGATGGACTTGGTGGCGGGGCTCCGGACTGCGCCCTCCGCCACCCGTTCTCAGCGTCCGGGGCGGTACCGTCGCCCCTGTAGCGGTTGGTGTGGTCCACGAGTTGGTGCCTGTTCACGACCTCCACTCCACCTGACGACGCCACCTGATCTGCTGCTGAAACCGCAGTACCGCCCAGCACCCGGATACGGCTGACGTGATGTGCGAACCGGCCGCGGAGCCCCCATGTCTCCTGACCGTGTGACGCACGCCATGGGAACCTGCCCCGCCGCTTGGACAAGGCTTGACGTGGACTACTCAATGCACACCCGTATACGGGAAGGCGACCCCGAGGCGTTCCGCGAGCTCTTCCGTGACCACGCCCGGCTGGTCCACCGGCACGCGGTGCGCGTGACCGGGGACTGGACCGGCGCCGAGGACATCGTCTCGCTGACCTTCCTGGAGGCGTGGCGGTTGCGCGCCAAGCTGCGGGACGAGGGCGACAGCCCGCGCCCCTGGCTGATGGGCATCGCCGTGAACGTACTGCGCAACACCACCCGCGCCGCGCGCCGCCACCAGCGGGCCTTGCAGCGCCTGCCCGCCGAGGAAAAGGTCCCGGACTTCGCAGACGAACTCGTCGGCCGCATAGCCGATGCCGACGAACTGGCCGCCGCCCAGCGGGCGCTGAAGAAGCTGCGCCGGAGTGAGCGCGAGGTCTTCACGCTCTGCGTGTGGTCCGGGCTCGGCTACGCGGAGGCGGCGGCCGTGCTCGGCGTCCCGGTCGGCACCGTGCGCTCCCGCCTGTCCCGCGCCCGCACACGGCTGAGCAAACTGGCAGAGGAAGAACTGAGAAAACGCAGGGAACCGCTGCCGCGCAACGGACAAGAACAGGGCGGCCGCACTTCTGCGGCCCGGTCACACGAGTCGTACGAGGAGAGGTCCGAATGATCCGCAAGAAGTCACGGCGTGAGGAGTCGCTGGACCACGCGGAGCTGGCCCGTCTGCTGCCGGCGCCCGGAGACCCGCACCTGTCGCTCGACCGTCACCTGCTTCTCGAGGAACACCTGATGAACGAGATCCAGCCCACCGCGCCCGCGCCGTCCCGCCGCCCGGCGCGCCGCGTCCTGCTGATCGGTGTCCCGGTGACCGCCGCCGCCCTGGCCGGCGTGTTCGCCTTCGCCGCGCTGACCAATTCCGGGGGCATCGACCCGGCCGCGGCCACCCCGCCCCCGGTCGAAGCACCGGTCGTCCGCATCGAGCCCGGCAGCACCGTCCAACTCGCCTCCACCGTCGAGCACATCGCCGCCGCCGCGGCGGCCAGCAAGACGCCCGAACCCGGCCCGGGCCAGTACATCTACATCAAGAGCAAGGTCTCCTACCTCGCCGTCTCGCACACCGACGCAGACGAGTCCAAGACCTGGGTCGAGCCCTTGCACCTCCGTGAGGTCTGGAGTTCCCCCGACGGCAAGCAGGGCTGGCTGAACGAGCCCGGCTACCGGCCCAAGGGCGGTGTCACCCTCGACAGCGACGTCGAGCCCAGCTTGGGCGCCCCCTCCTATGACTACCTCAAGACGCTGCCCACCGACCCGGACGCCCTGCTGAAGAAGATCTACAAGGAGACCAAGGGCCAGGGAAACTCCCCGGACCAGCAGGCATTCACCACGGTCGGCGACCTGCTCCTCGAGGAACTCGTGCCGGCGAAGCTGAGCGCGGCGCTGTACCGGACCGCGGCCAAGATCCCCGGGGTCGTGGTGGTGGAGCAGGCCGAGGATGCCGCAGGCCGCGAGGGCATCGCCCTGGCCCACGTCGATCAGCAGAGCGGCGATCGCACCGAGTGGATCTTCGACTCCAAGACGTACGCCTACCTCGGCAGCCGCGTTGTCCAGATCAAGTCGGCCGACGGTATCAAGCCCGGCACGGTCATCAACTTGACCGCCGTGCTGGAGCGGGCCGTCGTCGACTCCCAGAAGCAGCGCCCCGGCGCACAAGGCACCCGTGCCTGAGAACGCGATCGCCCCGCCTGGCAGTGCGCCTGCTGCCAGGCGGTCAGGAGCGGCGCGTCGGGCGGCACTCCCGTCGTCGAGGGTGAGCTGCGAGTCTCATAGAGTCTGGGGGTAGTCGAGTGTGCTGGTGGAGACGTTCTTCGCTGCACCAGGTTATTCACTGGAAGACCGCCCGCTCGACATGCTCGGCATCCTTCCAGGGTCCCCCACCATCTCGATCAGCTCGGCTTTGACGGTGGCGAGAACTGGTGGTCAGGTGTTGGCGCCTCGCGCCGCAACAGGCCAGTGATCGATCACTTCACCGCCACGCACGACCACCAGTTCGTCGGCGAGATTCACCGGAGTGCAGACGTGGTTGGGGACGACAGCGATCACCGACCCGAGCCGGGGCCCCCGCACTCCGTCCGGAAGGCCGACCACGGCATGGTGCTCCCACAACCCACTGACCATCGCCTGGGGGAAGCCGGGCAGATAGCCGTGGCCCGTCACCCATGGCGATCGATCGGACCCCAGGGTTTTGCTGCCGACATCCAGCACGAAGCGGTCGGCGGCGGGTGTACTGATCACGGTTGCCGCTGCGGCCAGGGCGAGATCGTCCGGGCTGCAGACTCCCATGGCCAGCTGGGTGGCGTCGTTGAAGACGTAGACGCCGGGCCGCAGCTCATTGACCGCGCCCTGCCGCCACTGACCGACCGTCGGAGTCGACCCACCGCTGATGACGCGCATGTTGAATCCGAGACTCCGCAGCTCTTGGGCGGCTTCCGCCAGCACGCGCTCCTCATCACGCGCCGCGCGTTCACGCGCCTGCGTGTCGTGCCCGTATCCGTGCCCGGGGAACGTGAACACACCGACAACGTCCAGTCCGGCATCGGCAACAGTCTTCCCCACCAGGGCGGCGGCGTGAGGTCGCACCCCCGTCCGGTGGGCTCCACTGTCTATCTCGATGAGCACCTCGACCGGCCGTGCGCTGCCCCGCAGGGCCTCCCCCAGCCGTTGGGCGCCCTCGATGGACTCGACACCCACTCGCAGGGAGACCTCGTCCGCCAGCCGGCGTATCCGTTGCACCTTCCCGGCGTCCAGCCACAACGGATATGCGATGAATAGATCGTCCACCCCATTCCGGGCAAATACCTCTGCCTCGCCGATCGTGGCGACCGAAAGCCCGAACGCACCCACTTGCAGTTGGCGGTCTGCGATCTGTATGCATTTGTGCGTCTTGGCGTGCGGGCGCAAGGCGAAACCGCCTGATCGCGACCGCTCCGCCATCCGCGATATATTCCTGTCCAAGACGTCTGAATCGACCACGAGCGCCGGCGTGTCCAATCCGCCTGGCAGCTGTATCGCCATTTCTTGCCTCCCGCCATGAATGCCTCAAGAGGATATGGCAGGGGCGCGGCGGGGCTGACTGTCCGGTCATGGCCGGATGTCCTGGCCCGTTGGTCCGCCTCATTGGATCTCACATGGACGGGGCCGTTGACCTGCGGGGGGACAGGTTGGGGTGGGGCACGGAAGGGTCTCTTGGCCGGTTATTGCGATGTAGATCACGGCTTGAGGTCGAGCGTGAATCAGCGGACCAAATGCCCATTAAGGCCAGGAACACGACTTCATATGTCGGCTCGGAGGCGCAGAGGGCCAGATGGGACTCATGAGAGGAACGTCGACCATGGCTGCAGCAGAGCCGGGGGCTGTCCTCACCGGCCGCGGGCCCGTCCTCTGTACCGAGGACCGTGTTCACCGCGGTCATCAGCCGGGCTTCGGCCTTGCTCGCCGTGAGGTTCGGGCCGCGTGTGCCTGTCGTCACGGGCTGCCTGTGGCCACTGGTGGCGCCGATGGTCCCGGTCGCCGGGGGCTCGCTCGCGCTGCCCGGGGTGACCGCTCCGCTCCTGGACCGGGTTCCGGCCGAGCGGGCGGGCACCGCCGGTGGCGCACTGAACGACTCCCGGCGACTCGGCAGTGCCCTGGCCGTCGCCGCCTTGGCCACGGACACCCGCAGCTTCCACGACGGCCTGCGGACCAGCCTCCTGACGGCGGCCTTCCTCGTCCTGCCGGCGGCCCGCCGTACGGAACTGGCGCCCCGTTGAGCTACTCGGTTGCGCGTTGACCGAGAAACAGGAATCGTCACTTGAAGTGATGATCCGTGTGAGTGTCGGTGTGAACCCCGGACGCCGTCGAAGCGCACGCCGGATGGTGCGGCATCAGCCGGGATCGGCCGGGCCGTGCCGGTACCGCGGCCCGTGCGACCGCACGTGGCGCAGGCCATCGAATCCGGAGCCCTCACGCCGCCGACCGGCCCGCCCAGGCATGGTCCAGCACTTGGGTGAACCTTTCCTGCGACTGCACGCCGCTCGCCCCGTAACGCCGGTTCAGCACGAAGAAGGGCACGCCGGTGGTGCCCAGGTCGGCCGCCAGCCTCTCATCGGCCCGCACCTCCGCGGCGAACGCGTCCGGGGCGGCGAGCACCGCTCGAGCCTCCGCCTCATCAGCCCCGCTTCGACAGCGAGACCGACCTGAGTCTCCCGGTCGTAGACGATCGCGAACAGTCGGCACGAGCCGTTCAGCCGCCGGATCACAAGATCGTCGGCAGAACCCGAGTTCGCGATAGAGGGCGTCGCCGGTTCGCTGGCCCAGGAAGTCGCCGGATTCGGCATCCACGTGACCTCGCCGGCACTCGGCTCGTTCCGCACGGACTGGGCGGGCCGCTCCATGTTCCAGGTCCCGCGCTCCGTAGCCGACTACGACGACCGTGTTCGGCCCGATCCACGCCACCCGGCAGGCGAAGGACAGCAACCAGACGGGCAGCGCGATGCCCACGGCCTGGACGCCGAGCGCGGGGAGCAGGAGGTCCGGCCGGGACCAGCGGCTCCCCAGGCCGGCCCGGAAGGCGGCGGAGGGGATGGCCGCCGGCCCCACCAGCACCCGCGCGCCGCTGCCGATCCAGCCGGGCGACGTCTGGTTGATGGCCGCCACGAGGAAGGTGCCGGCGATGACGTAGCCGGCTCCCTCCAGCGTGCAGGACGCGAACAGGGCACCGAACCAGCAGTGGGTCCGCGGCCCGGTCGCCCCGGCCCGAGGTGCCGGTGCCGGGGTCGCCGACCGGGGAGGCGGCTCGGGACGCAGGCCCCAGGCGCCGCGTGGTGAGCACCGCGGCCCGCGCCGCCGGCGCCCACCACGCGGCCTGCCAGTTGCCGACCGTCCGCATGACGAGGACGAGCACGCCGGACAGCGTGATGCCCGCCCCGACTCCACCGAAGGCCCAGCCGGGCAGGTAGGCCGGGGGCTCGCGCGGATGGCTGAGCAGTGAACTCGCGGCGATCACGAAGATCATCGCGCTGAAGGCGCCCGCGCTGAGGCGCAGGAGCAGCCATCCGGTGGTGCTGTACGTGGAGGGCATTCCGGCCAGCGTGGCGACCAGTGCCGACAGAGAACCGCGCAGTACCGCCGGGAGCGCACCAGACGGGGACGAAGGTGCCGGCCAGGGCTCCGACCAGACAGCCCACGTAGTTCGCGGTCGCCAGGTTCGCTCCGGTTCCGGCCGACATCCCGGCCTGGGCGTGCATCAGCGGAAGGATGCGGGTGTGGACGAAGCGGCCGACACCCGTTCCCGTAGCCGGCGCGGGCCGCGCCCTTCAGGACGTGGACCCACGGTGACCGGGGCACGCCTCGTGTGGCGAAGGATGTGTCCGGCAGGGGTACGGTGGCCGGTTCGCTGTCGCCGCCGGGAACCGTGGAGCCGATGTTTCGCCTACTTGCCATGGAGCCAGGTCGCGCACGGCGGCCCGGCGGAATCCACGCCCCGGTTTCGCTGCCGCGAACCCCGGCCTCCCATCGGACACGGCCGCTGCCGAAAGGCCCGCGCAAAATAGTCGATCGGTCGTATACTTTGTGCATGGGACGGACCAGTGATGCCAAGAACAAGATCCTTACCGCTGCTCACTCACTGATCGAGCAGCGGGGTTACTCGGCTCTGGGTGTCGCCGAGATCTGCAAGACGGCCAACGTGCCCAAGGGCAGTTTCTACCACTTCTTCGAGTCGAAGGAGACCCTTGCGCTCGCCGTGCTCGACCAGCACTGGGCCGACGAGCGGCGCGAGTGGGAGTGCGTGCTGAACGGCGGCGCCGAGCCCTTGCAGCGGCTGCGGCGGCTCTTCGAGTCCATGGAGACGGAACAGCGGGCCGGCCAGGACGGCTGCGGATCGGTCCTCGGGTGCATGTTCGGGAATCTGTCCCTGGAGATGAGCAATCAGGTCGACACCGTGCGTCGGCGTCTGCAGGAGATCTTCGAGACCCAGGTGGAACTGGTCAGCGTGGTCGTCGCCGAGGCCCAGCAGCGGGGCGAGGTGACCGTGGCCGACGCCCGCGCTGTCGCCCGGACCATGGTCGCGCTGACCCAGGGACAGGTACTCTTCGCCAAACTGCACAACGACCCCGCTCGGCTCGGCACGCTCTGGCCGAACTGCCGCGCCCTGCTGGGCGTGCAGGATCAGCAGGTTCCGGCTCACGCCTGACTCGGCCACCGCAGCGGCCGGACACGGCGGTGAGCGCGCGGCGGTGACTTCGTCAGCCCCGTCAGTGAGGTGCCCGGGCTGTGTCATGCCGTCCCGGCGCTCCCGACGATCAGCGAGGTTCTGCCGCGCCCGCTCAGTCCCGGCCGGCCGCACACCCCGCGGTTCAGTCTGCCGCGGCGGCTGTGTGGACATGTGGTCAGCCTGCGCAGGTCCGCACGGAAGTCAGCGGAGAGCACCCCGGCAGGAGCGGGACCGGCAGGAAGTTGCCCGACCCCTGTGGACGGTGGCCACGAGGCGGCGGCGACCGACCAGTTCGGCCGGCGGTCCGAAGTAGAGGCAGGCCGCGGCGCCGCCAGACACAGCAGCCCGAGCCGGCCGGTCGCCCGGTGGACCAGCCCTTCCGCCGGGCTGAACCAGCGGACCCGACCGGATGGCTCAGCCCGGTCCATCGCTCCGGTCGGCACCACCGAGCCAGCCGTCGACCGCATAACCGCGCTCCTCCCGGAAACCGGGGATGACCTTGTCGGTCACCGTGGTACCGGACAGCCACTTGTCCGACTCGTAGAAGCGCATGGGCACCACGAAGAAGGGCACCGGTCCCCCGTGCTCGTGGGTGATGGGCTTGTCCTGCATGGTGAGTGCCACCAGGACGTCCGAGCGGCGCGCCTGTCCGGGAGTGAGGCTCTCGGTGCAGGCGCCGTCGAAACAGGTGAACCGGAGGGCCGCGCCCTCGGAACGTCCGGCACCGACGTCGAGGAGGTCCGCCAGCCGCATGCCTTCGGAGGGCGTGTCGTCCACCCGCCGACGCATGGCGCCGGTGACGGTCTCGCACGGCAGCCGAGGACGGTGGCCCCTGGTCACTGGGACGTCGCCGCCGGCGACGGGCTGTCGCGGCACGCGGGGCCCGGACGTCCGCGCCGGGAGTGTGCCGTCCGGCACCGGCCCGGCCGGCCGGGCCCCCCGATCCGAACCGTTCAATCAGTCGCCTGTCCAAGAGGTGCCGATGGCGGCATGGCTTCGCGAAGGGTGTCGACGTGCCGACCGTACGCACCGACGACGGAACGAGGGCGGTCCGGCCATGCCGGGCCACGTATGAACTGAACTGCGGCACATGCCGCCGCCGAGAATCACCCGCCGAAACGGTGACGTGAGTTGCGGGCATGCTGTCGTCTGCGGCAATCCGGCCCTCGACTTCGCCGCAGCTCTGCGTGCCCGGCGCACGGTGAGCTTCGAGATGCTCGCCACACCGGACCGGCTGGACGCCTGGTTCATCGAGTCCGGGCTCGTCGACACGATCGCGCCCGCCGACGAGGCCGACGTCGAACAGGCCAGGCGGGGGCGGGAGGCGATCTGCACACTGGTGACCGCACGCCGTCGCGGGCAGGAGTACGACGAGGAAGCGCTGAGCCGGCTGAACGGGGCCGCAGGCAGGCCTCCGGTGACGCCGCAGCTCACCCGGACCGGGCGCCGGACCAGGGCGACCGCGGAACAGACGCTGTTCCACCGTCGCCCGGCACGCCGTCGAGGTGCTCAGCGGCCCGGACGCACCCGTGATGAAGGAGTGCGGCACCCAGGGTGCACCCGCATCTACATCGACCGCTCCCGGGGGACGCACCGTCAGCGGTGCGGCATGGAGTCCTGCGGCAACAAGTTCAAGGCCACCTGCCGCGCCCGCAAGAGGAGCACGCTCCGGGCCGCCGCCGGCTGAACGGCGGCAGCACCGAGGGGCAGCGCGAACCACGCCGGTGGACCGGGCACGCAGCCGGGCAGCAACACACCTTGTACGTCAGCGAGTTGGTGAGATCAGGCAGGACCCCTCCGGGTCGCCACACAGGCGATGCCACATGCGCATGCCGACTCAAGGAAGTACACCGGAGTGCGGATACGTATCGCAAACGGCCGGCCCTGACAGTCCGCCACAACAGAACAAATGAGACGAGCGAGAGATCGCGACCGCGCATTCGGAAAATCGGACCCGGTGTGCGCACGAGAAACACACCGGGTCAGCCGTTCACATGTCTCCCGTAGCGATCGCGTCAGTCGCGCCGGGACACTTGGTAGTGAGCGATGTACCACTCACCGTCCACTCGCCGGAGAACCACCGTGAGGGTGACCGGAATGGCGGGCCGGTCGGAGAAGGAGAAGTCGACGCTCAGATATCCGAGCAGGGTCTCCTCGGCGAGTGACCGGACCTCGAGCACCTCGTAGTCCGCCACCAGCCCGAGCGGCTGGGAGTCGTAGTACTGCTCGACCCCGGGACGCCCGACGCTGTAGGGGCGCAGTCCCTGGAAGATCGCGTCCTCGGTGAAACACGCGGCCACCTGCTGCGGTTCGTGCGCATCGACCGCGGCCTTCCACCGACCCATGACCTCGTACAGGACGGTCCGGTGCGCTTCCGTGCTCTCGGTCAACTGTTCCTCCCCTTTGGTATCAACGCCGCGACTCAGCTCGCGCGGCCCGGGTCGTTGGGGTGCGACTGCAGGGGGGTGACCACCGCGGTCATCCAGGGCCACAGGGGCAGGCTCCCAAGAACCTTCTCACGCAGTTCCGTCTCGTCGTCCGCACACCACACCCCGATGCTCCGCAGCTCTCCGACCGGACGCCACAGTCGGAACAGGTGCCCCTGCGCGGCGAGTTCCCCGGCCCGTACCGCTTCGGCGGCCCGGATCCGGTCGACCTCGGCCTGATCGGTGCCCTCGGGTACGGTGGTGGTGATCTCGACCAGGAATTCCTTCATGACCTCTGCTCCCTCTCGGACCGGTCCTGGGGGCGAACGCCTCGCCCGGCCCCAGGAAACCGTCGCCGTGTCCCGGGGCCGGTTCCGGCCCCGGGACCTACATGATCGGCTCGTCATCGCCGGACGGCGAGCCGCCGCGGGTGCCGGGCGCCCCGCGCGGACGCCGGCCGGCACAGGCCCGTCCGTCAGGCGGCGGCGGCCTTCAGGATCCCCGCGATCCGGACGACTCGCTCGGCCTGGATGCGCGCGGCTGCACGCGTGACGTCGCCCACCGGGTTGCTGCCCTGTGCATCGACGTGGGAGGTGCCGTAGGGGTTGCCGTCCACGAACTTCTGCGGGTCGGTGAAGCCGGGGGTGACCGTGATGCCACCGAAGTGGTGGATGGAGGTGTACAGGGAGAGCAGGGTCGCCTCCTGGCCGGCGTGCGCCGTCGCGGAGGACACGAAACCGCTGTAGACCTTGTCCACAAGCTTGCCCTCGGCCCACACGCCGCCCAGGGTGTCGATGAACTGCTTCAGCTGCGCGGAGACGTTGCCGAACCGGGTCGGCGTGCCGAACAGCACCGCGTCGGCCCACTCGACGTCCGCGACGGTGGCCTCGGGGATGTCGGCGATGACCGCCTGGTGGGCGGCCCAGGCCGGGTTGGACTCGATCGCCGCCTGCGGGGCGAGCTCGGCGACCTTCAGCAGGCGTACCTCGGCACCAGCCTTGACGGCCGCGTCGTGCAGCTCCTTGGCGATCTCCGTGATCGTGCCGGTGGACGAGTAGTGAATGATCGCGAGCTGGACAGGAGTGGTCACGGTGGGTTCCGTTCGCTGGGAGAGCTTTGAGCAGTCTATTTAGGCGACCGGTCGTCTAGTACAGGCGGCCGGTCGTTAAAACTAGACGACCGGTCGCCTCATGTCAAAGCCAGGCACCCGGTCTCCGCCCCAACTGTGCCAAGTCACACGCCCTTCCTGATGTGTGCCTGGGTGCGAGGGCGATACGTGGGTGGAGACTCGGACTCAGGACGACCGGACATTCTGTGGTCATCCAGCCGGAAAGACGACCCCTCCGTCGACCCACAGCGCAACAGCCGCTTGGGCCCTTTCTGTCGGGGCGGGACCCCGGCGCACGCCGCTCGTACGACGGCCCTTCGTGCGCCCACCTTTCCGAGGAGTGAGGACAACCGTGAGTCGACTCACGCCCGCGATCCCCTCGAGACCGCGATCCTCTAGCGCGACATCCACGACCTGGCCCAGCTCGATCCGAACCTCGCGGCCAAGCCCGTCTGTCAGTTTCTGCGCATCCGCGGCCTACTCGTCTAGGATCCGGAGCTTCACCGGGACGTCGATCAGGCATGGATCGAGACCACCCTTGCCGCCCTGCCGGAGCCCATCGCGACCGAGGTCCGCACGTGGGTGGCCGTCCTGCACGGCCAAGGCCGCCGCCAAGGTGAAGCCCGCGGCTACGACGGCATCCGTCGCTACCTCGTCGCCCTCCAGCCGACCCTCGCCGCGTGGACGGCGGCCAACCTGACCACACTGCGGGAGATCTCCCAGGACCAAGTTGAAAAGGCCGTCGATGGCCTGTCCGGACACGCCCGCAGACAGCTCGCCATCTGCCTGCGCAGCCTGTTCAGAGCCCTGAGACAGGAACGAGTGATCTTCCGCGACCCTACCCGGCACCTGCCCGTCGGTGACTTGAAGGGAGTGCCACAGTCCGTTCCCAGAGACATGCTCGCCGGCCTGCTCGACCAGGTCACCACTCCACTCGGGCGCCTCGCCATCGCCCTGGTCGCCGTCCATGCAGTGCCGGGCAACGACATCCGTACGGTCCTGACCACCGACCTGAGCCTCGCCCGCGGCACTCTCGAAATCCGCCGCGGGCTACTGCGCCACACCGTCTATCTGGAGGAGTTCACCCACCAGCTCGCCTCCGAGTGGCTGACCTACCGCCACCGCCGATGGCCCGCTTCCACCAACCCCCACCTGCTGGTCAGTCAGAAAAGCGCACTCGACCCCGACCAGCCGGCCGTCAGCATCGGCCTGCTCCAAGGCGTCCTCCCCAAAGGGCTGACACTGGAAGGCCTACGCCAGGACCGGATCCTCAACGAGGCGTTCGAGACCGCCGATCCCCTCAAGCTCATGCCACACTTCCAGAAGGGCATCCGCTAGGTCGGCCAGGCTCCGGTACAGCGCGGCGCGTACCGCATCGGCGTGGTGTCGGCCCCAGTGGCACGGGGTCCGTTCGGCGATCTCCTCCGCGAGGGTGTGCGCGGCGAGTTCGTCCAGAAGGTCTCCGTTCACGAGGCGTCCCTCCGCCAGGGTTGCGGCAGCGCCCCACGTGAGATCGTCCCGGGTAAGGGCAGTGCCGCGGGCCAGCTCCCACAGGTCGGATGATCCGAGGTCGTCGACCGTGCGGCGGATGCAGAGGGCGGCCCTATCGGCCTGGGGCGGGACTTGGACGTTCAAGAGGCCCGCGTGCACGTCCGTGGCCGCGCTCACATCGCCTGGCTGAGCGCGCCCAGCGGCGAGGACCCCACTGCTTGGAGCACCTGCCGGTAAACGCGACGTACGGGATGAGGCCCCCAGGAGGACGCCGGTCGTCCGGCGAGTGCGCACAGGGCGTCCAGCAGTTGCGCCGGCGGAACCCTCAGGCTGGTGCACGCCCTCGTCAGACGACCGGCCACCCTGATCAGTCGTCCAGCACTGCCAGGGCATCGACCTCCACGAGCAGCCCCGGCGGAAGCTGCATGTAGACGGTGGTGCGGGCGGGGAAGGGTTCACCGACGGCCGCCGCGTACGCCCCGTTCATCTCGGCCAGGTGGGCGGGATCGGTGAGGTACACACGGAGCATCACGACGTCCTCCAGGCCCGCACCGCCCGCCTTGAGTACGGCGGTGACATTGCGCAGGGTCTGCTCGGTCTGCTCGGCGACCGTGGTCCCGACGACGTCGCCCGTGTCCGGATCGAGCGGGAGCTGCCCGGAGACCTGCAGGACGGGGCCCTTGCGGATGCCTTGGGACAGCGGGGCTGCGAGGGCGGGTGCGTTCTCGGTGGTGATGACGGTTCTGGTCATGGTGTGTCCTTGGGAATGGTGGCCGGAGGGTCAGCGCCAGGCCTGTCGTTCCTGGCTGCGGGGATCGTCGACCTGGGTCCACTCGGCGTCGATGCGCATCGTGGCCCGGCGCTCGTCGTCGTACGGGTCCCAGCCGGGGTTGCCGGTCCTGGCGAACCGGACCCATGTCTCGTGCATACGGGCGGCGAGATCCGCGGGGGGCTTGTCAGGGCCGAGCAGGGAGGCGGATCCGTGCAGCTGCGGAAGGTGGGCGACATCGAAGACGAAGGGCAGCTCGACCGCGTGGGTGGCGCCGAGCTCTCCGTCCAAGGCGTGGGAGCGCCAGGCGAACTCGTAGGCGTAGGTGGCGGATTCGAGGTGGGCGGCATGCGCGCCGGTCAAGGCCCAGCTACCCGCGCCGAACAGCGCGTCGCCCATGAGGGCGGAGCGCAGCTCACCGAAGGACGCCTCGGGGCGTGCCTTCCGGTACGTCTCGACGAGTCGCGCCGGTTTCGGGTGTGCGCGCGCCGCCGCATCGTCGACGTCACCGGTGGTCGAGGTGGCGTACTTGCCCACCGGGACTAGATAGAGGTGTCCCTCTTCGGTGTTGGTCCCGATGAGCAGGTGGATGGCGCTGCTGAGGCCGGCGGCGACGGATTCGGCGGGCTGCGTGTCGAGGACCAGGCTGAAGGGGCTGAGTCCGATCAGCGGGTCGTGGTGCGTCTCGGTCTGCAGGTCGATGCCCGCGAGCCGGGAGCCAGCCTCGACCAAGCGGTCGTCGGAGATGTCTGCGAAGGCGTCGACCTGGGGCTCGATGCCCAGGGCCTCGGCTGCTGCCCTGGTGACGCGGGCGGCCTGCTCGGTGGTGAACGCCCCCAGGCCGCTGCCGCTCTGGACGATCGCCCGGCGGAAGAGGCCAGCGGCTTCCGGGGCGGCGAGGACGCCGCCGACGATGGTGGCCCCGGCCGACTGGCCGAAGAGGGTGACGTTGTGCGGGTCACCGCCGAAGGCGGCGATGTTCTCCCGCACCCAGCGCAGCGCGGCGACGACGTCTAGCAGGCCGCGGTTGGCTGGCGCGCCGGGGATGTCGAGGAACCCTGCGATGCCGAGCCGGTAGTTGAGGGTGACGAGGACGACGCCGTCGCGGGCGAAGGCGGAGCCGTCGTACAGCGCGGACCGCGTCGATCCGGCGACGAATCCGCCGCCGTGGACGAACACCATGACGGGCAGGTCGCCGTTCGCGGCGGCGGGCGTCCAGACGTTGGCGGTGAGGTAGTCCTCGCCGCGACTCCAGCCGGTGCCGAAGTAGGGGGACATGTCCACGCTGCCGAGCCGGCGTTCCGACTGCGGCGCGTTGGGCCCCGGCACGGTGGCGTCCCGTACGCCGTCCCACGGCTCGTGCGGCTGCGGCGGCTCGAACCGGCCGGCGCCGCGGGGCGGGGCGGCGTAGGGGATGTTCAGGAAAGCGGCGGTGTCGCCCTGGCGCAGGCCGCGGACGGC
Source organism: Streptomyces vulcanius (assembly GCF_042653945.1). Classification (NCBI taxonomy): domain Bacteria; kingdom Bacillati; phylum Actinomycetota; class Actinomycetes; order Kitasatosporales; family Streptomycetaceae; genus Streptomyces; species Streptomyces vulcanius. Next base: position 132,880 of record NZ_JBHSFK010000028.1, on the reverse strand, counting down.
TCCCTGCGCCGTGGTCACGATGGGCTCGGTGTGGTGGCTCATGTCTCGTGCCTTTCCGCAGGACTCAGGCCTGCTCGGTGTACGGGGCGAAGGGGGCCCAGCCCTTGATGGCGAACTTGTCTCCCTCTCGTGCCACTTCGGCGGCGCCGTGGCCGCCCAGGTGCGCGGGGATCACGAGTGCGTTGTTGTCGGCCGCCCAGCCCAGCACCTTGCGGCGGGTGGCGCGGGCGCCCGCGGGGTCCTCGCAGAAGCAGCTGTTGGAGTCGGGCTCGATGATCTGTACGGGGCTGTGCAGCATGTCGCCGACGAACACCGCGCGGTCCGTCCCCGAGGTGAGAGTCAGTACGGAGGAGCCGGGGGTGTGTCCGGGAGCCGCGTCCAGGCGGAGGCCGGTGTCGATCTGGTGGCTGTTCTCCCACAGCAGCGTCTGGCCGGCCTGGTGCACCGGGGCCACGCTGTCCTCGAAGACGTTCTGGTTGCCACGGCCGAGCAGCGGCTTGTGGCCGTTCTCGGGATTCCAGAAGTCGAAGTCGTCCTTCGGCATCAGGTAGGTGGCGTTGGGGAAGGTGGGTACCCACTGCCGGCCGTCCAGGTACGTGTTCCAGCCGACGTGATCGATGTGGAGATGTGTGTTGATCACGATGTCCACGTCCTCGGGCGCGACGCCGACGCGCGCGAGATTGGCCAGGAAGCCTGTTTCGAGGCGGTTCCAGACCGGCGCGTACGGGCGGTCCTTGTGGTTGCCCACGCCGGTGTCGACGAGGATGGTCTTGCCTCCGCTGCGCAGCAGCCAGGTCTGGATCGCGGAATTCACGATATTGGTCTCGGAATCCAGGAAATGCGGGGTCAGCCAGGGCGCGCCGTCGTCCCACACTTCCTTCGGACTTTCCGGGAAGAAGGTGTCGGGCGTCATTTCGACGGAGCCGAAGTACTCCCATACCCGGGTGATGGAGACGTCGCCCAGCGTGATTTGTTCCATGAGAAATCCTTGGGAATGTGGAGGTTTTCCTGGAACCGTACGAGCGGCCTCGGCGCGCGCGGTATCCGTAACGTGACTGCACCTGCGCGCATGGCCCGGGCACTGGGCCCGGCCGCTTGTAGCCTGGATGGGCCAGGGCAAGGCGACCCCGATCGAAAGCCGCAATTCCGGGAGACTCCGTGGACGAGCACACTGGCGACCGCGGTGCGGTCATGGGACCGGAGCTGGATCCGGGGGAGCTGATCGTCGGCCGGGACGCGGAATTGGCACGCCTCTTTCGTGCGGTGGACTCGGTGTCGGCCGATCCGGTGCTGATGCTGGTCGGTGACGTGGGCACGGGGAAGAGCGCGCTGCTGGAGCACGCGGTGCGCCGGGCTGAAGCCGGCGGTGCTCGCATACTGCGTGCCGAGGGGAGCGAGTCGGAGTCGAGCCTGGCCTTCTCCGCACTGCATCAGTTGCTGCGGCCGGTGCCGGCCGAGGTGGACGGACTGCCAGGGAGGCAGCGCGCTGCGATGCAGGACGCCTTCGGCGAGGGGTCGGCCACGTCGGGACCCGATCTCATGCTGGTCGGGGTAGCCGTCCTGAGCCTGTTGTCAGGCCTGGGCGACCACCATCCCGTGCTCGTGGTGCTGGACGATGTGCAGTGGTTCGATCGTGCTTCCCTGGATGCGCTGTCCTTCGCTGCCAGACGGTTGGAAGGTGAACCGGTCACGATGCTGATCGGGGCCCGTGACGGCGATCACCTTCCGGGACTCGACCGTCATGTGCCGATGCTCACCCTGGGACCGCTCGACAACGCTGCGGCCAATCAGCTGCTGGACCTGCAGCCGAAGAGCCCCACTGGCCACACCAGGTCGCGGATCCTCGACCAAGCAGGCGGCAACCCGCTGGCGCTGGTGGAACTGACGAGGACAGCATCGGCACACGACACGGCTGCGGGGCTGCCGTCCGCAGGTCCGCTTCCGCTCACCGATCACCTGGAGCGGATCTTCGCCGCCCGCCTGCACAGCCTCCCCGCCTCCACCACGCGGGCCCTGCTGCTCCTGGCCGCCATGGACAGCGCCGACTCCGCGATCGCCGCCTCGGCGGGACTGGCGCGCGCCGAGGACGCGGCCTGGCTGCCGGCCGGGCAGGCCGGGCTGGTCCGGCGGACCGGCCGGGACGTCCGGTTCCGCCACCCACTGGTCCGGTCCGCCGTGTATCACGCCGCGTCCTTGGCTGCCCAGCGCGAGGCACACCTCGCGCTCGCCGAACTGCTGCGGGACGAACCGGACCGGCGTGCCTGGCACCTGGCCGCCGCCAGCCCGCACCCGGACGCGGCCGTGTCGGCGGAGCTGGAGCGGACCGCCGGCCGGGCCCGCCGACGCGGCGGCCATGCAGCGGCGGCCCAGGCCCTGCAGCGCGCCGCGGAACTCGCACCGCGGCGCGAGGACAGCGCCCAGCTGCTGGTCGAAGCCGCCGCGGCGGCCGTGTTCACTGGAGACATCGCCTGGGTCGAGGAACTGGTCGCCGCGGCACACGCGCGCACGGATGACGCAACCCTGCTGGCCTCCGCCGCTGTGCAAGCCGGACGGCTGGCGGTTTTGACCGGACGCCACACTATGGTCTTCTCCCGACTGGCCGACGCTGCCGAGGAGTTGACGGTCTCCCAGCCCGCCGCCGCGCTGGACCTCGTGGCCGGCGCCGCCGTGGTCCGCTTCTACTCCGGAGAGGACACCCAGCGCCACCGCATCCAGGACATCCTGCGGCGCCTTCCCGAGAACGCCTCACACGCAGGCTTGCGCACCTGGGTGAGAGCCGTCTCGGACCCCTTCGACGACCGGGCCCAACTCGTCTCTCTGCTGCCGCAGTTGGCCGCCGAGGCGGAAGCCCGGCCGGAGCGGCTCACCACCGTCGGGATCATGGCGTGGCTCCTGGACGAGACCCCACAGGCCGTCCGCGCCTTCGACGAGGCCTTCGACCGCTGGGAGCTGCAGGGAGCGCTGCCCGAGGGTCTGGGCGGCGCAGTCGCCTGGGCCTACGTGGAGCGAGGAAGGTGGGAACAGGCCCGTGAGGCCTGCACCCGCACCACCGCGGTCGGCCGGGCGGCCGGCCTCGACCACGCCGTGGCCTGTGCGGCTACCGTGGACGCCACCGTGCTGGCCTTCCAGGGCGATGCGTCCTCGGCCCGAACCCGGGCCGAGGACGCGCTCGCTCTCATCGATCCGCTGGAAAGCCGCTCAGTCTCCGTCTATGCCCGTCGTGCGCTCGGTGCCGCGGCAGCCGCGGAAGGCGCCTACAAGACCGCGTACGACCAACTCCGCATGGTCTTCACGGCCGACGGCGCGCCCGTGCACTACCACGCCGCCTACCCGGCCCTCGCGGATCTGGCCGCCGCCGCTGTGCGCTGCGGCCGCCATGAGGAGGCTGTCGCGATCGTCGAGCGCTCGGCATCTGCGCTGGCGGACAACGCTTCACCTCGTCTGCGTGCGCTGATCAGCCGAGCCCGTGGCCTGCTGGCGGACCCCGAGGACGCCGAACCGCACTTCCGGGCGGCTCTGGCGGATCCGGTACTGGAGTACTGGCCCTTCGAACGCGCACAGACCCTACTCGACCTCGCCGAGTGGCTGCGGCGCCGTCGGCGCATCGCAGAGGCGCGGGGGCCGCTCACCGAGGCCCTGGAGATCTTCCGTCGCCTGGGCGCGCACCCGTGGATCGAGCGAGCCCGGGCCGAATCGCGCGCCGCCGGCCTCGACGTCACGGATGCGGCCCCCGACGCGCTCGCCGAACTCTCCCCGCAACAGCAGCAGATCATCCGGCTTGCCGCCCGCGGGCTGACCAACCGTGAGATCGGCGAGAAGCTCTTCCTCTCCCCGCGCACGGTCAGCTCGCACCTCTACCGCAGCTTCCCCAAGCTGGGCATCACCGCCCGTTCCCAGCTGCGCGACCTCATCGAGGGCACCCTCGCGACGGCGGCCCACCAGGAATAGGGGCACGCCCGGCCATGGAAGCAGTCACCTGACGTATACCGCACGCCATCCCGCCGGACCAGACTGGCCACAAGGGCGTGGCAGCAGTAACCCGCCAGGTGGCCCCTTCGCCCTGGTATCCCGATGCCCCCGCTTGTCCCCAAGGCCTTGCGAAAACGCAGGCCCGAGGCCAGTGGGCCGGGCTGAACTCGGCCTCGCTCGTCGTGGCGGGACGGGGACGGCCAACCACGACGAAGGAACGGAAATCCACGGTGGCTGCGAAGACAGCGTCGCTATGGGACCGGTTTGCCGCAGCCGACCCGGGGCTCCTGCGTCTGGCCGCCGGGCTGCGTGCCGTCCTCGGCCTCACTCTCACCCTGGCCGCGCTGACGGTACGGAATCAGTCCTCTGTCGTGCTTCTGGCTGGCGGCTTCACGGCGGTGGTCACTTCGTTGGCGATCAGCGACCTGCACCCCCGCAACCAGTTCCGCACTCTGCTCGCCGGGGCGCCCGTGGCCCTTGCCGCCTTGTCAGCCGGGGGCCTGCTGGCGCCTTTCCCCTTCGCGTCCCACCTGGCCTTCCTGCTGCTGATCTTCACCGCGGTCTATGCGCGCCGCTTCGGACGACGGGGCCTGGACCTCGGGATCTTCGCCTTCATGGCCTACTTCCTGTCCCAGTTCGCCAGGATCCAGCCCCACCAACTCCCGCAACTGACTGGGGCGTTGGCCATCGCCTTCGCGGCAGCCGCAATCACTCGCTTCTGTCTGATGCCCACGACGTCCTGCGGCATCCTGAGGCGCCTGAGGGCGGCATTCAACAGACGGCTTCGTGATGCGCAGCAGGCCACGTCAGATCTACTCGAAGACGGCGGAGCCGGCGTCCGCAGAGTCGAACGACGTCTCGACCGGCTGCACACCTCCGCGCTGCTGCTTCAGGAATTCCTGTACGAGGCTCCCGTCGGGCTGCTCCGCGACACGACGGCGGAGCTGGAGCGGACGGCACGTGCGGACACGGCCGCGCAGAGCCTCGGCATGCTCGCGATCCGCGCGTCGAAGGATTCGACGGCGTACTCCGTAAACACCATGAGGGAGGCGGAGACGATGGACCCGACGGATCGAACAGAGCGCGACCGTGTGGCACTGCGTCCAGGGGCAGCACAGCCTTCACGCCCGTGGCGGCACACGACGCGGCAGGCGTTCCAGGTGACCGCCGCAGCCGCGCTCGCCGTACTCGGCGGACATCTTCTCTCCCCGCACCTGTGGTACTGGGCCGTGGCCACGGCATGGGTCGTCTTCATCAATGCCGAGCACACCGGGGACATCCTGCTGCAGAGCGGCCGGCGGCTGATCGGCACCGTCGTCGGGGTGCCGTTCGGATACGGCCTGGCCGTCCTGGCCGCCGGGCACACCACCTTGGCCCTGGCCTTTCTCCTCGCTTGCATCTTCGGGATGTTCTACACCCCCTCCGGCAGCTACTGGGCGGTGACCTTCTTCATCACCGGCTCGCTCAGCATGGTGCTCGCACTGCTGCATACGCTCTCCCCGGAGCTGCTCGCCCTACGCATCCAGGAGACCGTTCTGGGGGCCGGGTGCGGGATTCTGGCAGCCGCGCTGGTCGTTCCCACGAGTGTCCACACGGTCGCCGAAATGCGTCTGACGGAGTTGCTTGTCATTCTCGACCACCTCGCGCACTGCGCGCCGAAGGCCGGTGCCCCGAAGCCCGCACCCGATGCACCTGATCTCGATCAGGCGCTGGAAGCCTTCCGCAAGGCCTGCCGCCCTCTGGTGCACCCGCTCAATCCCCGACGCGCCGACCGCGCCCGGGTCCGCCGCGTACTCGAACGCGTGGAAGCCACCTCCTTCCACGCGCGAAGCCTCGTCACCGAGACCGGACGTGCACGAGACGCAGCAGCGTGGCCCGCGCCTCAGCACTCGTCAACAACTCGGCAGGACCGAACGAACCAAGCCATCTTGCCCCCGCGGCCCTGTACTCCCTGCCCATGCACCGCCCGACCTGACAGCTGATAGCAGCCACAACCCGTGCGCGTAGCCCTACCTGTCCGGGCATTCGCGTACGGGTTCCCCCGCGCCGCCGCTCAGGATTTTGCGAACCTGTGCGCTTCCAACCGCTCCAAGTCCGACCAGGACCCGGCCACCTGGCAGCCCCCGGCGGCCGGCTACCGCTGCACCCGGCCTGGACGTAGATCCTGCTCCCTCGGCCGACGACCCGTCGGCGGCCGGGGGCAGAGCCATCGGGCAGGGTGAGTAGGCCGGCGTCCGTTGGCTCGACGGATGTTTCGGTGAGTTCTGCGTGGGCGAGTCGGTCGCGCTCCTCGCCGTAGCCGCCGTAGAAGGCCACCCGGTCGCCGTGGACGGCCACTGCGTGGGCGCCCCTTATGCGGTTCGACCAGACCCTCACGGGCTGGTCGGGGCGGATCTAGCCGGTGTTAATGTCGTTCCGGGCCGCGGCCACCGCCTCGTTGTCACCGATGTGGTGTTCCGCGCGGCGCAGGATGCCGACCAGGGTGGTGGCGCTGTCATCCTCCTTGTCGAAGTCGTCCGCGCCCTGGGCGCGCATGGCCGGGTAGCCGGCGAGGATCTGCGACAGCCGCGATCCCCGGCCGGAGCGCAGTTCGGCCTCGGCATCCCGCAACGGGCGCAGGCAGGTGGCCTTCAGCAGTTCACGGGCGGCACCGTCCAGAGCGGGTCCCTGCCCGTCGCGTCCAGAGCGAGTGGTTACCGAGACCCTGTGGGGAGGCAGCGGCTCCATCAGCTCCGCTTTGACGGTGACATAGAGGGCGACGTTGCCGTCGTCGTCGGTGGTGAGCAGTTCCAGGAAGACCGCTTGTTCTTCTGTCGTCAGGTTCTTGAAGCCACAGGTGATCTTGAACGTGCCTGCTCGGCCGCCCGGTCCGACGTGGAAGTCGTCGCGCGTGATGCGGTAGAAGTCAGCCGCGGTCGTCAGCAGGCAGAGGCGGATCGCATCGATGATGGCTGTCTTGCCGCTGTCGTTCTCGCCGACGAGGACGTTCGTGGCGGGACCGAAGTCCAGGCACAGACTGGCGTCGTTGTCACCGTCCTTCTGCGGCGCCGCGCCGAAGATCCGGAAGTTCTCCGCGTACAGGCAGGCAAGGTACAACGACATCCCCCGAGCGGTGAGGCCCGGGCCCCGGATGGCCCAGGCGGCTGCCAACGCCTCAAGTGCCCTACTCGTGTGCGGTTCTGACGCATCATACGATTCATCACAACACTTGGGCCTCGTTAGGAGAATCCGCTCCCAAAGCTGGAAATAGACACCTCAGATCGTCGACTCCAGCAGCAGGGCGAGATCGTCATTGCGGCACGGCCTGCAAGGGAGACGGTGCGCCTGCCGAAAAACTCATCCGTCCTGGTGGGGGCTGGTGTACGGGTGGTGTCGAGCGCGGGCGCTTGGGCGGGTGCTCTGGGCACCTGGTGAGTGCCCCGGCAGGATGATCTGTCGTGCTGCTTCGACTTGCCTATCTGGGTGTGGCGAACGTGTTCGCCCTGCTGCGGCTGCTGCCGGTGAGCAACCAGGACAAGGACGCGGAGATCCTCGCGCTGCGTCATCAGATCACCGCGCTGGAACGCCAGGTCGGCCGGGATCGGGTGCGGTTCGCCCCGAGTGACCGGGTGTTCCTGGCCGCGCTGCTGCACCGGCTCCCGCGCGGTGTGCTGCGCCGGGCACGGCTGCTGGTGCGCCCCGACACTGCGCTGCACCGGTACCGTGACCTGGTCTCGCGCCGCCACGCGGCCCGTTCCCGGCCGGGGCGTGCGGGTCGGCCGCGTACCGTGCGCTCGATCCGCGTTCTTGCATCAGGAGTCGTATCAGGGGCCAGCCAGGAGGCGGCCGAGCTCGACTCTGCGCTCTTTGGGGAGTTCCGGCCAGCTCGCGACGAGCTGAAGATCCGCGAGTCGAACCTGCAGCCGCCGGCCATGCCGGTCATCGCTTCCCGCCCCGATGAGCAGGTAGGGAAACAGGCCAAAGACGACCTCAATGCATTGGCCGCGAAACTACGAAGACGCACCGGTGAGCCGGGGCGTACTCGTGTGTGCGCTCAGGTCAGCGCAGGCCGTCCGCGTCGTCGTGCTCTTCGCCGACTGGGAGTGAACGACGGTCGTCCCCCGGGTCCTCGCTGTAGATGACCGCGGAGACCGCGCTGTCGTAGGCATCGTCGAGGCCGTTGCCGCTTGTGCCGAGCATGTTCTCCCAGTCGATTCCCATGCCGGCTGCGTCGTCCCACCCGGCCGGTGATCTTCTACTCGGATCGCGGCTGTCAGGGCAGTACACCAGTCAGCAATTCGCCGCCTTGGCAACGGAGTTCGGCGTCCGTCTGTCCGTGGGCCGAACCGGACAGTGTGGGTTGTGAGGATCGCGCTCCTGCACATGAGGGATCTCTGTGCAGTTGGTCAGGCGAAGAGCGGGACGACCGGCACAGCGATGCTCACCGACTCGCACCCGTCGGCCGAGGCCGCGATGGAGACATGGCCGGTCTCGTGTCCCGCTCGCACCACGGCGAGAGCTCGCCCCTGGAACGTGCGGTGGCGGTTGGCAGCGAACTCCTCTGTGGCGATGGCCTCGCCGGTTCCGAAACCCAGGAGCGATCCGGCGCCCGTGACCGTCAGGGTGACCTCCCTGTCGGCGAGCGGGCGAATTGTCCCCCGCTCATCGGCGAGTTCGATAGGAACGTAGAGCAGGTCGGCACCGTCGGCGCGCAGCTCGTCCGTCTCCGGCCGCATCATCAGTCGCAGGCTGGTGGACGACGCACTCGTCAGGACGTCTCGCCCGATCTCCTTGCCTGCCTGGTCGAACGCGATGGCCACGAGTGAGCCGGGCTCATACGGCACCCTGAACTCGGCCAGGAACTGGGTCGATTCATCTGCGCGCTTTGAGCCGACGGTCCGGCCGTTGAGCACGAGTTCCACACGCGGCGCGTCGGCCCAGATCTCCACTGTCGCCCGGAGGCCCTCGCATCCTTCCCAGCTCCAGGAGGCAACGGAATTGGTGCGGCGCCAGCCGGTCTTCGCCTGTCGCTCGCCGGAGCGGTTGACGGGCTGGACGGCAAGATACGGGCGGGTCCGCTGACGCCAGATGATCTGGTTGACGATGGCTTGTGTCTGCACGATCCCGTTCAGCACACAGGGGCCGGAGGTCAGCAATGGCCTCCGGCCACGTCTCGCTCGCGTTTCCCGCCTCCCGGCCCGATCAGGCGGGAAACTGGGAAACCGATGGGAAAACGATCATGCAAATCTCTGCGCCGTACTACATGAAGACGCAGCGAACTACCCGAACACGCATGCTGCGTTGCAGGTCAGGGGATCGGCGCCGCTCTGACCTGCCGTATCCCAGCTCAGCGGATTCTTCTGCGGTATCAATCCCGGGCTGATGACGGCCGCGACCGGCCACCACTTCGCCCGCCCGGGCAACCGCTTCTGGCCCGTGCTCCACCTGTCCGGCTTCACTCCGCGGCTGATGAAGCCCGCGGAGCAGGGGGAACTGCCGTCCTACGGGCTCGGCATCACCAACGTGGTGGCCCGGGCCACCGCGCGGGCCGACGAGCTGAGCGTCGAGGAGTACCGCGAGGGCGGGCGGCTGCTGGCGGAGAAGGTGACCCGGCTCGCGCCCCGCTGGCTGGCGGTGGTCGGCGTGACCGCCTACCGGGCGGCCTTCGAGGAGCCGAAGGCGGCGGTGGGACCGCAGGAGCGGGTCATCGGGGACACGCGGGTGTGGGTGCTGCCGAATCCCAGCGGTCTGAACGCGCACTGGACTGCGGCGACGATGGCCGACGAGTTCGCCCTGCTGCGGGCCGCGGCAGCCGGGTAGGCGTGGCTGAGGCGATCGCCGGCGCCCTGTCAGGCGTCCCGGTGTCCGATCGCAGGAGGCCTGTCAGGCGTCCCGGTGTCGTAGTCGCCAGGCGCCCGCGGCCAGCGCCGTCGCTGTCCAGAGGGCGGTCGCGGCGAGCCCCGTCCAGGGGCCGAGAGTGCCGTCCCATGTGCTGTGCAGGGCCACTTGGCCGGCCCGGTCGGGCAGGAAGTCCGCCGCGTTCCCGGACATGTCACCGACCACGAAGGACACGCTCAGGAGGAAGGGGATGAGGATGCTCAGGGCTGCCACTCCGCTGCGCAGGAAGGCCGTGAGACCTGCGGCGAGGAGGGCCATCAGCGTCAGGTAGACGGCACATCCCGCGGCTCCGCGCAGTCCCTCGACCGTGCTCGGCTCTTGGAGCACCGCGCTGCCCACCGCCCATGTCACCAGCCCGGTGACCAGGCCGACGGCCAGCATCGGCAGCGCGATCGCCGTCAGCTTGGCGGCGAACCAGCGGCCCCGGTGCGGCACGGCCGCCAGCGACACGCGCAGGGCGCCGCCCTGGAACTCGGCGGCGACGGCCGTCACACCGAAGGCGACCGCAGCGATCTGCCCGAAACTCACGCCGAAGAAGACGGAGAACAGGGCGTCGTGGTCGACGGGGCCGTCGTCGGCGAAGGCGGCGAAGAGGACGGTCGCGAGCAGCACCGCGCACAGGGTGCCGAGCAGCGACCGCAGCGTGCGGATCTTGATCCATTCGCCGTGCAGCGCGGAAGTGAACTCCTTGGTCATGCCGTCGCCTCCTGGGACGGTGCCGCGAACTCGGTGTCGGCGGCCGTCAGGTCGAGGTAGGCCTCCTCCAGCGTGCCTGCCTCCGTGGTCAGTTCGAGCAGGGGGACACCGGCGGTGGAGAGAAGGGGGCCGATGTCGTCCACGCGCGTGTGGTGCACCGTCCAGTGGCCGTCGGGGTGTTCGACGGCGTGGTGGCCGTGCCGGGCGAGGGTGCCGACGAGGGCGGTGGGGTCGGTGGTACGGATGCGGACGCGGGGGCGTACGCGCGAGTCGACGAAGTCCCGCAGCGGGGTGTCGGCCAGCAGACGGCCCCGGCCGAGGACGACGAGGTGGTCGGCGAAGGACGCGGTCTCGTTCATGAGGTGGCTGGAGACGAGGACCGTGCGGCCCTCGGCGGCGAGCCGGCGCAGCAGGCCGCGGATCCAGACGATGCCTTCGGGGTCGAGGCCGTTGGACGGCTCGTCGAGGAGGATCACCTCGGGGTCGCCGAGCAGGGCGGCGGCGATGCCGAGCCGCTGGCGCATGCCGAGGGAGTACGTCTTCACCCGGTGGCGGGCGGCGCGCGCCAGGCCGGTCTCCTCCAGAACCTCGTCGGCCCGGCGGGCGGGGATGCGGTTGCTCGCCGCCAGGGCGAGGAGGTGGTCACGGCCGGTGCGCGAGCCGTGCGCGGCCTGTGCGTCGAGCAGGGCGCCTACGTGGCGCAGGGGGTCGCGGAGGGTGGGGTAGGGCCGGCCGCCGATCGTGGCGGTGCCGGAGGTGGGCCGGTCGAGGCCGAGTGCGAGGCGCAGGGTGGTGGACTTGCCGGCGCCGTTGGGGCCGAGGAAGCCGGTGACGCGGCCGGGGAGGACGCGGAAGGTGAGGTGGTCCACGGCGCGCCGGGGGCCGTACGCCTTGGTGAGGTCGTGGACGTCGATGCTGGTCATGGCCATGACTCTGGCCGAGGGCAGCGGCGTCGGGCCTCCCCCGGGCGGGGAGGGTGTCTCCCCCGCTCGGGGGAGGTCCGTTGTCAGTGGGGCCTGGCAGGCTTGTCCGCATGGGCCGCTTGCTGCGCCCGCTGCTGCGGGGGACGACGTACACACGACTGCTGCACCTGTGGGTGCCGATGCTCGTCGTGAGCGTGTGGATGTTCATCGATCCGTCGCGTCCGTGGGTGCCGGCGCTACTGCTCGTGCCGGTCGGGTTGATTCCCGCCGTGCGGGTGGGCGAGGGGGTGCAGGCCCGGCTGCTGCTTCTGCCCGGGGTGGCCGACCCCGGCTTCTCGGTGGCGCCTGCGGCGACCTGGCGGGACCGCGCGCGGACAGTGGTGTGGCTGGAGGCCCGGATGGCTCTGGGCGCGGCGGCGATGTTCGCGTGCGTGTGGCTGCCCGCTGTCGCGTACGACCTGGCCGTCGGCGCGGGCGGGCAGTCGACGGGGGGAATATCCGTCTTCTCGGAGACGGTGCCGCGGTGGTGGTTCGCCCTGCTCGTGCCGGTTCCGCTGCTCGCGCTCTACGGCGTCGTCGTCGGCCTCGGTGAGCTGGTGACCGGTGTCGCCCGCAGGCTGCTCGGCCCGTCGGCGGCCGAGCGGCTGGCCGCGTTGGAGGAGCGGACGGAGCAGTTGCTGGAGCGCAACCGGATCGCCCGCGAGCTGCACGACTCGATCGGGCACGCGCTGACGGTGGCGGTGGTGCAGGCGGGCGCGGCGCGGGCGGCCGGCGATCCGGAGTTCACCGACCGGGCCCTGGCTGCCATCGAGGACACCGGCCGGTCGGCGCTCGCGGATCTGGAGCGGGTGCTCGGTGTACTGCGGGAGGCGGAGCGGCCGGTGAGCGGGAGACCGACGCTCGCCGAGGCCGACCGGCTGCTGGAGTCCGCTCGGGCGTCCGGCGCGAAGGTCGACGCGGAGGTCACAGGCCCGCTGGAGACGGTGCCGGGGCCGGTGTCCCGGGAGGGGTACCGCATTCTCCAGGAGGCGCTGACCAATGTGCTGCGGCACGCGGGGGCCGTGCCGGTCAGGGTGCGGGTCGGGGTCGTTCCGGACGAGGGGCTGCTGCGCCTGGAGGTGCGCAATCCGCTGACCGCCCGGATACCCGGCCCCGGGCGGGGCAACGGGCTGCGCGGCATACGCGAGCGGGCCGCGCTGCTCGGCGGGCGGGCCTCGACCGGGCCGGACGCGGGCGACTGGCAGGTGCGGGCCGAGCTGCCGATGCGTTGATCTAGGCTGGCCGGATGCCGGTCACCGTACTGCTGGTCGACGACGAACCCCTGGTCCGCGCGGGTCTGCGGGCCGTGTTGGAGGCGCAGCCCGACATCGAGGTCGTCGGGGAGGCGGCGGACGGGGCGGCGGTGATCCCGTTGGTGCGGCAGCTGCGGCCCGACGTGGTCGCCATGGACGTACGGATGCCGTTGATGGACGGCATCGAGGCCACGCGTGCGGTGCTGCGGACGGTGGACGGGCCGCCGAAGATCCTGGTCGTGACCACCTTCGAGAACGACGAGTACGTGTACGAGGCGCTGCGCGCGGGTGCGGACGGGTTCCTGCTGAAGCGGGCCCGGCCCGCCGAGATCGTGCACGCGGTGCGGCTGGTCGCCGAGGGAGAGTCGCTGCTGTTCCCGGCGTCGGTGCGGCGGCTGGCCGCCGAGTACGGCGACGCGGGCGGCAATCGGGCCGCCCGGGACACGCTGGAGCGGGCCCGGCTGACCGAGCGGGAGGCGGAGGTGCTGCGGCTGATGGCGCGGGGGCTGTCCAACGCGGAGATCGCGGCGCGACTGGTGGTGGGGACGGAGACGGTCAAGTCCCATGTCAGCGCGGTGCTGGCGAAACTCGGCGCGCGGGACCGCACCCAGGCGGTGATCACGGCGTACGAGTCGGGGTTCGTGGCACCGGGGTGAGACACCCGGTGCGGGTACGGCTGACGGCCGGATGGCGTGCCGACGACGCCGGGGCCCCGCGCCGGCGTCGGTCGGGGCCCTTGCCGACGGCGGTCGGGGCCCGTGGTGGCGGCAGTCGGCGCGCGTGCCGTGGCGGTCGGCGCGCGTGCCGTGGCGGTCGGCGCGCGTGCCGTGGCGGTCGGCGCGCGTGCCGACGCCAGCCAGCCAGCACCGTGCCGTGGCGGCGGAGCCCGCACCGGCCGTGGCCGGGCTCGCACCGGCCGTGGCCGGGCTCGCACCGCCGGCCGGGGCGCGTGGTGGCGGTGGGCGGCTGGGGTGGGGGGTGGGCGGCTTGGGTGGGGGTGTCGTACACCGGTACGGAATCGTCACTCGCCGGGTGCCTCCCGCCGAGTACGATCCGCCCAACACGCGCACGAGCTGGGAGGACGGACGTTGGGGCAGCTGACCGGCGGGGATCCCTCGCTGCTGCGAAGGATCAACTCCGCGGTGGTGCTGCACGCGCTGCGTGCCGCCGACTGCGCGACGCTCACGGAGATCACCCGGGTGACGGGGCTGTCCCGGCCGACCGTCGAAGGGGTGGTGGAGGATCTCATCTCGGCCGGGCTCGTGGTCGAGGTGGCCGCCGACGAGAGTGCCGCGCGGCGCCAGGGGCGTCCGGCGCGGCGGTTCCGGTTCCGGGCGGAGGCCGGGCATCTGCTGGGTGTGGAGATCGGCTCGCACGGGGTGGCGGTGCTGCTGGCCGACCTGGACGGGCGGGTACTGGGCTCGCAGGTCAAGGACGTCGACGAGACGGCCTCGGCGGACGAGCGGCTGGAGCGGCTGCGCACCGCCGTCGCCGAGCTGCTGCGCCGGGCCGGCGTGCCGCGCAGTTCCCTGCGGGCGGTGGGCGTCGCCACGCCCGGGATCGTCGAGGCGGACGGGACGATACGGCTGGGTACGGCGCTGCCCGAGTGGACGGGACTGCGGCTGGGCGAGCGGCTGAGCCGCTCCTTCAAGTGCCCGGTGCTGGTGGAGAACGACGCGAACGCGGCGGCCGTGGCCGAGCACTGGAAGGGCGCGGCCACCGAGTCGGACGACATGGTGTTCGTACTGGCCGGGCTGAGCCCGGGGGCCGGGTCGCTGATCGGCGGGCGGCTGCACCGGGGGTACGGCGGGGCGGCCGGCGAGATCGGCGCGCTGCATCTGCTGGGCCGGGGTGTGACCCCGGAAAGGCTGCTGTCCACGACCGACAAACCGCTGCACCCGCTGGACGAGCCGGCGGTGGCCAAGGTGTTCACGCAGGCCCGCGAGGGCGACCAGCGGGCGCGCGCCGCGGTGGACCGGTTCCTCCAGCGGCTGGTCCACGACGTGGCCGCGCTGGTGCTGGCCCTCGACCCGGAACTCGTCGTGATCGGCGGCTGGGCGGCCGGGATCGACGGCGTACTGGAGCCGCTGCGGCGGGAGTTGGCGCGCTACTGCCTGCGGCCGCCGAAGGTGGCGCTGTCGCTGCTGGGCGAGGCGGCGGTGGCAACGGGGGCGCTGCGGCTGGCTCTTGACCATGTGGAAGAGCAACTGTTCGCGGTGGAGGGCACAGTGACGGCCCGTCGGTGACCGCCCCGTTTCGGTGACGGGCGCCGCCGCCGGTGACGAGGTGTCACCGGCGGCGGCGTCGGACGTCGGAGTTCGTACGGGTTCAGGAAGCCCGTCGCTCCGGACCGTGGTGTATTTCCACGCCGCCCGCCGCGCCGAACGTCAGGCGGCACGTGTCAGCGCGATACGTGGCCACCGAGAGCGCGGCCGTGCGGCCCTCCGCGAAGAAGCGGGTGGTGACGACGAGGACGGGGGCGCCGGGGAGCCGGTCGAGCTCCTTGGCGTCGTCCGCGCGGGCCGAGCCGAGCTCCACGGCCCGGTCCTGGCCCTCCAGTTCCAGGCGCTGCAGCTCGCGCAGCACCGCACGCGCGCGTGCCGCCTCGGACGGGGCGTCGATCGCGGTCAGGTCGGGCACCGACGACTGCGGTACGTAGAGCAGTTCCGCGGCGACCGGCTGACCGTGCGAGACGCGGGAGCGGCGCACGGTGTACACGGCGTGTCCGCGCGGGATCACCAGGGCGGTGGCGACGGCCGCGGGCGGCACCGCGAGGGTGCAGTCGACGCTCTGCCAGGAGTCGTCCCCGCCGCCGCCCGGCCAGGCCTGCCCGTCGGCGCCGACGGCGACGCCCATGCGGGGCGGCGCGACGGTCGTACCGACCCCGCGCCGGCGATGCAGCCGGCCCTCCAGCTCCAGCTGCTCCAGTGCCTGACGGAGCGTCGCCCGGGCGACACCGAAGCGGGCTGCCAGATCGCGCTCGTTGGGCAGGATCTCCCCCACCGCGAACTCGGAGTCCAATGCCTCACTGAGCACGGTCCTTAGATGCCAGTACTTCGGTTCCGGTACCGCTTCCAGCTGCTGGGTCCCCACCCTGTCCTCCGCAATCGCCGTGGTCCTGCGGCGTTTTCGCGCCCTTGTTTATTAAAGGTTGTTGCACTTATCTGCGACCATAAGGCGGCCCCCACCCTTGGTCAATACCAATCCTCGTTCCCTCGGACGGCCGATGGGCACGCGGAGAGAAAGCGTTCACTACGCGTTCGTACTGGGCCGTTTTCGTGACGCTCCGGCAACGTTCCCGTCGTGGGAGGGGGAGAAGTGACGCCGGGCGGAAGCCGGGGTGCCGGTGCAGAATGATCCTCGACGGGCTGACGGACCGACGGACCGGCAACGGAGGTCGCCATGCGTTACGCGGTGCTGGGCACGGGGGTGGTCGGTCGCACCCTGGGCGGAAAGCTGGTGGAACTCGGTCACGAGGTGACCTTGGGCTCGCGCACCGCCGACAACCCGGCGGCCCTGGCGTGGGCGGCGGACACGGGCGGGGGCACCGGCACGTTCGCGACGGCGGCCGGATCCGCCGAGGTGGTGGTGAACGCGGTGGGCGGACAGGTGGCGCTCGCCGCGCTGTCGGCGGCCGGGGCGGACAACCTCGACGGCAAGGTCGTGGTCGACGTGTCCAATCCGCTGGCGTTCGAGGACGGCGAGGCACGGCTGTCGCCCGTGGAGTCGGACAGCGTCGGCGAGCAGATCCAGCGGGCGTTCCCGCACGCGCGTGTGGTGAAGACGCTGAACACCGTCAACTGCGAGGTGATGGTGGATCCGGCGCGGGTGCCGGGCGGGCACCAGGTCTTCGTGTGCGGGGCGGATGCCGGGGCCAAGGAGCAGGTCACCGCGCTGCTCGGCGAGTTCGGCTGGCCCGCGGAGCGGGTGCTGGACCTCGGCGGCATCCGGGCGTCGCGGAGCGTGGAGATGTGGCTGCCGCTGTGGCTGAACCTCATGCGCCGCTTCGGGCACGCGGAGTTCAACCTGGAACTGCGCAGCGCACGCTGATACCCCCGATCGAAGCACGGGGCTACCCGCCAGTAGCAATTGCTGACAAGATGTCTACGGCGTTCGACGGCCGTCCAGACGAGGAGCTTTCCCATGCCAGCCACCGTCTCGTTCCCGGTCCCCACCCCGAGTGGGCCGCAGTCCGTCACCGTGTCCTACGCGCGCGTGGGCAGCGGCGAACCGCTGCTCCTGCTGCACGGCATCGGCCACCACCGGCAGGCCTGGGACCCGGTGGTGGACATCCTCGCCACCGAGCGCGACGTGATCGCCGTGGACCTCCCCGGCTTCGGCGTCTCCCCCGCCCTGCCGGACGGGCTCGCCTACGACCTGCCCACCACGACGACCGTGTTCGCCTCCTTCTGCGAGGCCCTGGGGCTCGAACGTCCGCACGTGGCGGGCAACTCCCTCGGCGGGCTGCTGGCCCTGGAACTCGGCAGGGAGAAGCTCGTACGGTCCGTCACCGCGCTGTCCCCCGCCGGGTTCTGGTCGGAGGCCGAGCGGCGGTACGCGTTCGGCGTCCTGCTGACGATGCGGCACATCTCCCGCCGTATGCCGCTGCCGCTCGTCGAACGGCTGGCCCGCACCTCGGCCGGCCGTACCGCGCTCACCAGCACCATCTACGCCCGTCCGGGCCGCCGCACGCCCGAGGCCGTGGTCGCCGAGACCCTCGCGCTCGCCCAGGCCACCGGTTTCGACCAGACCCTGCGGGCCGGCACGACCATCCAGTTCACCGAGGACATCCCCGGCATCCCCGTCACCGTCGGCTGGGGCACCCGCGACTGGCTCCTCGTGCGCCGCCAGGGCATCCGCGCCAAGCAGATCATCCCCGCCGCCCGCCTCGTCCGACTCCCCGGCTGCGGCCACTGCCCGATGAACGACGACCCGGCCCTGGTCGCCCGAGTACTCCTCGACGGCAGCCGCTGAGCCGTCCGGGCGATCCCGGAAACGAAACCGTCACCGGTACACACACCTGACAACCGTCGGCTGCGGCCCCACGGCTCGGGCAGCTCACCCCCCAGAAGCAATGCCGCAGGCGAGAGGCCCCGGGGCCGCTCACCCCCAGGAAGCCATAGCGCATACGGCAGAACTCGGGCCGCTCACACCCAGCAAAGGGTGCCGCACACAGCAAGCCTCGGGCTGCTCACCCCCAGGAAGCGGCGCCGCATACCGCAAGGCTCGAAACGCCCCGCAACGGGGAGGCTGCGCCCCCGACGGCACGGCCCGTCACCGGCGACGCCTTGCGGGGTCTCCGCGCCGGGTGCCCCGCGCCGGGTACGCCGCCCGAGACAACACCCCCGACCCGACCGCGTACGGGGCCCACAGCCATGCCTGAGGGAACCCGCCGCGCGTCCCCGCGCGGCGGGTTCCCTTCTGGGCGGCGGCAGTTGTTCACTCGTGGTTTCCGTGTGCGCTGCGGTGCCCCCGTAGTTGTGGCTGTGCACACCGGCCGCTTCACGCCTCTGGAGGCCCCCCATGTCACACCGTCCGCTCCCCGGGCGCCGCAGCGTTCTGCGCGGTTCGCTCGCCGCGTCCGCCGCTCTGACCCTGCCGGTCGCGGCCGGCGCCGCGCCCGCGCTGGCGCTTTCCGGGCGGCCCCGCGCCGACTGGGGCGTGCAGACGGGAGACGTGACGTCCGGCTCCGGGCTGGTGTGGGTGCGTTCGGACCGCCCGGCGCGGATGGTCGTCGAGACCGCCGCCACGGAGTCGTTCCGCCATGCGCGCCGCTGGTACGGGCCGCTGCTCGGCTCGGGCACCGACTTCACCGGCACCACCCGGCTGCACGGGCTGCCGGCCGGCGAGCAGATCCACTACCGCGTGCTGCTGGCCGACCCGGACGACCCGCGTCGTACCGGAAAACCCGTGGAGGGCACCTTCCGCACGGTGCCGACGGGCCGCCGGCGCGACGTGCGCTTCCTGTGGTCCGGTGACCTCGCGGGCCAGGGCTGGGGCATCAACCCCGACCTCGGCGGCTACCGCATCTACGACGCGATGTCCAGGCTCGACCCCGACTTCTTCCTCTGCAGCGGCGACAACATCTACGCCGACGGCCCGATCACCGCGACCCAGGCACTGCCCGACGGCACCCTCTGGCGGAACGTCACCACCGAGGAGAAGTCCAAGGTGGCCGAGACCCTCGCGGAGTTCCGCGGCAACTTCCGCTACAACCTGCTCGACGACAACCTGCGCCGCTTCAACGCCCAGGTGCCGTCGATCATCCAGTGGGACGACCACGAGGTCCGCAACAACTGGTACCCGGGGGAAGTGATCACGGACTCCGATCCCCGGTACACCGAGAAGAGCGTCGACGTGCTCGCGGTCCGCGCCCGGCGGGCGTTCAGCGAGTACTTCCCGATCTCGACGCTGCGGCCGGGCGCCAAGGACGGCCGTGTCCACCGGGTCATGCGGCACGGCCCGCTGCTCGACGTGTTCGTCCTGGACATGCGGACGTACCGCAACGCCAACTCCCCCGACGACCAGACCGTGGACCCGCAGGGCATCCTCGGCCGTGAGCAGCTGGAGTGGCTCAAGCGGGAGCTGGCGCGCTCGCGGGCGGTGTGGAAGGTGATCGCCTCCGACATGCCGATCGGGCTCGTCGTGCCGGACGCCACCGAGGGCAGGCCGAACATCGAGGCCGTCGCGCAGGGCGACCCGGGCGCGCCGCTCGGCCGTGAGCTGCAGATCGCGGAGCTGCTCCGGTTCGTCAAGCACCGGCGGATCACCGGCACGGTGTGGCTGACGGCCGACGTGCACCACACCTCGGCGCAGCACTACCAGCCCTCGCGGGCCGCGTTCACCGACTTCGAGCCGTTCTGGGAGTTCGTCTCCGGTCCGCTGAACGCGGGCGCCTTCCCGGCGAGCGCGCTCGACAACACCTTCGGCCCGGAGCGGGTGTTCGTGAAGGCGCCGACCGCGTCCAACGTCTCGCCCGCCGGTGGCTACCAGTTCTTCGGCGAGGTCGACATCGACGGCCACAGCGGGGAGCTCACGGTCCGGCTGCGCGAGCAGGACGGCACGGTGCTCTTCACCCAGGTGCTCCAGCCGGGCAAAGTCGGGCAGTAATCGGTCAGTAAGGGTAGGGCAGTAGTCGTAGAACGATTAACAAAACGGGCATTCGCGGCCTTTACCCGTCAGTCACAGGCTGTTCGTGATCACGCAACACCGTTCCTTCACAGTGGCCGCATGACTCGAAACATGGCTGACGGAAAAGCTGGCGGAAAAGCTGACGAAAGAGGCGCCGACGGGAAGATCTCCGCGCTCCTCAGGGCCGTCCGGTGGCCACGCCGCCACGAGGACCCGCCGCCCACGAGTGATACCGGTGCCCGGCCGTCCTCCTCGGAGGAGCAGGCCGGGCCGTCGGTCGGTGTGGGTGAGGAGAGCACCCTGTGGCGGATGCGGACCACCGTCAAGGACGCCCCCGGGTCCCTGGCCGCGCTGTGCGTGGCCCTGGCCGGGCACCGGGTGGACATCCTGAGCCTCCAGACGCACCCGCTGGGTGTGGACACGGTGGACGAGTTCCTGCTGCGCGCCCCGGCGCCCCTCGCGGCGGCCGACATCGCCCAGGCCGTGTCCGACGCGGGCGGCACCGGCACCTGGATCGAGCGGGCGGACGCCCACGACCTGGTGGACGCGCCGACCCGGGTACTCGGCCTCGCCACCCGCACCGCCCTCGACGCCGCCGAACTGCCGCTCACTCTGCGGCAGTTGCTCGGCCGGTGCACGATCCGCTCGCTGCCCGCAACG
Source organism: Streptomyces vulcanius (assembly GCF_042653945.1). Taxonomy (NCBI): domain Bacteria; kingdom Bacillati; phylum Actinomycetota; class Actinomycetes; order Kitasatosporales; family Streptomycetaceae; genus Streptomyces; species Streptomyces vulcanius. Next base: position 112,332 of record NZ_JBHSFK010000028.1, on the reverse strand, counting down.
CCCGCGAACAGCCGGCGCGAGGGCAGCGTGCCGGTCGAGGGCGTGCTGGAGGACACCGTGATGCGCCTGCGGGCGCCGGAAGGCGGAGTGATCACCGTGGAGCGGCCGTATCTGCCGTTCACCCCGACCGAGTTCGCACGCGCGCGTGCCCTGGTGGAACTGGACGCCCGGCTCGGCCCCCGCGTCCCGCGCGGCCAGGACGTGCTGACGCTGCCCGAGGGCAACGACATCACCGTACGACGGGCCGACACCGGTGACCTGGAGGCGGCCAGGGCGATGCACGAGCGGTGCTCGACGCGCACTCTCGGGCTGCGGTACCACGGGCCGGTCGGCGACGCGGACCGCTACCTCAACCATCTGCTCAGCCCCCGCTTCGGCCGCACCCTCGCCGTGCAGACGCCGTCCGGGCGCATCGTCGGCCTCGGCCATCTGCTCTGGGACGGCGACGAGACGGAGGTCGCGCTGCTCGTCGAGGACCAGTGGCAGCGGCGCGGCATAGGCGCCGAACTCCTCGGCCGGCTGGTCGCGATGGCCGTCGAGGCGGGGTGCGCGAGCGTGTACGCCGTGACGCAGTCCGCCAACACCGGGATGGTCGCCGCGATGCGCGGCCTGGGCCTGCCCCTCGACTACCAGATCGAGGAGGGAACCCTCGTGATCACCGCGCGCCTGGAGCAGGAGGCGGCGGAAGAGGTGGCCGAGCGGTACGGGGAGCGCGTCACGCGCGACTGAGGCACGGGCGCGGGCGCCTGGCGTACGAAACCGCCGGGCTCCCGCCGCCGGATCCCCACGCGGGATGCCCACGCTCAAACGCCCTTGTGACGCCCTACGCCATCAGCTCAAACGCCGTGACGTGCGCCGTCCTCTCGTACGAGGATGGTGGGCATGTCACAGACCAACAGCTCGCTTCCCCGTGAGGTCGCCGACGCCTACGTCGACGACCTCATCGCCCTCGACCCGGTGACCGGTACCTACCTAGGCGTGTCGGAGAGTTCGAGTCTGCTGCCCGACCTCTCGCCGGCGGGCCAGGAGGCCCTCGCGCAGCTCACGCGGGACACGCTGGCGAAGCTCGACGAGGCGGAGCGGCGGCCCGGCGCGGACAGTGACATCGAGCGCCGGTGCGCACGCCTGCTGCGCGAGCGCCTCACCGCGCACCTCGCCGTGCTGGAGGCTGACGAAAGCCTGCGCGCGGTCGGCAATCTGGGTATGCCCGTGCACCAGGTGCGCGAGGTGTTCACCGTGACTCCCACGCAGACCGACGCGGACTGGGCGGCGATCGCCGAGCGGCTGCGCGCGGTCCCGGCGGCCCTGGCGGGCTACCGGGAGTCCCTGGCGCTCGGTCTGGAGCGCAAGCTGTACGCGGCCCCGCGCCCGACGGCCACCTTCGTCGAGCAACTCACCGAGTGGTCGGACACGGACGGCAACGGCCGCGGCTGGTTCGAGGACTTCGCCGCCGCCGGTCCGGACGCGCTCCGCGCCGAGCTGGACGAGGCCGCCCGTACGGCGTCCGCGGCGGTCGTCGAGCTGCGGGACTGGATGCGCGACGTGTACGCGCCGACCGTGGCGGGCGCGCCGAACACCGTGGGCCGGGAGCGGTACGCCCGCTGGTCGCGCTACTACAACGGCACCGACCTCGATGTGGACGAGGCGTACGCGTACGGCTGGGCGGAGTACCACCGGCTCCTCGCGGAGATGAAGAAGGAGGCCGAGAAGATCCTCCCGGGCGCCGCGACGCCGTGGGTGGCGCTCGCCCACCTCGACGAGCACGGCAAGCACATCGAGGGCGTCGACGAGGTCCGCGACTGGCTGCAGGGCCTGATGGACCAGGCGATCGAGGCGCTGGACGGCACCCACTTCGAACTCGCCGAGCGGGTACGGCGGGTGGAGTCCCGGATCGCCCCGGCCGGCAGCGCGGCGGCCCCGTACTACACGCCCCCGTCGGAGGACTTCTCGCGCCCTGGGCGCACCTGGCTGCCCACCATGGGCCAGACCCGGTTCCCGGTCTACGACCTCGTCTCGACCTGGTACCACGAGGGCGTCCCCGGCCATCACCTCCAGCTCGCGCAGTGGGCGCACATCGCCGGCGAACTCTCCCGCTACCAGGCCTCCGTGGGCATGGTCAGCGCCAACGCGGAGGGCTGGGCGCTGTACGCGGAGCGGCTGATGGACGAGCTGGGCTTCCTCACCGACCCCGAGCACCGGCTCGGCTATCTGGACGCCCAGATGATGCGCGCGGTCCGGGTGATCGTCGACATCGGCATGCATCTGGAGCTGGAGATCCCGGCGGACTCGCCGTTCCACCCGGGTGAGCGCTGGACCCCCGGCCTGGCGCAGGAGTTCTTCGGCTCGCACAGCAGCCGCCCGGCGGACTTCGTGGAGAGCGAGCTGACCCGCTATCTGACCATCCCCGGCCAGGCGATCGGCTACAAGCTCGGCGAACGGGCCTGGCTGCTGGGCCGCGAGAAGGCCCGCGAGCGCCACGGTGCCGCCTTCGACCTCAAGTCCTGGCACATGGCGGCCCTTTCGCAGGGTTCGCTGGGCCTGGACGACCTGGTGGAGGAGCTGGCCCAGCTCTGACGCCGGCGCAAGTCAGTGGTCAGCAGCCGCAGTTGACCGCGGCCACGGGCGCGGTCAACGGGTCGGCGGCGCGCCGGCCGCGCCCCTCCCGGGTGTCGTACGCGAAGCCCTCGCGCGCCCAGTACTCGAAGCCGCCGAGCATCTCCCTGACGCGGTAGCCGAGTTCGGCGAGCGCGAGGGCGGCGCGGGTCGCGCCGTTGCAGCCGGGTCCCCAGCAGTACGTCACCACCGGCACGTTCCGGTCCAGGAGCCGTTCGGCCCGCTCGGGGATGAGCGCGGTGGGCAGATGGACGGCGCCGGGGAGGTGGCCCTGCTCCCAGGCCTCGGCGGAGCGGGAGTCCAGGACGACGAAGCCGGGGTCGCCGTCGGCGGCCAGCGCGGCGGCCACGTCGGAGACATCGGTGTGGAAGGCGAGCGCGGCACGGAAGTGGGCGGCGGCCTCGGCGGGGGTGGCGGTGGTCATCGGGGGCCTTTCTGGCGCGGGGTCCGGTGATCAGAAACCTATGCGCGGCCGACTCTCACCTGAAGCGGCGTTCCCCGGCACAGACGTTGCTCCACCGGGGATTCCCCTGCTATTCCTCCACCATGACCGTGTATTCCCCGGACGCCACCGACTGGCGCATTCTCGAGGTCCTCCAGCGCGACGGACGGGCCAGTTTCGCCGAGCTCGCGCGGGCCGTGTCGATGTCGGCGAGCGCCGTGACCGAGCGGGTGCGGCGGCTGGAGGAGGCGGGGGTCATCCAGGGGTACGCGGCCGTCGTGGACCCCGAGCGGCTGGGGCTGTCGATCCTGGCGTTCGTGCGGTTGCGCTATCCCAACGGCAACTACAAGCCGTTCCACGACCTGGTGGCCGTCACCCCGGAGATCCTGGAGGCGCACCATGTGACGGGCGACGACTGCTTCGTGATCAAGGTCGCCGCCCGTTCGATGCGCCATCTGGAGGAGGTCTCGGGCCGGATCGGCACGCTGGGGTCGGTCACCACCAGCGTGGTCTACTCCTCACCGCTCCCCCGGCGCCCGCTCGGCCGCTGACCCCGCTGCCGGACCGTCGAACCCGACCGGCCCTTCACGACCTCCAGCTGCGCGTGGATCCGCCGCCGCAGATCGCCGACGTGGCTGACGATTCCGACGCTGCGGTCCCGTTCCCGCAGGGAGTCGAGGACGTCGAGGACCTCGTCGAGGGTCTGGTCGTCGAGGCTGCCGAACCCCTCGTCGATGAAGAGGGTGTCGAGCCGCACCCCGCCCGCCTCGTCGGTGACGACGTCGGCGAGGCCGAGGGCGAGGGCGAGCGAGGCGAAGAAGGTCTCGCCGCCGGACAGCGTCGCCGTGTCCCGCTCGCGGCCGGTCCAGGCGTCGACGACGTGCAGCCCGAGCCCGCTGCGCCCGCGCCCGGCCCGGTCGGCGGAGTGGACGAGCGTGTAGCGGCCGGAGGACATCCTCTGGAGGCGGACGGTCGCGGCGGCGGCCACCTGCTCCAGACGGGCCGCGAGGACATACGCCTCCAGGCGCATCTTGCGTTCGTTGTCGGCCGAGGTGCCCGCGGCGAGGCCCGCCAGCCGGGCCACCCGGTCGTGCTCGTCGCGCAGGGGCGCGAGCCGCCGTACGCCGTCGGACGCGCGCGTGGAGAGCGTGTCGAGCTCGGCGCAGCGGCGGACGGCCGCGTCCTCGGCCGAGCCGGCCCGGCGCAGTCGCTCGGCCGCCGCGGAGGCCGTCCGTTCGGCGGTGGCGAGGCCTGCGGGCGGCTGCCGGGCGGCGGCCACGGTGTCGGGTTCGGCGAGGACGGCACGTACGGCGGCCTCCTCGGACTGCCAGGCGTCCAGGCGGTGTTGCAGCTCGCGGTGGGCGGTGTCGTCGAGGAGGGCGTCGGCGGCGGCCTGCGGGGTGTCGAAGCCGGCCCGGTGGGCGGCCTCGTCGAGGCGTCCGTCGGCTGCCTTGAGGCGTTCGGCGCTCTCCTCGGCGGCGCGGGCGGCTTCGGCCGCGTCGGTGAGCAGTGCGGCCTGCCGCTCCAGCTGGGCGGCGCGGGCGGTCACGCTCGGCGCGGTGCCCCGGGCCCGGGTCAGCTCCTCCTCCAGCGCGGTCCGCTCGCGTTCGAGGCGCTCGCGGTGGCCCACCCGGGAGGCGGCCCCGACCTCGGCCGCGCGCCGGGCGGCCGTGCGGCGCTCGTGCTCCTGCTCGGCCTTGCGCAGCTCCTCGCGCGCGGGGTGCAGCGCGGAGGCGTCCCGGCGGGCCCGGGTGTGGTCGCGTTCGAGTTCGTCGGCCTCGGCGGCGAGCCGGTCGGTCGGTGCGTCGCCGGCCTCGGCGGTGGCGGCGGCCAGTGCCTCGCGGGCCACGCCCAGCTCGCGCTGGGCCTGGGTGTGCCGCTCCTCGGCGCGCTGGTGGTCGGCGAGGGCGGCCTCCTCCGCCTCGCGGTCGATGTGTCCGGCGTCCTTGCGGGCGGGGGCCGGGTGTTCGGTGGCGCCGCAGACGGCGCACGGCTCTCCGTCGGCGAGGGTGGCGGCCAGTTCGGCGGCGATGCCGTTCAGGCGCTGTTCCTTGAGGTCCAGCCAGTGCGCCCGCGCCGACTGCGACCGCTCGCCCGAGGCGAGGACCCGGTGCTGGGAGCCTTCGATGTCCCGGGCCAGCTGGTCGCGGAGCCGGGCGGCCGTCAGCCGCCGCTGCGCGGGTTCGCGCTGTACGGCGAGCTGCTCGGCGCGGGTGGCGGCCTCCTGGGCCGACTCGATCCGGGTCTGGAGCTCCGCGCGCGTGGCGTCCCACTCGGCGAGCCAGCCCTCGCTGTCCGCCAGCGCCTCCTCGTCGGCGCGTTCCTGCCGGTCCAGGCCGGCCCGTTCGTCGAGCAGCTCCGTGAGCCGCCGTTCGCCGCGCCGGGCCGACTCCAGGCCGCCCAGCTCCTCGGCGGCCCGGCGGGCTGCGGCGGCGAGCCCGGTGGCACCGGAGTCCGCGAACCGCTCCGGCAGCCGCGCACGCGCGTGTGCCTCGGCGGCGGACGCACGGCGGTGCTCGGCGTCGGCGGAGTCGCGCAGCTCCAGCGCCGGCGCCACCGCCTCCGCCTTGCGGGCCCGCTCCATCCGCGCCCGCGCCTCCCGGTGCGCCCCGGCCCGCTCATCGAGGCGCCCGGCCCGCTCCCGCGCCTCACCGAACCGCCGTTGCAACCGCGCGAGTTCGCGTACGTCGTCCAGCGCGCGCTCGGCGGCGCGCCGGGCGGACTCGGCGGCGAGGCGCCCGTACTCGGCGACCGTCAGCTGCTCACGGGCAGCGCTGCGGGCGAGGGCGGCGGCGGTCAGCACCGCGTCGGCCAGGCCGGGCTCGCCGGGCGTCAGCTCGGGCAGCTCCATGTCCGGCCCGGCGGCCTGCTGCATTCGCTGGGCGACGCCGATGAGCTCGGCGTCGCCCTCACGCACGCGTGCCTCGGCGTCGCGGCGCCGCTCGGCGAGCCGCTTCTCCACCTCGGCGAACCGCTGGGTGTCGAAGAGCCGGCCCAGGAGCCGTCCGCGCGCCTCGGCGTCGGCGCGCAGGAAGCGTGCGAAGTCTCCCTGGGGCAACAGCACGACCTGGCAGAACTGCTCACGGCTCATGCCGAGCAGCTGGGTGATCTCCTCGCCGATCTCCTGGTGGGAGCGGCTGAGGTCCTTCCAGACACCGGCGACGGAGTCGTACTCGCGCAGCCGGCTCTGGGCCTTGTCGACAGTGGTTCCGGGCCTGTTGCCCTTCTTGGGGCGCTCCCAGGGCGGCTGCCGGGTGATCTCCAGGCGCCGTCCCGCGACGGTGAGGTCGAGGGTGACCTCCGTACGGGTGCCGGGGGCCGCGTGGTCGCTGCGCAGGCTGAGGCCCTGGCCGCTCTGGCGGGCGCCGGGTACGGAGCCGTAGAGCGCGTAGCAGACGGCGTCCAGGACGGACGTCTTGCCCGCGCCGGTCGGCCCGTGCAGCAGGAACAGCCCGGCGGCGGACAGCTCGTCGAAGTCGACGCTCTGGGGGCCGCCGAAGGGGCCGAAGGCGGTCAGGTCGAGCCGGTGCAGCCTCACCGCGCCACCTCCCGTACCGCGTCGTCCGCGCGTACGGCGTCGAAGGCGTCCCGCAGCACGCCCTGTTCGCGCGCGTCGGGCCCCGCCCCGCGCACATGGGCCACGAAGTCCTCGGCGATCTCCTGGTCGCTGCGGTCGGCGAGGCGCCGGGCGTAGGACACGTCCGGGTCGTCGGGTGCGCGTTCGGGGGCGAAGACGAGGCTGAGGGTGTGCGGGAAGCGTTCGGTGAGCCGGGCCATGGGGTCGGCCGGGCGGACGGCGTCGGTGAGCGTGGCCTCGACCCAGGCCTCCTCGTGCCGCCCGAGAGCCGGGTCGGCGAGCAGTTCCTCCAGGGGCCCGGAGATCCTGGCGAGCGCGCGGGGCACGGGGCAGTCGATCCGCTCGGCGGTGACGGCCCCCGCCGCGTCCAGGTCGACCAGCCACATCGTCTTGCGGTGCTCGGTCTCGGAGAAGGAGTACGGCAGCGGGGAGCCGGAGTAGCGGACGCGCCCGGTGAGGGTCTGGGAGCCGTGGAGATGCCCCAGGGCCGTGTAGTCGACGCCGTCGAAGACTCCGGAGGGCACGGAGGCGACCCCGCCGACGGTGATGTCCCGCTCGCTGTCGCTGGGTTCGCCGCCGGTGACGAAGGCGTGCGCGAGGACGACGGAGCGGGTGCCCCGCGCACGCGTGGCGAGGTCGGCACGGACGCGGTCCATGGCGGCGGCGAGCACGGCCTCGTGACCGGCCTTCTCGACCCCGAACTCGTCCTTCACCAGGGCGGGTTCGAGATACGGCAGCCCGTAGAACGCGACGTCGCCGTGGGCGTCGGCGAGTACCACCGGGGTTCCTGCGGCAGCCGGGTCGGTACGCAGATGGATACCGGCCCGACCGATCAGCCCGGCTCCGACGCCGAGCCGGCGGGCCGAGTCGTGGTTGCCGGAGATCATCACCGTGGGCACGCCGAGGTCGGCGAGCCGGTGCAGGGCGTCGTCGAACAGTTCGACCGCGGCCAGCGGCGGCACGGCACGGTCGTACACGTCTCCCGACACGACCACGGCGTCGACCTCGCGCTCCCGCACGGTCGTGACGAGATGGCCGATGAACGCGGCCTGGGCGCCGAGCATGTTCACCCGGTGGAACGCCCGGCCGAGATGCCAGTCGGAAGTGTGCAGGAGCCTCATGATCCCCGAGACTAACGGCCGGGTCTGACAGCACGGGCGGTTACTCCCGTATCGCACCGTCACGTCCCGCGACCCAAAGCCGTGTTACGGACAAAGCACCCGCCGGCTCAGGCGTCTCCGTACGCCTCGCCGCCGGGTTCGAAGGCCGCCGTACCCGCCGTCGTGTCCGCGAGCCACGCGCGGAAGGCGGGTACGTCGGCGTCGGGGAGGGCGATGTCGAGGGTGACGGCCTCGGCGTAGCGGACGTCGCGGACCTCCCGGCCGGTCGCGCGCAGGTCGTTCTGGAGTCGGCCGGCGCGCTGGTGGTCGACGGTCACCGTGCCGAGGCGGAAGCGGCGGCGGGCGCGGGTGCCGACCGTGTCGAGGGCCTCGCCGACCGCGCCGCCGTAGGCCCGGATCAGGCCGCCCGCGCCGAGTTTGACGCCGCCGTAGTAGCGGGTGACGACGGCGACGACGTACCGCATCTCGCGGCGCAGCAGCATCTGGAGCATCGGGACGCCCGCGGTGCCGCCGGGTTCGCCGTCGTCGCTCGCCTTCTGGACGGAGGCGTCGGCGCCGATGACGTAGGCCCAGCAGTTGTGGGTGGCGTCGGCGTGCTCCTTGCGGACGGAGGCGATGAAGTCCTGGGCCTCCCGCTCGGTGGCCGCCGGGGCGAGGGCGCACCGGAAGCGGGAGCGGTTGACCTCGGTCTCGTGCACGCCCGCGTGGGCGACCGTGCGGTACTCGTCCTGCATCCGGTCAGCCTAAGCGGTGGTGCGCGGGCCTGACTGCCGGAGGCGCTGAGCGAGCAGACCGCACGTGGGCCGAGGCTCAGCCCTTCTCGCCGCGGGGCACGATCATCCCGGTCAGCAGCGCGGCTCCCGGGACGAGGGACCGCCAGGTGGCCCCGTGCCAGGCCAGCACCGCTATCGCCGACGTCGGGAACTTCAGCCGCACCTCGTCCAGGGTGTCGTCGAGCGCGTCCCCGGCCAGTTCCAGGACCAGCTCCTCCAGGCCGGGGTTGTGGCCGACGAGCAGCAGCGTCCCGACCTCGGGGGGTGTCTCCCGTACGACGTCCAGCAGTTCGGGTACGTCGGCGGCGTACAGGCGCGGGTCGTAGCGGACCGGGGGCGGGGTGCCCCAGCGGGCCGAGGCCAGCGCCCAGGTACGGCGGGCGCGGACGGCCGTGGAGCACAGGGCGAGGTCGGGCAGACAGTCGGCCTCGCTCAGCGCGTCCCCGGCGGCGGGCGCGTCCCGGCGGCCCCGGACCGCCAGGGGCCGCTCGTGGTCCGGAACGCCCTCGGGGTAGGCGGACTTGGCGTGCCGCAGCACGACGAGCCGCCGCAAGGGGGCGCCGTTGACGCTCATTCCTGGCCTCCGGGGAGGACGGGGGTGTGGGGGCGGCGAGGGGAGCGGCCGGACGCCGCGCTCATGCCGGGGCTCCCAGGTCGCGGGTGAGTTCCAGGCCGAGGAGGCGGTCGGCGTAGGCGTAGGTCTCGAAGCGGGCGCCGTCGGGCAGGGCGGGACCGGCGTCCTCCACCCATCGCAGCACGCGCAGCATTTCGGGTACGTCCAGATCGTCCTCCCAGGCGGTGCGCAGCCGTCCGCGGACCTCGTCCGGGACGGGCCGCGAGGGCCGCCGCGCCCAGTCGGCGACGGCCCTACGCCAGCGTACGAGAGTCTCGTGGGCCTCGCTCAGCAGCGCCGCGTCGAGCCGCACCGGTTCGGTGCGGGGGCGGGCGAGCAGCGCGAGGCGCAGGGCGGTGAGATCGGCGGGCACCTTCCCGGCCACGGGCGCCACGGTGAGCCGCGCCGCGTCGAGGGGGGCGTGCTCCGCCGGGCGGTCCAGGCCCACCACGTGCAGGACCTGCGCCTCCCCCAGCCCGGCGGCGAGGTCCTGGCCGTCCTCGAAGGGATGGATGCCGAGCGCGGCGGCGCCCGCCCGCAGCTCCGCCTGGTCGTGTTCGCCGGTCAGCAGGGGCCAAACGGGCGTGCCGCCGAGTTCCAGCGCCCGTACGAGCAGGTCGGCGACGAGGAGGATCCTGAGGGTGTCGGAGCCGTACCCGGAGGCATGTGCCTCGACCCGGGTCAGACCGCGGCGGACGGGGGCGGCGACGACTCTGTCGCCGGTTCGGGCGTCGATGATGCGCAGCACGTGACGAGCCTATGGGGGCCGGGGTGGCTTCGCAGGCGGGGGGCGGAATCAGACCGGTCCTGCCGCTGTTGTCGAGCAGACCAGTGCTTGTATCGATCCCAGGGAGGCCGAGCGTGTACGGCGACTCAGCAACGGTCCGCAAGATCCTCACCGAACTCGGCGACACCTGGGCGGTCGTGGGCCTGTCGACGAATCGGCGGCGGGCCGCGTACGGCGTTGCCGAGGTTCTCCAGCGCTTCGGCAAGCGCGTCGTGCCCGTGCACCCGAAGGCGGAGACGGTCCACGGGGAGGTGGGGTACCCCTCGCTGGACGCGATCCCCTTCGAGGTCGACGTCGTCGACGTGTTCGTCAACAGCGACCTCGCCGGGGCCGTCGCCGACGAAGCCGCCGCCCTGGGAGCGAAGGCCGTCTGGTTCCAGCTCGGCGTGATCGACGAAGCCGCGTACGACCGCACCCGGGCCGCCGGCCTGGACATGGTCATGGACCGCTGCCCGGCGATCGAGATCCCTCGACTGGGCTGAATCAGCCGGGCGGAATTCCGCTATTTCCGCTGTCGGCCACGAAACGCCCTCGAATTACCCCCGCCGCGGTCAAGAATGCCCTCTCCGCCTTCTTTCTCGCGGCCTTCCATTTCTAATCTGAGGTATCCGGAAGATGACGCGCTCGCCCGTCGGGTAAGTCCTTCGTGAGAGGCCCATGAAGAAATGGTAAGCGTCGACAGAATAAGCGAAGTGACGAAGGGTCCGGACGCGGGAGGGCTGCGCCGGGACGTCGGACTGATCGGGCTGATGTGGGCTTCGGTCGGATCCATCATCGGGTCGGGATGGCTGTACGGCGCCCAGAAGGCGGTCGTGACGGCCGGGCCGGCGGCGGTCGTGTCCTGGGTCATCGGGGCCGTCGCGATCGTGCTGCTCGCCCTGGTGCACGCGGAACTCGGCGGCATGTTCCCGGTCGCGGGCGGCACGGCACGCTATCCGCACTACGCGTTCGGCGGACTGGCGGGCATGTCCTTCGGCTGGTTCGCCTGGCTGCAGGCGGCGACCGTCGCGCCGATCGAGGTCGAGGCGATGATCGGGTACGCCGGGCACTGGAGCTGGGCGCGGGGGTTCCAGCACACCGACGGCACGCTCACCGCGAGCGGCCTCGTGGTCGCCGTATTGCTGATGGCCGTCTTCGTGGCGGTGAATTTCCTAGGGGTGCGGGTGCTCGCGCACACCAACAGCGCCGCGACCTGGTGGAAGATCGGGGTGCCGCTGTTCGCCATCTTCGTCATCGCGGCCGGCAACTTCCATCCGGGCAACTTCACTTCGGAAGGGTTCGCGCCGTTCGGCGCCAAGGGCGTGCTGAGCGCGATCAGTTCGTCCGGCATCATCTTCGCGCTGCTGGGCTTCGAGCAGGCGATCCAGCTGGCCGGCGAGAGCAGGAACCCCAAGCGGGACCTGCCCCGGGCGACCCTCGGCTCGGTCGCGATCGGCGCCGTCATCTACGTCCTGCTCCAGGTGGTGTTCATCGCCGCGCTCCCGCACAGCACGTTCGCGCACGGCTGGGCCCATCTGCACTACACGGGCATCAGCGGCCCCTGGGCGGGCCTGGCCACCCTGGTGGGCCTGGGCTGGCTGGCCCTGATCCTCTATCTGGACGCGGTGATCTCCCCCGGCGGCACCGGACTCATCTACACGACCGCGACCTCCCGGGTCTCCTTCGGTCTGGCCGGGAACGGCTACGCGCCCAAGGTGTTCGCCCGCACCGACCGGCGGGGCGTGCCGTGGTTCGGGCTGATCGTGTCGTTCGTGACCGGCGTGGTGTGCTTCCTGCCGTTCCCCAGCTGGCAGGAGCTGGTCGGCTTCATCACCTCGGCGAGCGTGCTGATGTACGCGGGCGCCCCGCTGGCGTACGGCGTGTTCGCCGACCGGCTGCCGGGGCGTGAGCGCCCCTACCGGCTGCCCGCCGGCAAGGTGATCGCGCCGCTGTCGTTCGTGGTGGCCAACCTCATCGTCTACTGGGCCGGCTGGGACACCCTGTGGCGGCTGGGCGTGGCCATCGTCATCGGCTATGTGCTGCTCGGCGGTTACGCCTGGTACGCCGTCCGGTCCGGGCTGCCCGACGCGCCCCGGCTGGACTGGCGGGCCGCACGCTGGCTGCCGGTGTATCTGCTGGGCCTCGGCGTGATCTCCTGGCAGGGCGGGTTCGGCGGCCAGGGGCATCTGGGCCTGTGGTGGGACATGCTGGTCATCACCGTGTTCTCGCTGGTGATCTACTACTGGGCGCTGGCTACGGCGTCCCGCCCGGAGGAGATCGAGCGGAGCATCGAGGAGGTCGCGGTGGTGGACGCCCCGGCCCACTGACCGGAGGACGTCTCGGCCCACTGACCGGAGCCTGACAAACACCCATAATGTCCGGGTGACCACCAAACCCCCTTCCCCTCACCGCACTCCGGTCGTCATCGTCGGCGCGGGTCCCGCGGGCCTCACCGTCGGGAACATCCTGCGGGCCGCGTCCGTCGACTGTGTCGTCCTGGAGACGGAGAGCCGTGCGTCCATCGAGCAGCGGCCCCGGGCCGGTGTCATCGAGGAGTGGGCCGTCCAGGGCCTGCGGCAACGCGGCCTGGCCGAGAACCTGTTGGCGCGGGCCCAGCGCCACACGGCCTGCGAGTTCCGCTTCGGCGGCGAGCAGTACCGCTTCTCCTACGGTGATCTGACAGGACGTCACCACTGGGTCTACCCACAGCCGTTGCTGGTGACGGACCTGGTCCGCGAGTACGTCGACGTTCGCGGCGGGGACGCCCGGTTCTCGGTGCGCGACGTCGAGCTGCACGAACTGAACACCGGGTACCCCTCCGTGTCGTACGTCTGCCCCGAGACCGGTGAACGACGGTTGCTGTCCTGCGACTTCGTGGTCGGGGCCGACGGGGCGCGCGGGGTCAGCCGGGCCGCGCCACCGCCGGAGCACGCCAGGATCGCCCGGCACGACTACGGCATCGGCTGGCTGGCGCTGCTCGCCGAGGCGCCGCCGTCCTCCGACTGTGTGCTGTTCGGCGTCCATCCCAACGGGTTCGCCGGGCACATGGCCCGCAGTCCCGAGGTCACCCGCTACTACCTCCAGTGCCCACCCGGCGACGACCCCGAGAACTGGTCCGACGACCGGGTCTGGAGCGAGCTGCACGAGCGCCTGGCGGGCGGCTCGGGCGCCACGGCGCTCACCGAGGGGCCGCTGATCGAGAAGCGCGTCCTGGACATGCACGACTACGTGGTCGAGCCGATGACGTACGGGCGGCTGTTCCTGGCCGGTGACGCGGCCCATCTCGTCGCCCCGATCGCCGCGAAGGGCATGAACCTCGCGCTGCACGACGCGTTCCTGCTCGGCGACGCGCTGGTGGCCTACCTCGACGGCGAGGACGGCAGCGGTCTGGACGGCTACTCGGAGGCGTGTCTGCGGCGGGTGTGGGACTACCAGGAGTTCTCGCAGTGGCTGTCGGAGGTCTACCACGGGACGGCCGCCGGGGACCCGTTCCGGGCGGGGACGACGTTCGCCCGGCTGCGCCGCCTGTTCACCTCGCCGACCGCCGCCGCGGCCTTCGCGGAGCAGTACCTAGGGACAGCCGAGCACTACTGAGACCCCTGTCTCACTCGTGGGCCCAGTCGTGGGCTCAGTCGTGCGGCGGCTGGTCGCCGAGCCGGTGGTCGGCCACGTTCAGCGCCTCGTCCACCAGGCGGCGCAGATGGCCGTCGGAGAGGGAGTAGATCACCCGGCGGCCCTCCTTCCGGGTGTTGACCAGGCCGGCCAGCCGCAGCCGCGCCAGATGCTGGCTGACCGCGGGCCGGGCCGCTCCGCACACCTCCGTCAACGTCGTCACATCGGCTTCGCCCGAGGTCAGGGCGTGCAGCAGGGTGAGCCGGGTGCGGTCGCCGAGCAGGGCGAGCAGCTCGGCGGCGAGCGCGAACTGCTCCTCGCCGGGGGTGCGCGGATGCGCATGGTGCGCAGGTGACAGGTGCATGCGTGCGCTCATACGCACATAATGGCTCCGTGGGCGGACACGCGTCCACCCCCGGCGCACCGGAAGGGACCGACGTGAGCGAGCAGCACGAGCACGGCCATCATCACGACCACGGTCGCGAACACCCGCATCCCCACCCGCATCCCCGTCCCCATCCGGCCGAGGGTCCGCGCCACCGCCTCTCCCATCTCCTCACCCCGCACTCCCACGAGACCGCGGACAAGGTCGACCCGGCCCTGGAGTCCTCGGCCCGGGGCATGCGCGCGCTGTGGGTGTCGCTGGCGGTGCTGGGGGTGACGGCGGTCGCGCAGGCGGTCGTGGTGGTGCTGTCCGGGTCGGTGGCGCTGCTCGGCGACACGGTGCACAACGCGGCGGACGCGCTGACCGCCGTACCGCTCGGCATCGCCTTCGTGCTGGGGCGGCGGGCGGCCACGCGCCGCTTCACCTACGGCTACGGCCGGGCGGAGGACCTCGCCGGTCTGGCGATCGTGCTGACCATCGCCGCGTCGGCGGCGTTCGCCGGGTGGACGGCGGTCGAGCGGCTGCTGAACCCCCGGCCGGTCGACCATGTCGGCGCCGTCGCGGTGGCCGCGCTGGTCGGCTTCGCGGGCAACGAGTGGGTGGCCCGGTACCGCATCCGGGTCGGCCGGTCGATCGGCTCGGCAGCGCTGGTGGCGGACGGCCTCCACGCCCGGACCGACGGCTTCACCTCCCTGGCGGTGCTGCTGGGCGCGGGCGGCTCGGCCCTCGGCTGGCAACTCGCCGACCCGGTGGTGGGGTTGGCGATCACCGCGGCGATCGCGCTGGTGCTGCGGGACGCGGCGCGCGAGGTGTTCCGGCGGGTCCTCGACGCCGTCGACCCGGCTCTGGTCGACCGGGCCGAGCAGGCGCTGCGGGAGGTCGAAGGGGTGCGCGGCGTGGGCGAGTTGCGGCTGCGCTGGATCGGGCACCGGCTGCGGGCCGAGGTCGCGGTCGTCGTGGACGGCGAGGTGACGGTACGTCAGGCCCACGCGATCGCCGTCGACGCGGAACACGCGCTGCTGCACACGGTCCCGAGACTCGCCGCCGCCCTGGTCCACGCGGACCCGACCCCGACCCCGGCCGAACCGGACCCCCACCTACCCCTCGCCCACCACGCGACAGCCTGATCGGCCGGGCCGGCTGCCCGGGGGGCGGCGCCTGCCCCGGGGGCGACTGCCGGGGGCAGTGCTGGCACCCGCCCGGGCCGAGGACCGCCGTCCGCCAGGGCCAGGGCCGGCGTCCACACAGGGCAGGGCTGGCATGCGCACGCGTCGACGGCTGGCATCCGCCCGGGCCAGGGCTGGCACCCCGGGTCGAGGCCGGCACCCGCCCGGGGGCGGGGCGCCGTCGTAGGGCCCGGGCGCCGCTGTAGGGGGCGGTGAGCCACCGCAGGGTCGGTGAGCTGCCACCTGCGGCGGCCAGCCGGCATCCGCCACGGTCGGCCGCCTCCGGGGTCAATGGAGCGCCTCCGCCGGGCCACAGGCCGTCTCCGCCACGGCAACCGGCCCTCCCCTCCGGGGCAATAACTCCATCCTCGTCGGCGCGGTGGGCCCCCGCCGGGTCGGCGCGCCGCCCCCGCCAAGGGCCCTGGGCTGTCCCTGCCAGGGCAGCGCGCCGCCCCGCCAAGGCAACAAGCCACCCCGCCAGGCCAGTAGGCCAACCCCACCAAGGCCCTGGGCCGCCCCCACCGGGGCAGTGGCGCCACCCCCGCCAAGGCCCCGGGCTGTCCCTGCCAGGGCAGCGCGCACCCCCGCCAAGGCGACAAGCCGCCGCACCGGGCCAGTAGGCCAACGCCGGAAAGGCCCTGGCCACCCCCACCCGGGCAACAAGCCGCCCCGCCGGGCCGCCAGGACACAGCCACCAGGACCATGGACTGCCCCTGCCGGCAACGCGCCTCCCCACCAGCGCAGTTGGTCGGCGCCGCCAGGACCGTGCGCCACCTCCGCCTGGGCAACCGGCAGGTGCCGCCCGCACAGTTGGCCTGCGCCGTCAGGAAAGTGGGCCGGGGCGGCAGGGGTGTGGGGCGGGCTCGCTGCTGCGTAGGGGATCTGCGGTGTCCGGGGTCAGATGCCCAGGCCCTCCAGTACCGTCGCGCCCGGGAGTTCGGTGAACGCCTTGCCGGGGACGAGTAGTTTGCCGCGGCGGCGGCCGCTGCCCACCAGGACGTAGGGGAGGTCGACGACGGCCGGGTCGACCAGGACCGGCCAGGTGGCGGGGAGTCCGATCGGGGTGATGCCGCCGTACTCCATGCCGGTCTCCCCCACCGCCGTGTCCTTCGAGGCGAACGACGCCTTGCGGGCGCCCAGTTGGCGGCGGACGACACCGTTGACGTCGACCCGGGTGGTGGAGAGGACGAGACACGCGGCGAGGGTGGTCTCCCCGCCGCGCTTGCCGGCGACCACGACACAGTTCGCCGACCGCTCCAGCAGCTCCTGCCCGTAGTGCTCGACGAAGACCGCGGTGTCGGCCCACCTCGGGTCGGTGTCGACGTACACGATCTGCCCGGCGGGGACGCTGCCGCTCCAGTGGCGTACGGCGTCGGCGACCGGGCCGGTCAGCTCGTCGAGGGCGTCGGGGGCGGGTACGGCGTGGTCGAAGTGTCCGATGGGTGCGTCCATGACCGCACGCTAACAGCGGGCGCGCGGCCTCACTGCACCGGCGGCACGGAGACCGCCATCACCATCTCCATCGGCACGTCGCCCCGATTGCCGTACACATGCGTGGTGTTGGCCTCGAAGGAGGCGCTCGCGCCGGCCGGGACACGGTGGTCCTCGCCGTCCACGGTGAGGGTCAGTTCGCCCGTGGTGACATGGACCAGTTCGACGGTGCCCCCGGGGTGGGGCTCGGAGGTGCTGCTCTCGCCCGGCATGAGCCGCCAGTCCCACATCTCCAGCGGTCCGGGCGCCTCGGTACCCGCGAGGAGCCGGTTGTAGCTGCCAGCCTCGGTGTGCCACAGCCGTACGGCCCGCTCGGCGGGTACGACCCGCACCTTCGGACCCTGCTCGTAGTCCAGCAGCGTGGTGATGCTGATGCCGAGCGCGTCGCCGATCTTGACGACCGTGCCGAGGCTGGGGTTGGTGCGGGCCTGCTCGATCTGGATGAGCATGCCCCGACTGACGCCGGCCCGGGCGGCGAGCACGTCCAGGGTGAAGCCGCGCACCGCGCGCCAGTGCTTGACGTTGCGCCCCAGGGACTGGGTCAGCAGGTCGAGGTCCGACACATTCCGTCCACTTCAGGAGGTCCGGCCACTTCCGGAGTCCAATATTCTGAATGACAGGGTTCAACGTTTTGCACTACGGTGTGTTGCACCCGGCTGCACCCGATCGTGCACCGCACTGTACTGCGAGGGATCCCGTGACAGCACTCTTCGCCCTGGCCACCAGCCTCCTGTGGGGGCTGGCCGACTTCGGCGGCGGGCTTCTGACGCGTCGCGCTCCGGCGCTGACGGTGGTCGTGGTCTCGCAGTCGATCGCGGCGGCGGTGCTCGGCGCGATCGTGCTCGCCACGGGTGCCTGGAGCGCGGCGGGTCCCCGTCTCTGGTTCGCTGTCGCCGCCGGGCTGGTGGGCCCCGTCGCCCTGCTCTGCTTCTACCAGGCGCTCGCGCTCGGCCCGATGGGCGTGGTCTCCCCGCTGGCCACGCTCGGCGTCGCCGTCCCGGTCGGCGTCGGCCTGTTTCTCGGCGAGCGCCCCGGGCCGACGCAGATCGCGGGCATCGCGGTCGCGGTCGCCGGAGTCGTCCTGGCCGGCGGTCCGCAGTTGCGGGGCGCGCCGGTGCAGCGGCGGACCATTCTGCTCGCACTGGTCTCCGCGCTCGGCTTCGGCACGGTGTTCGCCCTGGTCACCGAGGCCTCCACGACCGTCACCGGCCTGTTCCTCGCCCTGTTCGTCCAGCGGGTGACCAATGTGGCGGTGGGCGGTGCCGCGCTGTACGCCGCCGTCCGACGCGGCACCCCCGCTCTTCCGCCGGGCGGCCTGCCGCCGGCCGCGCTGCCGGCGTACGGCTTCGTCGGGCTCGCGGACGTCGCCGCCAACGGCACCTACGCGGTCGCCGCCCAGCACGGCCCGGTCACCGTGGCCGCCGTGCTCGCCTCGCTCTACCCGGTGGTGACCGCGCTGGCCGCCCGCGGCTTCCTGCGGGAACGGCTGCTCACGGTCCAGGCGGCGGGCGCGGGCCTGGCACTGGCCGGCACCCTGCTGCTGGCAACGGGCTGACCCCCACCGAGTCCCTCGCCTCCACCGCCGGCCCGGCCCTGGTGCAGCCCCGAACCCTCATCGCGCCCTCGTACAGCCCGGCCTCCCGTGCGGCCGCCAGCGCAGGCGGCCTCGTCCAACCCGGACCGGGACTCGCACGGCGGCCCCTTGTTCAGTCGCCCGGTCAGCCCTCGGTCCCACCCCGACTCAGGCCGGCCCGGACCCCGTTCAGCCCCCGCTCAGCGCTCGGGCTCCAAGCGGGCAAGTCGCGCCGCCGTCTCCTCGTCCAGCCCCGACAGGGCGACCAGTTGGTCCGAGGTGACCCCGTCGGGTATCGGCACCGGCGCCGGGGTGCGCAGCGGTGGCTGCCAGCCGTCGGACGGGGTCCAACGTCGTACGACCCTGGCGGGCGCGCCGGCGACGACGGCGTGGTCGGGCACGGTCCCGCGCACCACCGCCCCCGCCGCGACCACGACGTTCCGCCCGATCCGCGCGCCCGGCAGGACCACCGCGCCGGTGCCCACCCAGCACCCGGGGCCGATCTCCACCGGCTCCATCCGCGGCCACTGCTTGCCGATGGGCTCGTGCGGGTCGTCGTAGGAGTGGTTGGTGGACGTCACATAGACGTACGGCCCGAAGTAGCAGTCGCTGCCGATGGTGACCGTCGTGTCGGCGATGACATGGCTGCCGCGGCCCAGGACGACCCCGTCGCCGATGCGCAGGATCGGGTCCGGGCCCAGGTCGAGGTCGGGCATCAGACCCGCCGTCAGTGTGACCTGCTCGCCGACGATGCAGTGGGAGCCGAGGTGGATCCAGGGTTCGCCGAAGACCGTGCCGAGCGGGAAGGCGAGACGCGTGGACGGGCCGATCGAGCCGAAGCGCAGCCGGCCGGGGTGCTCGGCGGTGACGGAGCCGACGCGCTGCGCCCAGGACCAGCCCGCGTGGACGACGCGCTGCGCGAGGCGGCCCCGCCAGGATGAGAACGTGTTCTTGCGCTTCGGCACCCGCTCACCGTACTCAGCACGCCCCGCCGCATGGGGGCGGAGCCCTGTGATCTTCGCCCCACCGGGGTGGCGTACGGTGCCCGGGGACTACCGACACGAGGAGACGGTGATGACACAGAAGGCGCTGATCGTGGGCATCGGCGGCAGGGAGCCCAAGGTCGACGAGGAGGCGTTCGTGGCGCCGACCGCCTCGGTGATCGGGGACGTCACCCTGGAGGCGGGGGCGAGTGTCTGGTACGGCGCGGTGGTGCGCGGTGACGTCGAGCGGATCACCGTCCGGCGCGACGCCAACATCCAGGACAACGTGACGCTGCACGCCGACCCCGGGTTTCCCGTGACCATCGGCGAGCGGGTGTCGGTCGGTCACAACGCCGTGGTGCACGGGGCGACCGTCGGGGACGACTGCCTGATCGGAATGGGCGCGACCGTACTCAACGGCGCGGTGATCGGCGAGGGTTCACTGGTCGCCGCGCAGGCACTGGTGCCGCAGGGGATGGAGGTGCCGCCCGGGTCACTGGTGGCGGGGGTGCCGGCGAAGGTGAAGCGGGAGCTGACGGAGGAGGAGCGACAGGGGGTCACGCTCAACGGCACGCTGTACGCGGACCTGGCGAAGGCCCACGGTGAGATCCACGCATAGCGGAACTACTCGGCGGCCCCCACGGTCTCCGCTTCGGCCTCCGCTTCGGCCTCCTTCGCGGCGCGGCTCGCCTTGCGCTTGACGATCAGGAACGACGCCACACCGATCAGCGCCGCCACCACGAGCCCCAGGTACGAGAACCTCTTCAGCCAGGACTCGGCGACGACACCGACGTAGTAAATGACGGCCGTCGTCCCGCCCGCCCAGATGATGCCGCCCAGGACGTTGGCGATGAGGAACTTCCAGTAGGGCATGTGCAGTACGCCCGCGAGCGGCCCCGCGAAGATGCGGAGCAGGGCGATGAAACGGCCGAAGAAGACGGCCCACATGCCCCACTTCTCGAACGACCGCTCGGCCGTCGCGATGTGCCCCTCGCCGAAGTGCCGGGGGAACTTCCGGCCGAGCCAGGCCAGCAGGGGACGGCCGCCCTTGCGGCCGATCGCGTAGCCGATGGAGTCTCCGATCACCGCGCCGGCGGAGGCGACCGCGCCGAGGACGACCGGGTTGACTCCGCCGTGCTGGGAGGAGAGGAGCGCGGCCGAGACCAGGATGATCTCGCCGGGCAGCGGGATGCCGAGGCTCTCCAGGCCGATGACCAGGCCCACCACGGCGTAGACGGCGGCCGGGGGCACTGTGTCGAGCCACTCCTGCACGTGCACCGGCGGTTCCTCCCCTTTGACAATCCTTGACGTGGTGAGCCTACCGGTTCGAACGCCGCCGCCCAGGACCCGTGGTGGAGCGGGCTACACCACAGGTCCGGGGGTGCGGCCCCTCGTGACGGCGGCCCGGCCACGTGATCGTGGTGGAAGAGGAAAACGCCGTTCCAGCAGCCCCCGGGAGGGACCCCAGATGACCGTGAACCGGACCGTGAACCGCCGGCGCCGACGCCGTACCGCCGTCCTCGCATCCGCCGCGGCAGCCGTCGCACTGACCACCGGTCTGCTCACCGGCTGCGAGTGGGACGACTCGATCGACTGTCTGTCGAACGCCGACGACATCACGGACAGCATCACGGCGATCCACAAGGCCGGCGCGGACGCGATCGAGGACCCGACGAGGACGCAGGACTCGATCGACACCATCGAGAAGAACCTGGACAAGATCCACGACAAGTCGGACGGCAACGACGACGAGAACAAGGTCGACAAGGCCGTGAACAAGCTCAACCAGGCGATCGAGGACTACAACCAGGACATCCTCAACGGCGACACACCGGACTCGAGCAAGATCGACAAGGCGGCCGCGGATCTGAGGGACGTCTGCACCTCGTAGCCGGGGCCGCGCTCAGCCGCCGAGCGTCGACACCACCTTCCCCAGAACACCGCCTACGACACCCTCGACGACCTCCGCCGGCGCCAGGGGCGGGGCGGCGGGCGCGGCCGGATCGGAGTCCGGCTCGGGGGTGTCGCAGCAGCCGACCTGGGCGACCCGCGGCTCGAACTCCGGTCCGGGCGCCTCGGATTGGGAGGCGTCGGGGGCGGGCCGGTCCGGCGCCGGGAGGGAGTCGCGGTGGGGCGGCGGGGCCTCGCCGTGGGACGGCGGCGGGGCGCTGCGCGACGGCGGCGGCGGCTCCACGGGGGCGGGCCGCCCGGGATCCCGGGAGTTCTTCGCGTCATCCGTGTCGAACAGCCAGCGCTGCTCCTCGGATCCGTCCCGCTTCACGACGACGGCCTTCGTGCGCGCCTTGCCGGTGCCGGGGGCGACGACCTGGCCGCCGTCCCGGCGCAGCAGGAGTTCGCCGCGGACGGTCAGGTCGAAGAACGCCTCGCCGGGGTGCGCCACGCACCCGGCCAGCAGGGCCGTCCTGCGGACGGGGTCGGCGGTCAGGCAGAGGGTGGGATCGGCGGCGCTGCGCAGCAGCCCGTCCTCCTGGTACGACCACTGCTGCGACGCGTCCGAGGAACAGACCGCGAGGACGGCCGCCGCACCGGACTCGGCCCTGCCGCCGGCCGCGTCGAGGCAGCGTCCCGTCCCGGTGCTGCGCAGTCTGCCCTCGGCGACGGCCGCGGGGCCGGTGGCCGAGGAGACGCCGGAGGGCGCGGAGCCGGCGTCCCCCGGTACACGCCTGCCCGCTCCGCCCTCCCCCAGTGTGTGGCCCGGGTCGCCCGCCGCGTCGGCGCCGGAGGTGCTGGCTCCGCCGGCGGGGGCGCCCCAGGTGGCCGCGGGGGCGGGGACGCTGTTGTCGTCGGTCCAGCCCTTGGCGACGAGGACGGTCCCGAGCAGTGCGAGAGAGGTCAGGCCGACGCCGACGAGTACGGCCTTCGGGCGTCTGCCCGGCAGGTCGAGCAGACCGGCCGCGGTGGTGCGGTGACGGCCCGCCGGACGGGCCGGATCCGGCCGGTCGGCGCGGCCGGAACGGCCCGGGCGGCCCGCCTGGCGGTCGCCGGCGAGGGCGCGTCCGGGGCGCGAGTCGAGGTAGCGGCGGGCGCCCCAGCCGAGCACGGTCTCGGCGAGCAGTACGTCCAATGCGCCGTCGAAATAGCTGAGTTGCTCGGCGGAGTGACGGCAGAAGCGGCAGTGCGCGAGATGCTGCCGGACATCGGGCAGCAGGGTTCCGCCGCGGCGCAGCGGAACGTCGAGGAGGCGGTTGTAGAACCGGCATTCGGGGCTCGGCGCGAGTTCTCGGTGGGCGCGTACACAGCCCGCCCGGAATTGCTCCCGGGCCTGTTCCAGTCCGGCTGTCGCGGTCATGCCATCCACGCCCAGCAGACCGGCCGGTACGGATATGTGTTCCGCCTCGACCTCGGTGTGCCACAAGAGGCATTGGGAGGCGCCCGGAAGGAACTGGAAAGCACGCTCGGCGAGTTGACGTCTTTCGGAGGTGCCGGACCGCGCCGCGCGCAGTCCGCGACCGCCGACGGTTTTGCCCAGCTCAGGCAGGATGGCGGAAAGCCCTTCGGCCCCGGCCCATTCCCGGACCGTGTTCCGCACGGCGACGAGCAGCCGGGGGCGCAGCGCGCCGCCGGTGTGTCCGTCGGCGATCCGCCCGAGCACCTGATGGAACGCGGCGGCGGCCACGAGCCGCGCCGAGTCGTCGGTGCCGACCAGACAGACGGCCGCGTAGTCCTGCGTGGCACGCCAGTGCCGGGCGAGCAGGAGGGCGACCGCGCGGCCGCTCGCGTCGCCCTCGGCGAGCCTGGCCGCGAGATGCGGGTCGGAATCTCCGGGTGACCATCCGGGGCGTGGCGGGTAGGGCGGTCGTGGGGGATTGGGGGATTGCACGGAACCAATTCCTTCCAAGCCGGCGAGGCATGCGAATAGCGCGCCCACCGGAAAGCAGGTGCCTGATTGGTGCGTACCTTCAGGCTGACCAGGCACGTTGGCCGGATCCAGCCCTTGCGTAAGGGGAGGCTCACCCTCGCACACCGGTCTCACAGGAAACAAGGAGTTCGAGTGAATGAAGTTCAAAATGAGACCACTTCAGATAAGTTACCGACGGTATCCGCACCCGCATTCGAAATTACCCGGACGGCATGACTCAACTTGTGAGCGTGCAAAGCCGGTTGGCACACGAAACCTTCAACTTCCGGAACCGGCGCCGATACCGGCGACAGGGCTCCACAGAAAGCTCAAATGCGGCTCCCGGGGTTCTCCCATCCGCGTCGGCCACCATGATCCGTATGAACGCCCCCCACTCAGCGCCCACGGTTCGCAAGGCGGTCGTCCCGGCCGCCGGTCTCGGCACCCGCTTCCTGCCCGCGACGAAGGCGACCCCGAAGGAGATGCTCCCGGTCGTCGACAAGCCCGCCATCCAGTACGTCGTCGAGGAGGCCGCCGCGGCCGGTCTGGACGACGTACTGATGGTGACCGGCCGTCACAAGCGGGCCATCGAGGACCACTTCGACCACGCCTTCGAACTGGAGCAGGCGCTCGCGGCCAAGGGCGACACCGTGCGCCTGGACGCCGTGCGCGACCCGGCGCGGCTCGCCGACATCCACCACATCCGGCAGGGCGACCCGCTCGGCCTCGGCCACGCGGTGCTCTGCGCCCGCCAGCACGTGGGCGACCAGCCGTTCGCCGTCCTCCTCGGCGACGACCTCATCGACCCGCGCGAGACCCTGCTGAGCCGGATGCTGGAGGTCCGCGAGCGGTACGCGGGCAGCGTGGTCGCCCTGATGGAGGTCCCCGCCGAGCAGGTCCACCTCTACGGCTGCGCGGCCGTCGAACTCTCCGGAGCAGACGGTGAGGACGACGTCGTACGGGTCACGGGCCTGGTCGAGAAGCCCTCGCGCGAGGACGCGCCCAGCCGGTACGCCGTCATCGGCCGCTATGTCCTCGACCCGGCCGTCTTCGGCGTCCTGGAACGCACCGCCCCCGGCCGCGGCGGCGAGATCCAGCTCACCGACGCACTGCAGCACCTCGCGTCCGCCGGCACGGTCCACGGCGTGCTCTTCTCGGGCCGCCGCTACGACACCGGCGACAAGGCCGACTACCTGCGCACGGTCGTCCGCCTCGCCTGCGACCGCCCCGACCTGGGCCCGGAGTTCGTGACCTGGCTGAAGGAGTTCGTGGCGGGCCTGGCGGACGGGGCGGGCGAGGAGGAGCGGCAAGTGGCCGCCTGACGGCGGAGGGGTCCGGCATACACCGGACCCCTGAACATCCCGCCGACGCTCAGCTGTTGGGGCGCAGGGTCCATACAACGGTCATCTCGCCGGTGACGGCCCCGTCGGCGCGGCGGATCTCGACGCTCACCGGGAACTCGGGGCGCTCCCCCGCGTCGAGCTGGGCGACGACCTCGGCGGCCGGACGGCCCAGGGTCGCGGTGGCGGTGACGGCGCCCATCGCGAGCTTCTTGTAGACGATCTCGGCACCGACCGCGAGCGGTACGGCGCGCGAGAGCTGGTCCCCGAACGCGGCCAGGACGATCGCGCCGCTCGCGGACTCGCCGAGCGTGAACATCGCGCCGGCGTGCGGCCCGCCGACGTGGTTGTGGAACTCGCCCTGGTCGGGCAGGGCGACCACGGCCCGGTCCCGGCCCGTCTCGAGGAACTCCAGGTTCAGGGTCCGGGCCATGGGGACGGTAGCGGCGAGCATCTCGCCGATGGACATCTGGTCTGCGCTCATGGCCGCGATGTTACCCACGAGTAGTCTGTGCTGACCAGGGCTGCGCAGACCGGGCCGGTACGGACCTGGCGAGGGGCGGTGACCGAAACGTGCCCCGGACGGCACTAGGGTTTCTGGCCATGTGGCCAGGACAGCAGCCGCCCGGGGGAGAGCAGAACCCGCAGGCGCAGAACAATCCGTACCAGCAGCCGGGATACCAGCAGCCGAATCCCTATCAGCAGCCCACCGGCCCCTACCCGCAACAGCAGCCGCAGTGGGGGCCGCCGGGACCCGTCGGCGCGCCGCAGCCGCAGCCCGGGGGCGGCGGCGGGGGCGGGGGCAACCGGACGAAGGTGGTCGCGATCGTCGCGGCCGGCGCCGTCGTGGTGGCCGCCGGTGTCACCGGGTTCCTGGTGCTGGGCGGCGGCGATGACGACCCGTCCGACGTGAGCAAGGGCAGCGCGAGCCCTTCGGTCTCCGCCTCGGCGTCGCCCTCCTCGTCGGCCGGCACCGACGACAACCCGCGCGACGACCAGGAGGAGGCAGCGACCGTCGCCGGCTGGAAAGTCGTCGTGAACCCCAAGTGGGGCATCGCCTTCGACGTCCCCGGGAACTGGGAGGTCGAGAAGCCGGGCGTCTCCAAGGGCTTCGAGTGGGAGGACAAGAAGGAGCCCAGCGGGTACGGCTCGATCCTGATGGGGGGCACGGCCGCGTACCAGTCCGAGTGGTGCGGCACGGACAGCGACAAGGACGGCAAGACCGACTACACCCCGCTGGCCATGGTCGGCAGCAAGGGCGCCGAAGGGGCCAAGAACACCGACGAGATCGCGGTCAACACCCCCGTGTGGTGGGTGTTCGGCGGCTACACCGAGCCGGACAAGAAGAGCCTCACCTTCGACGAGAAGGCCACCGCCTTCACGACCGCCTCGGGGATCAAGGGCAGCTACGCCTGGGCCCAGTCGACGAACACTCCCCAGAAGGGCAAGTGCGACAGCGACGGCAAGGCGATCACCTTCGGCTTCAAGAACTCCAAGGGCGACTATGTGTCGTGGAACCTGTACGGGGCCAAGGGCGTGAAGGAAGAGGTCCCGAAGGCGACGATCATGCAGATCCTGAGCACCGTACGGCTGCACGGCGAGCCGACGGCCAACTGAGCGGACCGCTCGTTTCTCGCCGGTTGTCGTCTTGCCACGGCGGGCGGCGGCGGGGACAGTCGGCCGATGGCCCCCTCCGCCGAGCCCGCCCGCCGTCCGCACAGGCCCGACTGGGCGGGCCGCAACTACAGCCTGCTCACCGGCGCCGCGTTCGTGACGAGCCTCGGCAGCAACGGGGCGCTGATCGCCGCCGCGTTCGCCGTCCTGGAGTCCGGCGGCGACGGCGGTGACGTGGGTCTGGTGGCCGCGGCCCGGACGGTGCCGCTGGTGCTGTTCCTGCTGATCGGCGGCGCGGTCGCGGACCGGCTGCCCCGGCACCGGGTGATGGTCGCGGCCAACGCCCTCAACTGCCTCTCGCAGGGCGCCTTCGGAGCCCTGGTCCTGCTCGGCGAGCCGCAGCTGTGGCAGATGATGCTGCTGACCGCGCTCGGCGGCACCGGCCAGGCGTTCTTCTCCCCCGCGGCCGAGGGCATGCTGCTCTCCTCCGTGCACGGGGAACAGGCCGGGCGGGCGTTCGCGGTGTTCCGGATGGCGATGCAGGGCGCGGGTCTGGGCGGCGCGGCTCTCGGCGGTGCGATGGTGGCCGTCGCCGGGCCCGGCTGGGTCCTCGTGGCGGACGCCGTCGCGTTCGCGGTCGCCGGCTCGCTGCGCTCGTTCCTCGACGTCGGCGGTGTTCCGCGGCGCGGTCCCGGCGGCGGGGTGCTGGCCGACCTGCGCGAGGGCTGGCACGAGTTCAGCAGCCGCCCCTGGCTGTGGAGCATCGTCGTCCAGTTCTCCGTCGCGAACGCCGTGGTGGCCGCCGCCGACGCGGTCTACGGCCCGCTCGTCGCCCGGGACCACCTGGGCGGGGCGGGCCCCTGGGGCATCGCCCTGGGCTTCTTCGGCGCGGGTACGGTGTTCGGCGCGCTCCTCATGACCCGCTGGAAACCGCGCCGGCTGCTCCTCGCGGGCACCCTGTGCGTCTTCCCGCTGGCCCTGCCGGCCGCCGCGCTCGCCGTACCGGTGCCCGTCGGCATGCTGAGCGCGGCGATGTTCACGACGGGCGTCACGCTGGAGGTGTTCGGCGTGTCCTGGATGACCGCCCTGCACCAGGAGATCCCCGAGGACAAGCTCTCCCGGGTCGCCGCCTACGACTGGTTCGGCTCGGTCGCCATGGTCCCGGTCGCCACCGCGCTGGCAGGGCCGGCCGAGTCCGCGTTCGGCCGTACGGCCTCCCTGTGGGGCTGCGCGGTGCTGGTGCTCGTGGTGACGGCGGCGGTCCAGTGCGTACCGGACGTACGGAAGCTGACGCGCCGTACGAAGCCGGTGGCGGGGCGGGGCGCGGTCGGCCGGGAGCAGCCGCCCGCCCGGCCGAACGGCAGGACACCGACGGCACCGTGCTAGGACGGCGGGCTGCCGAGCTCGTCGGCTCTCAGCCGATGCCGAACGCCCCCTCCGGCGGTTCGGGCGACGGCACGGCGTCCTCGTCGCGCACCGGGCGGGCGTCGCCGATCAGCCGTCGCAGCCCAGGACCGTGCTCCACGCGCGCGGGGAAGGCGTCGGAGGCGGTCAGCCGGGCCAGCGCGGTGACGTCGACCGGGTGGTGGGCGGCGACGAGGACCGCGTTGCCGAACCGGCGCCCCCGCAGCACGGCCGGCTCGGCGATGAGTGCGATCTCCTCGAACTCGGCGGCGAAGGTGGCGAGTTGGGAGCGCAGGAAGGCGAAAGGGGCCGCGTCGGCGAGGTTCGCCAGATACACACCGTCGCCGCGCAGCACTCGGGCGGCCTCCGTGGCATACGTGAGGGAGGTGAGATGGGCGGGCACCCGGGAGCCCCCGAAGACGTCGGCGACCAGTACGTCGGCCGAGTCGTCGGGGGCGGTTTCCAGCCAGGCGCGGGCGTCGGCCGTGTGCAGTGCGATGCCGGCACCGGCCGGGACCGGGAGCTGCTCGACGACCAGCTCCAGCAGGCCCCGGTCGGCCTCGACGACGTCCTGCCGGGAGCCCGGGCGGGTCGCGGCCAGATACCGGGGCAGGGTGAGCGCGCCGCCCCCGAGGTGCAGCACGTCCAGCGCCCGCCCCGGTTCGGCGACGGTGTCCAGGACGTGCCCGAGCCGCCGCGTGTACTCGAACTCCAGGTGCTCCGGCGCGTCCAGGT
Source organism: Streptomyces vulcanius (assembly GCF_042653945.1). Taxonomy (NCBI): domain Bacteria; kingdom Bacillati; phylum Actinomycetota; class Actinomycetes; order Kitasatosporales; family Streptomycetaceae; genus Streptomyces; species Streptomyces vulcanius. The sequence goes on along the minus strand of NZ_JBHSFK010000028.1, from coordinate 84,265 downwards.
CGACGTACGACTGCGGCGCGCCGTCGACCGTCAGCAGCCAGGCCCGTTCCCGGTCCACGTCGGGCATGAGCTTGGCGGTGCCGTGGTCGACGGCGCGGGTGACGGGTATGGGCTCGTCGTTCACCCTCCCATCCTCACACCCGTCACACGACTCACACGACGGCGGTCACCGTCCCGGCGCCCACGGTCCGGCCGCCCTCCCGGATGGCGAAGCCGAGGCCGGGCTCCAGCGGGACCTCGCGCCCCAGCTCGACGGTCATGGTGACCGTCTCGCCGGGCCGCGCGACCGCCGCCTCCCCCAGGTCCACGTCCCCGACGACGTCCGCCGTACGGATGTAGAACTGCGGCCGGTACCCGGTGGCCACCGGAGTCGTACGGCCTCCCTCGCGCGCCGAGAGGACGTACACCTGCGCGGAGAACCGCCGTCGCGGCACGACGCTGCCCGGCGCCGCGACCACGTGCCCGCGCCGTACGGCGTCCCTCGGCACGCCCCGCAGCAGGAGCGCCACGTTGTCCCCGGCCTGCGCCTCCTCCATCGGCTTCCCGAAGGTCTCCAGGCCGGTGACGACGGACTCCAGCCCGGCGCCGAGCACTTCGACCCGGTCGCCCACCCGTACCGTGCCCCGCTCCACGGCGCCGGTGACGACGGTCCCCCGGCCCGTGATGGTGAGCACGTTCTCCACGGACAGCAGGAACGGCGCGTCCAGATACCGCTCGGGCATCGGCACGTACGTGTCCACCGCGTCGAGCAGCGCGTCGATCGACGCCGTCCAGCGCGGGTCGCCCTCCAGCGCCTTCAGCCCGGAGACCCGTACGACGGGCGCGGCGTCGCCGCCGTAGCCGTGCGCGGTGAGCAGGTCCCGGACCTCCAGTTCCACGAGGTCGGTCAGCTCCTCCTCGCCGGCGTCGGCCTTGTTGAGCGCGACGACGATGTGGTCGACGCCCACCTGCCGGGCGAGCAGGACGTGTTCGGCGGTCTGCGGCATGATCCCGTCCAGCGCGGAGACGACGAGGATCGCCCCGTCGAGCTGCGCGGCGCCGGTGACCATGTTCTTGACGTAGTCGGCGTGGCCCGGCATGTCGACGTGCGCGTAGTGCCGGGTGTCGGTCTCGTACTCGACGTGCGCGATGTTGATGGTGATGCCGCGCGCGGCCTCCTCCGGGGCGCGGTCGATACGGTCGAACGGCACGAACGTGCCGGCCCCGCGGTCGGCGAGGACCTTGGTGATGGCGGCGGTCAGAGTGGTCTTGCCGTGGTCGACGTGCCCCATGGTGCCGATGTTCAGATGCGGCTTGGTGCGCACGTACGCGGTCTTGGGCATGGCTGTACCTCGAAGCGTGTCCGTGTTCTTGGAAGATCTCCGATGGGAGAGGGAACCCCGCGGTACTGCCCGACCCTCCCCCTACGGGGTCCGCCGGACGATCCGGGGAGGGTCAGCTTCGGGCGCCGTCGAGAGCGACAGGGAAGGGCGGGACGGCAGCCTTCGGCGCATCTGCGAGAGCAGATGTCGCGACGGGGAAGGCGAACCGGAACATGGTCCCGATCATCGCCGACGCTTTGCCCGGCGTCGAATGGTTTTTTACCGAGTGGTTTTTGCCGTACGGCGGTTGACCGGGCTTCAGGCGCCGATGTTCTTCAGCGCCTCGCGCACCGACAGCGGCGCGAACCTCCCCCGCTCACGGGCGAGGAAGGCGCGGACGGCCTCCGGGTCGGTCCTGGCGTACTCGCGCAGGCACCAGCCGACGGCCTTGCGGACGAAGAAGTCCGGGTGCCCGGACTGGCGCAGGCAGTAGGCGAAGAGGCGGTCGCTGTCGGTGCGGCCCTTGTAGCTCAGCTGGTGGAGCAGAGCGGTGCGGGCCACCCACAGGTCGTCGTCGGCGATCCAGTCGTCCATGGCGGCGGCGAGGCCCGGGTCGGCCGCGACGAGGGCGCCGACGACATGCGCCGCGAGCGGGTCGACCGTGTCCCACCAGGAGGCCGTGGTGACCAATCGGCGGGCCACCGGCAGGAAACCGGAGGAGCAACGTCCGGCGTTCCGGCGCAGGTAGTCGACGGCGAAGTAGTGGTACTCGCGCTGCGGCAGCGCCCAGCAGCGCAGGGCGACGGCCGTGCAGTCGGCCTCGTCGGGGCGCGGGGTGCCCGCGAGGACGGCGCGGGACAGGACGCGGCGCTCGGGGGTGGGCACGCCCAGGAAGGGGGCCACGTCCTTCATGTACGCGCGCATGGCCGCCGCCCGGGAGGAATCGGCCGCGGCGGCGTACGAGGCGGTCAGCCGCTCCATGACGGCGTCCGCGAGCGCGCTGTGCGGCACCCAGACGGCGCCCGCGCCTGTGACGGTCATAGGACGAACCATACGGCGATCACACATGCGCGTCCGTTACTGTCGCGGGCATGCTCGATGCCACCACCCGCTCTGGTGACACCGCCACGGCCTCGCCCCGGGCCGCCGCCACGGAGCTCGTCGTTCCCGTGCGCGTGGTCACCGCCGCCGCGCCGACGGGTCCGCTCGCGCGCTGCGGCAGAGTGCTGTTGTCGCCCTGGTCCCGTTTCTCGCTCCTGGTCGCGCTGCTCGCGGCGGCCGGTGCGGGCGTGCTGCTGTTCAAGCCGCAGAAGCTGCTCGCGGACGGCTGGCCACCACAGGTGGGCGGCACCACGGCGGCCATGGTGTTCGCGGTGGCGTACGGGCTGTGCACCGTGGCGTTCGTGCCGCGCCCGCTGCTGAACCTGGCCGCGGGCGCGCTGTTCGGCTCGGCGGTGGGTCTGGCCACGTCGCTGGCGGGCACCGTGCTGGGCGCCGGGCTCGCCTTCGGCCTCGGCCGCGTGCTGGGGCAGGACGCCCTGCGGCCCCTGCTGCGCGGGCGGCTGCTGAAGGCGGCGGACGGCCAGCTGAGCCGGCACGGCATGCGCTCGATGCTGGCGGCACGGCTGTTCCCCGGGCTGCCGTTCTGGGGCGTGAACTACTGTGCGGCCGTCTCCCGGATGGGCTGGACGTCCTTCCTGGTGGCGACCGCGCTGGGCTCGATCCCCAACACGGCCGCCTACGTCGTCGCCGGGGCCCGTGCCTCGGCCCCGACCTCGCCGGTCTTCCTGATCGCGCTGGCCTCCATCGCCCTGCCGACGGTGGCGGGCGCGGTGGTGGCCTGGCGCAAGCGCCACCACCTGCGCAAGCCCTGACCCCGGCTGCCTTCTAGATCCCTTCCAGGATCATCGCGTTGGCCAGTCCGCCCGCCTCACACATCGTCTGCAGGGCGTAACGGGCGCCGCGTTCGCGCATCGCGTGGACGAGGGTCGTGGTCAGCCGGGTGCCGCTGGCGCCGAGCGGGTGGCCGAGCGCGATCGCACCGCCGTGCGGGTTGACCTTGGAGAGGTCGGCGCCGGTCTCCTGCCGCCAGGCGAGGACGACACTGGCGAACGCCTCGTTGACCTCGAACAGGTCGATGTCGTCGAGGCGCAGCCCGGCCCGGCCCAGCACCTTCTCGGTCGCCGGGATCACACCGGTGAGCATCAGCAGCGGATCGGAGCCGGTGACGGCGAAGCTGTGCAGCCGGGCGAGCGGGCGCAGGCCGAGACGGGCGGCGGTCTCGCTCGAGGTGATCAGTACGGCGGAGGCGCCGTCGTTGACCGGGCTCGCGTTGCCTGCGGTCACGTTCCACTCGATCTGCGGGAAGCGCTCTGCGAACGCGGGGTCGTAGTAGGCCGGCCTGAGCCCGGCGAGGATCTCGGGGGTGCTGCCGGGCCGTACGCACTCGTCGCGCGAGACGCCGTCCAGGGGCGCGACCTCGGCGTCGAAGAGTCCCTGCTCCCAGGCGCGGGCGGCCCGCTGGTGCGAGGAGACGGCGAAGGCGTCCAACTCCTCCCGGGTGAGGGACCACTTGGCGGAGATCAGCTCGGCGCTGATGCCCTGCGGCACGAGCCCCTCCGGGTAGCGCTCGGCGACACCGGGGCCGAAGGGGTCCTTTCCGGGCGGGACGTTGGACCACATGGGCACCCGGCTCATCGACTCGACCCCGCAGGCGATGACGATGTCGTAGGCGCCGGACATCACTCCCTGGGCGGCGAAGTGCACGGACTGCTGGGAGGAGCCGCACTGGCGGTCGACGGTGGTCGCGGGGACCGTCTCCGGGAAGCCCGCCGACAGGACGGCGTAGCGGGTGGTGTTCATGGCCTGCTCGCCGACCTGGTCGACGGTGCCGCCGATGACGTCGTCGATCAGCGCGGGGTCGACACCGGAGCGCTCGACGAGGGCGCGCAGGGTGTGGGCGAGGAGTTCTACGGGGTGGACGTGCGCGAGGGAGCCGTTCGGCTTGCCCTTGCCGATGGGGGTGCGTACGGCTTCGACGATGACTGCGTCACGCATGGGTGCGGCCTCCACAGTTTCGACGGTGCTACCGGTCAGTAGGAAATCCAAACTCACCATAGCTCTGCGAGTTGGAAAATCAAACCCTCCATTAGAATGAGCACCCTAGAATGAGCACCATGGCCGCCCCGAAAAACTCCAACGTCTCCAAAGACCCGCGACCCTGTTCCATCGCCGACGCCCTCGCTCTCGTCGGCGAGAAGTACTCCCTGCTGGTCGTGCGGGAGGTGTGCCTCGGCAACGGCCGCTTCGACCAGCTGGTGCGCAACATCGGCGCCCCGCGCGACATCCTGGCCACCCGGCTGCGGCGCCTGGTCGACGCGGGGATCCTCACCAAGCGCGCCTACAGCGAGCGCCCGCAGCGCTTCGAGTACCGGCCCACCCAGGCGGGCCTCGAACTGGAGCCGGTCCTGCTGGCCCTCATGGCGTGGGGAGACCGCCACCTCCGCGAGGACGACGACCGCCCCATGGTGATCGAGCACATCTGCGGCAACGAACTCCTCCCGCTCGTCACCTGCTCGGCCTGCGGCACCCAGATCCACCACGAGGACCTCACCCCCCGCCCCGAGGCCCCGGGCTGGACGGTAAAGGGTCCTACGGCGGCGTAACGGCTACCCCACGCCCGTACCGCGTCACTCGGGCTGCCGGTACACGTCCAGGCGTCCGCACATCCCGAACTTGCCGTACGCCGAGGGCTGTTCGGAGCGTACGACGGCATCGGCGAGGTGGGAGGCGTCGCCGTCCGCCAGCCGGTCGAGTTGGTCGCCGGTGGCCTCGGCCGCCGCGAGGGCGCCGCGCCGCCAGCGCTCGCGCCACTCCGTGAGGCGGGGGCGCACGAGGGCCGCGGCGGCCCGGTGGAAGGCGGGGAGGGTGTCGGGGGCGGCGCGCAGGGCGGCGTAGCCCTCCAGGGCGAGATCGCGGCGGGCGCGGGCGACGCGTGCCTGTTCGGCCTCCGGGGCGTCGGCCGGGATCGTGGTCGCGGCGGCGTAGGCCCCGGGGTCGGCGAGGTACTCCGGAGGCAGCGTGAGGACGGCGTCGCCCGCCTCCGGCAGTCCGCTGTTCTGCATCAGGACGGTGATGCGCAGATCGTCCTCGTTGACCAGCCGGTGGATGGTGCCGGGCGTGAACCAGGCGACCGTGCCGGGCGCGAGGGGCGTGACCTCGTACCCGGAGCCGGTCAGCGTCTGCACCGCGCCCCGGCCGCCCGTGACGACGTACCCCTCCGCACACGTCAGGTGCATGTGCGGGGTTCCGCCGTGCAGCCCGTCGGCGGCCGGCCAGTCGTACACGCACAGGTGCGAGACGGCGACCCCGCCGGGCAGCCCGGGGAACGGGCTCACCACGGATGCGTCTCCAGGTACCCGGCGATCTCCTCCCGTTCCCAGGCGCCGTCGGCGACGACCACGCGGTAGCGCCGGGTGAGGGTGTCGCCGGGGGCGAGTTCCAGTTCGTCGAAGAAGGCCCAGGAGGGGGCGATGCCCGCCCAGGGCTCGTTGCGGACGAACCAGTGGGCCGGGTGGGCCCCCCGCTCACCCAGGTGGTCGTTCTCGGGGGCGTGCGCGACGACGACGGTGGCGTGGCCGTCGGTGCCGTCGTGCTCGCCGGAGACGGCCAGCCAGGGGCTCTGCGAGGCCATCAGGTCGGGGCCCTCGCCGTCGGGGCCGATGACCCGGCCGTCGCGGAAGGCGCGCGGGCCGCGCCAGAACAGGCCCGTGTAACCGGCCAGTTCACGTCCGGCGGTGGTCGGGCTGCCGAACAGCAGCGGCTCGTCCCGACGGTTGGTGACGGCGGTCGTCCAGGTCAGGGCGTAGGAGCCGGACGCCCGGTCGATGTCGTGCACCTCGATCCGGCGGGCCTCCTCGGCCCACAGCTCGCCGCTGTACGGGTGCCAGGTCAGCCGCTCGGCGAGGACGACCCGGTCCCCGCCCGCGGAGACGGCGACCTCGTCGAAGCCGGCGTGCGCCATCGAGCCGACCCGCTCGGGCAGGGCCAGGTAGTCCTCGCCGTGGACGTAGGAGTTGCCGCCCCAGAGGTTGGCGCCCGAGAGGTGCGAGGCGGTCATGGACAGGCCCTTGTGCCAGCGGTGGTCGTTGGGCCGGTAGTCGGTCACGACGGCGCCCGCGAGCGTGCGCAGCGGGTGGATGTACGGCTTCGGAGCCTCCCAGGCCGCCTCCGGCCGGTAGACGTAGGCGAGCAGTTCGACGCCGGACGCCTCGTCGGTCACGGTGATCCGGTCGCCGTGGGCGTGCACGAGGCGCAGGCCGCCGCCGGTCATGCGGACACCTCCGTGGCGGGAGCCCAGCCGTGCGCGCCGCCGTGCAGGGCGGTGTAGTACGGATCGCCGGGGCCGATCTCACCGCGCTTCACCGTCGTGTCGGTGAACGCCGACTTGTAGAGCGAGGTGATCAGCTCCAGGCTGGTCCGCCCGTCCTCGCCGCTGCTGCGCGGGCGCTCCCCCGCGCGCATGCTGGCGACCAGCTCACGCAGCTGGGCCAGGTGCGAGCTGGGGACGTCGGTGCCGAAGTCCTGCCAGGCGGCCACCTCGTCGCCGGTGACGTCCGGGGCCGGGGTGATGCGCCAGTCGGCGTTGGAGTGACCGTAGAGGTGGGTGAGCTCGACGGTGGCGCGCTCGCAGTCGATGCGGATGCGGCTGACCTCGTCGGGGCTGAGCACGCTGTTGACGACCGTCGCCATGGCCCCGCCCTCGAAACGGAGCAGGGCGGTGGAGACGTCCTCGGTCTCGACGTCGTGGACGAGCCGGCCGGCCATGGCCCGCACCTCGCTCCACGGTCCGAGCAGGTCGAGGAGGAGATCCATCTGGTGAATGCCGTGACCCATCGCCGGGCCGCCGCCCTCGGTCCGCCAGCGGCCCCGCCAGGGCACCGCGTAGTAGGCGGTGTCGCGGTACCAGGTGGTCTGGCAGTGCGCGACGAGCGGCCGGCCGAGGGCGCCGTCCGCGAGCAGCCGCTTCACATGGCGGGTGCCGGAGCCGAACCGGTGCTGGAAGACGATCGAGGCGTACGGCCCGCCCTCCGCGCCCTCCTCCGCCGTCACCGCGTCGTAGTCGGCGAGCGTCGGCACCGGCGGCTTCTCGCACCACACCCACGCCCCGGCCCGCAGCGCGGCCACGCTCTGCTCGCGGTGCAGGGTCGGCGGGGTGCCGATGGTCACCAGGTCCGGGCGCTGCTCGGCCAGCATCCGCGCCAGGTCGGTGTAGGCGTGCGGAACCCCGCCCTCCGCGCAGAACGCCTCGACCGAACCGGCATCGATGTCGACCGCCGCGACGACCTCGGTCTCCCCCTCGGCGGCGAGCTGCTGGAGGGCGGGCAGATGGGAGCCGCGCCCGATGGCGCCGGTACCGATGACGGCGGCCCGGATCCGGCGCCCGGCGAGCGGGGCCAAGGCCGCGGCGGAGGGCGGAGTGGAGGGGGACATGGACGTGATCAGCACTCCTGAGACGTACGGCCCGGAAACCGGGCGGGCGACCTACGGAGCGGCATGCGCCGGCCCCACCAGACAGCAAGCGCTTTCCCGCACCGGCAGCAACGTATGCGGCCGGAACGCGGCGGTCAACCATCCGGGACAGGACATACGAGGTGAAGGGCCCACCCGGCCGGTGCGGGAGGTCCGCCCGACCCGCTCCGCCGCCCGCTCCCCGGCCCTCTGCGGAGCCCCTGTGGCGAACCTGTCAGCGTGGCCCGCTACGCTTCCTCCACACACTCTTGATCACCGCGCGGTGGCCCGTCGGCACCGTCGCTCCTCTCCGAACCGGCGCTTGGACTCCGTAACTTCATGTCTTGGTTTGAATCCCTCGTCCTCGGACTCGTCCAGGGGCTGACCGAGTTCCTCCCCGTCTCCTCCAGCGCGCATCTGCGGCTGACCGCGGCCTTCTCGGGCTGGAAGGACCCCGGGGCCGCCTTCACGGCGATCACCCAGATCGGCACCGAGACAGCGGTGCTGATCTACTTCCGCAAGGACATCGGGCGGATCATCTCCGCCTGGTCCAAGTCGCTCTTCAACAAGGAGATGCGCAAGGACCACGACGCCCAGATGGGCTGGCTGGTGATCGTCGGCTCGATCCCGATCGGCGTGCTGGGGCTGACCCTGAAGGACCAGATCGAGGGTCCGTTCCGCGACCTGCGGGTCACCGCGACGATGCTCGTGGTCGTGGGCATCGTCATCGGCATCGCCGACCGGCTCGCCGCGCGGGACGAGACGGGCGCCAAGCACCGCGCGCCGAAGCAGCGCAAGGCGCTGGAGAACCTGAGCGTCAAGGACGGACTGATCTTCGGCCTCTGCCAGGCCTGTGCGCTCGTCCCGGGCGTCTCCCGCTCCGGCGCCACGATCAGCGGCGGCCTGTTCATGGGCTACAAGCGCGAGGCGGCGGCCCGCTACTCGTTCCTCCTCGCCATCCCGGCGGTCCTCGCGTCCGGGATCTTCGAGACGAAGGACGCGCTGGAGGGCGGCCATGTGGAGTGGCCTCCGACGATCTTCGCGACGGTGATCGCGTTCGTGTCCGGTTATGCAGTAATTGCGTGGTTCATGAAGTTCATCAGCACCAAGTCCTTCATGCCGTTCGTCTACTACCGCGTGGCCCTCGGCATCGTGATCATCGCCCTCGTCTCGACGGGCGCCCTCAGCCCGCACGCGGCCGAGTCGGCGGGCTGACGTCCGCTTCACCACGCCCTCGTCCCGCCCGCCCGGTTGATCGATCAGCCGTGACCAACCCCATAACCGAACGGGTAGCGGTCCGGTAGCGCAGTGTCAGTTCGTGCGCCTAGGCTTGGGCCATGTCCCCCAACCCCGAGATCTCTGGTTCCGTGCGCTCCGCCGCCGAGTTGAACGAGCGGATTCGTTCCCTCTGGCTGCGCGCCGGCGGTTCGCTGTCGACCCAGGAGCGGGCGGAGTACGAGCTGCTGGTGGTGGAGTGGGCCGCGGCGATACGGGCCGGCGTCGTCACCGCGGCCTGACGCCCACGGCGCCGGTCAGCGCCCACCCGCGACCCGCAGCACCGCCCCCGTCGTGTAGGACGCCTCGGCCGACATCAGCCAGGCCACGGCCGCCGCGATCTCCTCGGCCCGCCCCGGCCGGCGCAGCGGGATCGACGGCGCGATCCGATCCGGACGTCCGGGATCGCCCATCGCCGCGTGCATCTCGGTGTCGACCAGGCCGGGCGCGACCCCGTTGACCCGGATACCGTCCGGGCCGAGCTCCTTGGACAGCCCGACCGTGAGGGCGTCGAGGGCGGCCTTGGTCGCCGCGTAGTGGACGTACTCGCCGGGGCTGCCGAGCGTGGCCGCCGCGGACGACACGTTCACGATCACCCCGCTCCCCCGCGCCGACATCAACTGCGCGGCCCGTCGCGCGCACAGCAGCGCGCCCACCAGGTTGACGTCCACGACCCGGCGCAGATCGGCGGTGTCGGCATCGGCCAGCCGTCCCAGGGGCCCGGTGACAGCGGCGTTGTTCACCAGCCCCGTCACCGCCCCGAGCCGGGTCTCGGCCACCTCGAACAGCCGCTCCACGGCCGCCTCGTCGGACGTGTCCACCCGCACCACGACCGCCCGCCCGCCGGCCTCCCGCACCCCGCCGGCCACCCGTTCCGCGGCCTCGGCGTCCCGGACGTACCCCACCACCAGGTCATGCCCGTCCACCGCGAGCCGCCCGCACACGGCGGCCCCGATCCCACGACTGCCACCGGTGACGACCGTCACGGGCCGTGCCATACGAACCTCCGGACCTCGGCTTGATCAACATCCCGAGGGTATGCCGCTGATGGGATCTTGACACCGCTCCAAGACCGGTCAAGGTCGTACCCCGCCTCCAACTGGCAGAATTCGACCATGACTTCGCGGAGTAAGGCACAGAATGTGACATCTGCGTTCATCGGGCTCGTGTTCGGCCTCGCCGTGGTGGCCATCTCCGTGCTCGTCGCCCTGGGTCTGGGGGACACCGTGGAGCGCGACCATGGCCTGAAATCGGCGGTGGACTGTCCGTCCGTGCCGCTGGACCCGTCCGACTGCCTGTGGAGGCAGACGTTCACGGTCTCGGAGATCCACCTGTGGTCGGGCAAGAGGAGCGAGAACATCCGCGCCACCCTCACCACCGCGAACGGCGACGAGTGGCGGACGGGATTCCGCGACAACGGCCCGGTGCTCGACGAACTCCGCGACGGCGACACGGTGACCGGCACGATCTGGCGCGGCCTGCTCGTACGGATCTCCGCGCACGGCGCCGACCAGCCCACCACGGACAACCCGGACACCCTCCCCGAGTCCCAGCTGGCCGTCCTGGTCGCCTGCGGCCCCTCCAGCCTTCTGCTGGTCGCGGCCTGCGGCTGGCGTGTCCGCCGTATCAGGCAGCCCGAGTGGAGCCGGGGAATGAAGTACCTGAGGCGTCTGGCGGCCGGTCTGACCGGCGCCGGAGTGCTCGCGGCCTTCCTCTCCATCGGGCCCGGCCTGCCGCTCTGGGCCATGCCCCTGATCTGGCTCTTCCCCGCGGCCCTGATGATCGCCTTCACCATCGCCCTCGTACGCCGGCAGAACGCGGAGGCGGCACAGCCCCCTCGAACGGCCGACGCGGCGACGGGAGTTGCCGGCGGGTGACCCGGACAGCGCCGCGAATGCCCCGGCCCGACCCCTTGGTTCCGCGGCCCTCATCCCCAACACTCGGCCTCATGACGCAGCGTGTGGAGCTCGCCACCGTGATGGACCGGCTGGCCGTCGACGGAGTGGTCACGGAGTACGCGGTGGCCGTGGACGACGGTGACTGGACGGCGTACCGGGAACTGTTCACGGCGGACGGGCGGGCCGACTACCGGTCGGCCGGGGGGATCGAGGGGAACGTCGGGACGGTCGCCACCTGGCTCACGGAGAGCCTGGGGATGTTCTCGATGCGGCAGCATCTCATCGTCAACCGCCGGGTGCGGTTCGGGACCCTGGAGCAGGACACCGGCGACACCGCGCGGGTGCAGGCCGACTACGTCAATCCGATGCGGCTGGGCGCGGGCACCGAGGGCTCCCCCGCCGCCGCGCCCGACTTCGTCTGCGGCGGGCGGTACGCGTTCGCGTTGGTGCGGACGCACGACGGGTGGCGGCTGCGCGAGGTGGTCGTACAGGAGAAGTGGCGGCGGCTGCCGGGGTGAGCCGAAAGACACCTGTTGGAGATCGTCCGCGGCGCGCACACTGGAAGCACCCACCGGGCAGGGAGGTGCTGCGTGAGGAAGTTCGGCCACTGGCTCACCTCCCCCTGGCGGCGCTCGGCCGTCGCCGCGCTCGCCGGCGCGCTGCCCGTACTCGCCTTTCCCGCACCGGCGTTGTGGTGGTGGGCGTACGGCGCGCTCGTCCCCTGGCTGCTGCTGGCCCGCTCCGCGCCGACGGCACGGCGGGCGGCGTACGACGGCTGGAGCGGCGGGTTCGGGTTCATGCTGGCCATGCACCACTGGCTGCTGCCGAGCCTGACTGTGTTCACCTTCGTGATAGCCGCGCTGCTCGGGGCGTTGTGGGCGCCCTGGGGGTGGCTGGTCCGCCGGTTCCTCGCCGGGGACGGGACCGACGTGCCGACCCGGGGCCGGCTCCTCGCCGGACTGCTCGTCCTGCCCTCCGCCTGGCTGGGCGCCGAACTCGTGCGTTCCTGGCAGGGGTTGGGCGGCCCGTGGGGCATGCTCGGAGCCAGTCAGTGGCAGGTCGAGCCGGCCCTGCGGCTGGCCTCCGTCGGCGGGGTGTGGCTGCTCAGCTTCCTGGTGGTGGCGCTCAACGTCGCACTCGCCGTGCTCGTGTCGGTCCCCGCGTCCAGGGCGCCGGCCGTCGCCGGTCTGGTCGCCACCGCCGCCACCGCGTCCGCCGCCTGGGCCTGGGCGCCCCGGCCGGACGCCGACGGACGGACCCGGATCGCCGTCGTACAGGCGGGGGTGATCGACGGGCCCGACGCCCGCTTCGACCGCGAGGAACAGCTGACCCGGCGGCTCATCGGGCAGGACGTCGACCTGATCGTCTGGGGCGAGAGCAGCGTCGGGTACGACCTCGGGGACCGGCCCGAACTGGCCGAGCGGATCGCCGCGCTCTCGCGGGCCACCGGAGCCGACATCCTCGTCAATGTCGACGCCCGCCGCTCCGACCGGCCCGGCATATACAAGAGTTCGATCCTTGTCGGACCGGACGGCCCGACCGGCGACCGGTACGACAAGATGCGGCTGGTGCCGTTCGGGGAGTACATACCGGCCCGTTCGCTGCTCGGCTGGGCGACCTCCGTCGGGAAGGCCGCAGGTGAGGACCGGCGGCGCGGGACCGAGCAGGTGGTCATGGACGCCGGGCCGGGGCTGCGGATCGGGCCGTTGGTCTGTTTCGAGACAGCCTTCCCCGACATGAGCCGGCATCTGGCCGAGGACGGCGCGGACGTCGTCGTCGCCCAGTCCTCGACCTCCACCTTCCAGTGGAGCTGGGCGCCCGAGCAGCACGCCTCGCTGGCCGCGCTGCGCGCCGCCGAGACCGGGCGGCCGTTCGTCCACGCGACCCTCACCGGCGTCTCGGCCGTCTACGACGCGAGCGGCCGGCGCGTCGGCCCCTGGCTCGGCACGGACGCGAGCACCACGGCGGTCTACGACGTCCCGCTCGCCGACGGCGTCACCCCGTACGTCCGCTACGGCGACTGGCCGGTCCATCTGGCCCTGCTGGTGCTGGTGGCCCTGGGCCTCACGGAGGGCGCGCGGACGGTCAGGCTGCGCCGGAACGCTCCCGCACCGCTCGGACCACCCGCTCGCACAGTTCATGGGTCGCCAGCGCGTCCCGGGCGCTGAGCACCTTTCCCGCGCGGACCGCGTCCAGGAAGGCCGTCGCCGCCTGCTCTATGCCGCGCTGCCGGGCCACCGGTACCCAGTCGCCGCGCCGCCGCACGGTCGGCTGGCCCTTGTGGTCGATCACCTCGGCGAGGTTGACGACCTGACGCTTGGTGTCCTGCCCGGAGACCTCCAGGATCTCCTCGTTGGAACCGCTGAGCCGGTTCATCACGCCGAGCGCGGTGAAGCCGTGCCCGGACAGCTGGAGCACGACATGGTGCAGCAGCCCGTCCTCGACACGGGCGCGCACGGTCACGTCGTCGACCGGTGCGGGGGTCAGGAAGCGCAGGGTGTCGACGACGTGGATGAAGTCGTCGAGGATCATCGCGCGCGGCTCCTCGGGCAGCCCGACCCGGTTCTTCTGCATGAGGATCAGCTCGCGCGGATGGTCCGCGCACTGCGCGTAGCCGGGCGCGAAGCGCCGGTTGAAGCCGACGGCGAGGGACACGCCCCCGTCCTCCGCGAGCGCCACCAGCCGCTCGGAGTCGGCGAGCCGGTACGCCAGCGGCTTGTCGACGTACGTCGGGACACCCGCCGCCAGCAGCCGCGCGACGATCTCGGGGTGGGCGCCGGTCGGCGCGTGCACGAAGGCCGCGTCGAGGCCGGTGGCGAGCAGCGCGTCGAGATCGCGGTGCCGCTGCCCGGCGGGCAACCGCAGTCCGTCGGCGACCCGGTCCAGCGTGGCCGGCGTGCGGGTCTGCAGGTGGAGTTCGATCCCGGGCAGCGCGCCCAGCACCGGCAGATACGCCTTCTGTGCGATGTCACCGAGTCCGATGCAGCCGACCTTCACGGGCGCTCCCTCACCTGGTACCACGTGCCTCCTCCGCAGCATACGGCGGCTAAAACCACGTGCTCACGACAGGGCCGATGGGCGATCATGCCGGGATGACGACACAGCGCACCGAGCCCGCCCTGAACGCCGACGAACGCACCATGCTGGAGGGCTGGCTGGACTACCACCGCAAGACCCTGGAGTGGAAGTGCGAGGGCCTCACCGACGCCCAGCTGCGCACCGCCTCGGTGCCGCCGTCGGAGATGTCCCTGCTGGGGCTCGTGCGGCACATGGCGGACGTCGAGCGCGGCTGGTTCCGCAAGACGCTGGTGGGCGACGAACCCGGCCCTATCTACTACAGCGAGGCCGACCCCGACGGCGAGTTCCACCTCACCGAGGAGGACACCTGGCAGGAGGCGTACGCCACCTGGCAGGCCGAGATCGAGATCGCCCGGCGCAACGCGGCCGGCTTCGCCCTGGACGACTTCTCGAGGAGGAAGAGCCGGTTCACCGAGGAGCCCTTCAACCTGCGGTGGATCTACACGCACATGATCGAGGAGTACGCCCGTCACAACGGCCACGCCGACCTGCTGCGCGAGCGCATCGACGGCGCGACCGGCGAGTGACGTCAGCCCCGCCCGGCCGGCTCCCTCCGTAAGGGGCACGGGATCACCCGTGCGGGCCAACCTCCGCTTGTCCGCTACCTCGCGCACGGCCGGAACCACCAGAGTTGCGCGCGTGCATCGATCGACGACGACTACCGCGACGCTTCTGGTCACCGTGGCCCTCTCGGCCCTCTCCGGATGTGTGACCGTCCAGCGCCCGCCCGCGCCCGGCCCCGCCCCGGCCGTACCGTCCCAGCCGTCCGTGCCCAGGCCGGAGGGCCGGGCCGAGACGCAGGTGGTGCAGGCGCCGGCCCGTGAGGCGCTGGAGATGGTCGAGCCGTCCCGGAAACCGGAGGCCACGACGCTCAGGGAGCGGCGGCAGCGGCCGACTGTGGCGGCGGCACCCGCCGAGCCGCAGCGGACGGCACGCTCACACCCGCAGCAGCACCACCCCACGCGTCCGCACCCGCACCACCCCCGGCCGGACCGCCCGGAGCCACGGCGGCACACGCCGGCGCCGCGCGTCGAGGTCCCGGACGTGGAGGCGGAGATCCGCCGGAACACCGATGTGTGCGCGCTCGGCCGACAGTACGGCGCCTGGCGGGGCGACAGCCCGGAGTCGGTGATCTGCGAGCAGACCTACGGGCGGTGACGCCGAGTGGCTCTGAGGTGACTCCGGGGGGAGAACTCAGCGCTCCCCTTCGCCCAGCCGCAGCTCCATCCTGCTGATCGCCGCCCGCACCCCGTCGCCGTAACTGTCGTCCCCGAGCGCGCCGGCCGCTCCGCGTGCCCTGCGGATATGGGTGCGGGCGGCCTCGGAGCGGCCGAGCCGGACGTAGTCGGCGGCGAGGTTGAGGTGCAGCGAGGGGTACAGGGCGCGTACCTCGGGTGATCCCTCGTGCTCCTCGGCCGCGGTCAGCGCCCGCAGGTCCCAGGCCAGTTCGTCGAAGGGGTCGTCCTGGGTGTCCGCCAGGTAGTGGGCCAGCGTGCAGCGGTGCAGCGGGTCGCCGTCCTCACCGAGCTCCGTCCACAGGTCGAGGAGTCTGCGGCGGGCTTCCTCGCGGTCCCCGCCGTGGTGCAGCATCACGACCTGCCCGATCCGCGTCAGCACGCCGTCCTCCGGCGCCGCCCGCCCCGCTCGCTCCGCCACCGTGTCCTCCTAGCGTTCCTGCGACGACGCTAACCGCCCCCGGCGGCAATCCCGCTCAGGCGGCACCGGATTCACGCCAGGTTCGGGATCGTCCAGTCGATCGGGTCGTGGCCCTGCTGGGACACCGCCTCGTTGATCTGGGTGAACGGGCGGGAGCCGAAGAACTTCTTCGCCGAGAGCGGGGAGGGGTGCGCGCCCTTGACGACGATGTGGCGGCTCTCGTCGATCAGCGGGAGCTTCTTCTGCGCGTAGTTGCCCCACAGGACGAAGACCGCCGGGTCGGGCCGGTCGGCCACGGCGCGGATCACCGCGTCGGTGAACCTCTCCCAGCCCCTGCCCTTGTGCGAGTTCGCCTCGCCGGAGCGGACCGTCAGGACCGCGTTGAGCAGCAGGACGCCCTGCTGCGCCCACGGCATGAGGTAGCCGTTGTCGGGGATCGGGGTGCCCAGCTCCTGGTGCATCTCCTTGTAGATGTTGCGCAGGGACGGCGGGATCTTGACCCCCGGCCGCACCGAGAAGCACAGGCCGTGCCCCTGCCCCTCGCCGTGGTACGGGTCCTGGCCCAGGACGAGGACCTTGACCCGGTCGTACGGCGTCGCGTCCAGCGCGGCGAACACCTCTTCGCGCGGGGGGTAGACGGGCCCCTTCGCCCGCTCCTCCTCGACGAACTCGGTCAGCTCCTTGAAGTAGGGCTGCTGCAGTTCGTCGCCCAGGACCCCGCGCCAGGTCTCGGGCAGCATCGCGATGTCGGTCACGTCAACGTCCTCCGTCGTGCGGTCACTTGCTCACCCCAGAACCTACAGGCGGCCACTGACAACGGAGGCTTCGAGCGTTTACCAGCTGGTCTTGCGGGACAGTTCCCACATCATCATGATCGTCGACGGGTCCAGGGAGCGCTCCGCGCCGGAGATGTCCTCGTTGGTGGCGAGGTACTGCTTGCCCTGCCACAGCGGCAGCAGCCGGGCGTCGTCGACGAGGATCTGCTGGGCCTCCTCGAACTCCTTCGCCACGCTCGCGCGGTCGCTCTCCTCACGGGAGCGCGGCAGCAGCACCTGGGTGATCTCCTTCGCCGGGTAGGGCGTGCCGAGCGCGTTCTGGTCGCCGACGAAGGGGGCGATGAAGTTGTCGGCGTCCGGGAAGTCGGGGGCCCAGCCGCGGCCGAACACCGGGTACTCGCCCTTCTGGTAGCCGAGCACGTAGGTGTTCCACGGGCGGCTCTTGAGGGTGACCTTGAACAGTCCGGAGGCTTCCAGCTGGCGCTTGAGCTCCTTGAACTCCAGAGCGGTGTCGGAGCCGTAGCGGTCGGTGGTGTACCAGAGGGTGAGCGGGACGGTCTCCGTGATGCCGGCCTGGGTGAGGATCTGGCGGGCCTTGTCCGCGTCGGGTTCGCCGAAGTTGTCGAAGAAGCCGGAGGTGTGGCCCGTCAGACCGGTCGGGACCATGGAGTACAGGGGGTCGACGGTGTCCTGGTAGATGTTGTGGGCGATGGCGTCCCGGTCGACCACCTGGGCGACGGCCCGGCGCACGGCGAGCTTGTTCGACCAGGGGTCCTTCGGGTTGAACACCAGGTAGTTGATGTTGCTGCCGGCGCCCTCGACGAGCTGCAGGCCCTCGTTTTCGCCGCCGTCGGCCTCCAGGGCGACGATGTCGTCGGCGGCGAGCCCCTGGTAGGTGGCGTCGATCTCCCCGCCGCGCAGCGCCTTGACCATCGCGCCGGAGTCCTGGAAGTAGCGGATGGTCACCGCGTCGTTCTTGCGGTCGGCGGTGCCCTCGTAGCTGTCGTTGCGGACGAGTACGGCCTGCTTGCCCGACCCGTAGGACTGCAGCCGGTAGGGCCCGGAGCCGACGATGCCGGACGCCTTGCGGAGGCTCTTCGCGGGGTAGTCGTCGGGGTCGACGAGGGACATGCCGGGGGTGGCGAGCACGAAGGGGAAGGTGGCGTCCGCCTTGTTCAGGTTGAACGTTACGTCACGGTCGCCGCTGGTCTGGACGCTGTCCAGGCTGCCCAGCAGTCCGGCGGGGCCGGTGTCCGCGTTGATCGCCAGGACCCGGTCGATGGAGTGCTTCACGGCCTTGGCGTCGAGCTTGTCGCCGTTGGAGAACTTCAGACCCTCGCGCAGCTCGCAGTGGTAGACGCGGCTGGAGTTGTCGGTGAACTCGCAGCTCTTGGCGGCGTCCGGCTGCGGCTCGGTCGCGCCCGTGGGGTAGGACAGCAGCGTCTGGTAGATGTTGCGGAACAGTTCCCAGGAGCCGTCCCAGGCCGCGGCGGGATCGAGTGTGCTGGGCGCGCTGGTCGTCCCCACGGTGATGGGCCCGGACTCGTCGGAGCCCTCGTCTCCCAGGAGACCGCATCCGCTCACCAGGGATATGGACACGATCGCCGCGATGTGATGCAAGGATCGGTTCCGGTTGAACACGCGCACACTCCTCGATAAGCCATGCCAAGGGTTGGCAGACCATACCGCAGCGCCATGACGTCTCGAATCGTGCCCTGAGCACGGATTTGATCACGTCGGGATTGACGACGTTGTCATCGCGCGATGCGCCCCAGATACGTCGACACGGGCACCGTTTCCGTCAAGAAAATCGGTGCCCGTGTCGTTACGTGTCCGTGTTGTTACGCGTAGGTCAGCTGACACCCGCGTTGAGGAAGAGGCCTCCGTCGACGACGAGGGTCTGGCCGGTGATCCAGTCCGACTGTCCTGAGGTGAGGAACGCGGCGGTGCCGCCGATGTCGGAGGGCACGCCGAGCCGGCCCAGCGGATAGGCGGAGGCGGCCTCCTCCTCACGGCCCTCGTACAGGGCCGCGGCGAACTTGGTCTTCACCACGGCCGGGGCGATGGCGTTGACCCGCACCCGCGGCGCGTACTCGTGCGCCAGCTGCTGGGTCAGGTTGATCATCGCGGCCTTGCTGATGCCGTACGCCCCGATGAACGGCGAGGCGGAGAGGCCCGCCACGGAGGCGATGTTGACGATCGCGCCGCCGTTGTCCTTCTGCCAGGCGTGCCAGGTCTTCTGGGCGAAGCCGAGGGCGGAGACCACGTTGGTCTCGAAGACCTTGCGGGCCACGTCCAGGTCGAGGTCGGCGATGGGGCCGAACACCGGGTTGGTCCCGGCGTTGTTGACCAGGTAGTCGACCCGGCCGAAGGCCTCCATGGTGCGCTCGACGGCGGCCGTCTGGTGGTCGAGGTCGTGCGCCTTGCCGGCGACGCCGATGACCCGGTCGGCACCGAGCCGCTCGACGGCCTCCTTCAGGGCGCCCTCGTCGCGGCCGGTGATGCAGACCCGGTCGCCGCGGGCGACGAGCGCCTCGGCGACGCCGTAACCGATGCCGCGGCTGGCGCCCGTGACGAGAGCGGCCTTGCCGGAGAGTTCCACAGTCATGTTCGTGATCCCCAGTGGTGGTTAGTCGAGCGGTCCGCCGGCGACGTACAGCACCTGGCCGGAGACGAAGCCGGCGGCCTCGTTCGTGAAGAAGGCGATCGCGTTGGCGATGTCGTCGGGCTCGCCGACGCGCGCGACGGGGATCTGGGTGGCGGCGGCGGCCTTGAACTCCTCGAAGCCCATGCCGACCCGGGCGGCGGTCGCGGCCGTCATGTCGGTGGCGATGAAGCCGGGGGCGACGGCGTTGGCGGTGACGCCGAACTTGCCGAGCTCGATGGCGAGGGTCTTGGTGAAGCCCTGCAGACCGGCCTTGGCGGCGGAGTAGTTGGCCTGGCCGCGGTTGCCCAGCGCGGAGGACGAGGACAGGTTGACGATCCGGCCGAAGCCGGCGTCGACCATGTGCTTCTGGACGGCCTTGGCCATCAGGAAGGAGCCGCGCAGGTGCACGCCCAGGACGGTGTCCCAGTCGGCGACGCTCATCTTGAACAGCAGGTTGTCGCGGAGCACGCCCGCGTTGTTGACGAGGATCGTCGGGGCGCCCAGCTCCTCGACGACACGGGCGATCGCCGCCTCGACCTGGGCCTCGTCGGAGACGTCCGCGCCGATGGCGACGGCCCGGCCGCCCGCCGCGGTGATCTTCTCGACGGTGTCCTTGCAGGCGGCCTCGTCGAGGTCGACGACCGCGACCGCGCGGCCCTCGGCGGCCAGACGTACGGCGGTGGCGGCGCCGATGCCGCGCGCCGCGCCGGTGACGACCGCGACCCGCTGTTCTGTGGTGGACATTCCTGTGTCTCCTCGCCCTTGAGAGAACCCTGGTGGACCTGGTGAGCCTGGTGAGCCCTTGAGAAGCCGGTCTGCGGTGAGCGACCGCTTAGTACCTTCGCGACACGTGACGCTAGAAGCCCTGGCACCCGGTGTCAACGCCACACGGCGCCGGTGTGATCCATTACCTCACCAGGAGGTCCAGCAACCGCTCGGTCTCGGCCGCCGGATCGAAGGTGAGCCCGGTGTGCACGGGCCCCGGCTGCACCACCGTGGAGCGGGGCGCGACCAGCCAGCGGAACCGCCGCCCGGCGTCGTCGCCGGCCGCCTGACCGGCCGCCGCGCCACCGCCGCACACCCCTTCCACGGCCGACAGCGCCGCCCTGATCCCGGGCACGTCCGCGTCCGGCGCCAGGGCGAGCAGCCGCGCCTCGTCGAGATGGACGCGGGCGCCGACGTAGCCCCGCGCGCGGCAGTAGACCAGCACGCCCGCGTTGACGCACTCGCCGCGTTCGACACGCGGTACGACGCGCAGGACGGCGTACTCGAAGACGTCCCGTTCGTTCGCCTCGCTGGCGCGGATGATGTGGCGCTCGGTCACTTGGTCCCCTCGATGCGTTCGTGGATGACGGCGGCGCGCGCGAGCAGGGGGGCGGCGTAGGCGCGGCGCAGCGCGTCCGGGGTGTCGAAGCCGGGTTCGTCCGCGAGCCAGACGTCGGGGATCTCGGCGGTGACCTCGGCGAGCAGGTCGGCGGTGACCTGCGGGGCCAGTTGCGCGGCGGCGGCCTCGACGTCCGGCGCGAAGGTGGCGAGGGCGTGGTCGGAGGCGTCGTAGGGGCGGGCCGCGGAGGTCTCGGCGGTGGGCCAGTTGTGCTGCCAGATCATGGTGGCGCCGTGGTCGATGAGCCACAGCTCGCCGTGGTGCACCAGCAGGTTGGGGTTGCGCCAGGAACGGTCGACGTTGTTCACGAGCGCGTCGAACCAGACGATCCGGCCGGCCTCCCCGGGGCTCACCGGGAAGGCGAGCGGGTCGAAGCCGAGGGCACCGGGGAGGAAGTCCATCCCGAGGTTGGTGCCGCGGCTGGAGCGGAGCAGATCCTGGACCTGCTGGTCGGGTTCGCCGAGTCCGAGCACCGGGTCGAGTTCCACCGTCACCAGGCGGGGCACCCGCAGGCCCAGCCGGCGGGCGAGTTCCCCGCAGACGACCTCCGCCACGAGCGTCTTGCGGCCCTGCCCGGCGCCGGTGAACTTCATGACGTAGGTCCCGAAGTCGTCGGCCTCGACGAGCCCCGGCAGCGAGCCGCCCTCCCGCAGGGGCGTGATGTAGCGGGTGGCGGTGACTTCCTTGAGCATCGCCCCAGGTTACTGGGCTGGGCGGACTCGCCGCCGACAGCTTCGCGACAGCTCTGGCTTACGCGGCTCCGACCTCGAAGCAGTCAATATCTCGACACTGTCCGGACTCGGCGCGGGCGCTGAACAGGCCACGGCCACCGCCCGTACCTCTCGGTAGTTCCACGAACCCCCCGTTGGAAGGAAATGCCAGCATGACCAGCGCATCGATCAAGTCCACCGCGAAACCCGCCCGCCGTACCGTCGTGGCGGCGGCAGGAGCCGCGGGGCTCACCGTCGCGCTGGCCGCGTGCGGAAGCTCCGACGACGACTCGTCGAGCTCGTCGGCGTCGTCCGGCGGCACCACCGGCTCCACCGGTTCGACCGGCAGCAGCGAGTCCGCGAGCAGCGGCGGGGACGCCGCGGCCGGTTCCGCGCTGACCACGACGTCCGAGATCCCCGAGGGCGGCGGCAAGGTCTTCGAGTCCGAGAAGGTGGTCGTCACCCAGCCGACGGCGGGCACCTACAAGGCGTTCTCGGCCGTGTGCACCCACCAGGGCTGCGCGGTGAAGAGCATCGCCGACGGGGTCATCAACTGCCCCTGTCACAACAGCAACTTCTCGGTCGAGGACGGCAGCGTGAAGAGCGGTCCGGCGACGTCGGCGCTGCCCGAGGTGAAGATCACCGTCAGCGGCGACTCGATCACGCTGGCCTGACGCCCGACTGCCGGAAAGCCGTCAGCACCTCGTCCGTGGTCGCGACCGTGGCGACCAATGCGAGGGTGTGACGGATCATCGCGGGGGTGTAGTCGGCAGGCACCCCCGCGATGGCGTCCGACGGCACGACGGCCGTGTAACCCCGGTTGACCGCGTCGAAGACGGTGTTCGGGATCGCCACGTTGGCCGAGACTCCGGTCACGACCAGCGTGCGGCAGCCGAGGTTGCGCAGCAGGGCGTCGACGTCGGTGCCCTGGATCGGCGAAAGGCCGTGCAGACGTCGTACGACGAGGTCCTGGGCGGCGACCTCGATGGGGGGCGCCACACGGGTCGCAGGGGTGCCGGGGAGCTGTTGGACGGGGAGCCGCTCGGCCGCGCGGAACAGGCGCGCGTTGCGGTTGGCGCCCCGGCCGTCCGGGCGGCGTTCGGCGACGGCGTGGATCACCTGGATCCCGCTGTCGTGGGCGGCGGCCACCAGCCGGGCCACGTTGGCGAGCGCGCCCGACGCCCTTGCCGCCTCGGCGAGCCGGGGCAGCGCGGCGTCCGGTCCCACGACGCCCTGCTGGCACTCCACCGTGATCAGGGTGGTGGACAGAGGGTCGAGGAGTGCGCTGAGCTGTTCGGCGGGCGGCACGGCTCTCCCTGGTGTCGAGAGACTTCCTTTTCTGACACAGTGTCAGAAAAGTAGTACTGGAAGAGCAGTACACGGTAAGCAGTGACAAGAGAAGAGACGAGGGGGGCCGGATGACCGTCACACAGCGCCGGGGCCGGAAGATCATGATGACGCCGGGTGAGCTCGACGCGTTCCTCACCACCCAGCGCACCTGCCGGGTGGCCACCGTGTCCGCCGAGGGCGGCCCGCATGTGAGTGCCCTGTGGTTCCTGTGGGACGGCAGCGCGCTGTGGCTGTACTCGGTCGTCCGCAGCAAGCGGTGGACGCAGTTGCTCCGTGATCCCCGGGTCGCGGTCGTGATCGACATCGGTGAGGAGTACGAGTCGCTGCGCGGCGTCGAACTGTCCGGGGCCGTGGAGTTCGTGGGCGAGGCGCCTCGGACGGGTGAGTTGTGTGC
This sequence comes from Streptomyces vulcanius, assembly GCF_042653945.1. Lineage (NCBI taxonomy): Bacteria > Bacillati > Actinomycetota > Actinomycetes > Kitasatosporales > Streptomycetaceae > Streptomyces > Streptomyces vulcanius. The sequence goes on along the minus strand of NZ_JBHSFK010000028.1, from coordinate 61,286 downwards.
GGAGCTTGACGCGGTGGAGACGTTGTTCGCGCGCAAGAACTTCGGGTTGGACGCGATGCCGCATGACGGGCGGCATGCGTGGGTTCGGCTGACGCCGGAGAAGGTTGTTTCCTGGGACTTCCGGAAGTTGGGGGATCGGTAGCGTTCTGCGCCGTGGGGCGTCGGGTGCGTGTGCGGGTCCGTTGTGGCCGGCCGCGCCCACGCGGCGGAGCCGCACATCGATACAGCCCCGCGCCCCTTGGAGGTTGGCACGGTTCGCTACACATAAGTCCGGGTCGGTGAGGGGCCCACGGCCGACGCGACCGCGTCTGCCAGGGGGCCGGTCTCCTCCGCGCGCAGCGTCGAGATCGTGATGCGGATGCCCGGGGGTGACGCGAGGCGGAAGCGGGCGCCGGGGGCGACCGCCCAGCCTCCGTGGAGGAGGCGGGAGACCGCTCCCGTCTCGTCCGGTACCGGGATCCACACGTTCATACCGCTGCGGCCCTGTGCCGCGACGCCCCGCTCGGCCAGTGCCGCGATCAGCGCCTCGCGCCGGGTGCCGTAGGCCGCCGCCACCGCCGTACCGTCCACCGCGCCGTCCGTCCAGAGGCGAGCCACGGCCCGCTGGGTCAGCAGGCTCACCCAGCCGGGGCCGAGGCGGTGCCGGCCGCGGACCCGGTCGACGGTGACGTCGTCGCCGGTCAGTACGGCGAGCCGCAGGTCGGGGCCGTAGGCCTTGGCGACCGAGCGGACGAAGGCCCAGTGCCGGGTGGCGCCCGCGAGGGGGTGCGGGGGCAGGTCGACGATGCCGTGACCGTGGTCGTCCTCCATCAGCAGGGTTCCGGGGTGGTCGGCGAGGACGGCGCGCAGCGCACGCGCGCGTGCGGCGCCGACGGACGCGCCGACGGGGTTCTGGGCGCGGGCGGTGACGAGCACGGCACGGGCCCCGGCCGTCAGCGCGGCGCGCAGGTCGTCGGGGCGCGGTCCCTCGTCGTCGACGCCCACCGGGACCGTGCGCAGGCCGAGCGCCGGAACGAGATCGAGGGTGCGGCCCCAGCCGGGGTCCTCGACGGCGACGCCGTCACCCGGCTTGAGGTGTGCGGCGAGGACGCGTTCGACGGCGTCCAGGGCGCCGCAGGCGAGCGTGAGCGGCCCGGCAGGCACGCCGTCGGCGTCCAGCCCGGCACGGGCGAGCCGGGCGAGGCCGGGGTCCACGGGGTCGGCGCCGTACAGGACCGGTTCCCGGTCGCCGCGCTCGGCCGCCGCCGCGAACGCGCCCGCGAGCGGGGGCAGCAGGGCGGGGTCGGGGTTGCCGTCCGCGAGGTTGCGGACCCCCGCCGGCACGTCGACGCGCACCTTCTCCCGGCCGGTCGTTGCCGGTTTGGGGCGGATACGGCTGCCCCGGCGCCCCTGCGTCTCGATGACCCCGCGCTCACGCAGGGTGCGGTAGGCCGCCGCGACGGTGTTCGGGTTCACCCCGAGCGTGGCCGCCAACTCCCGCATGGGCGGCAGCAGTTGTCCAGGTTCCAGGGCGCCCTCCCCCACCGCGCGCTCGATGCTCGCGGAAATGTCCGCTGCACCCCGGCCTTCGATCCGATACTCTCCTAGCACAAAGCCAATTATGCACTAGTGCAATAGAAACGCCAAGAGAGAGACCGAGGGAGAACGCCATGCAGGGGAGCCCCCAGCCGACGACATCACCCGCCGCCTACTCCGCGACCGACCGCACGGTCCCCACCCGCGCCGCGCACAAGGCCTCCTACGACCGCGAAGTGGTGCACGCGATACTCGACGAGGGCTACGTCTGCCATCTCGGCTTCGTCCGCGACGGTGCCCCGGTGGTGCTGCCGACGCTGTACGCCCGGGTCGGCGAGACGCTGTACGTGCACGGTTCGACGGGCTCGCGCCCGCTGCGGATGGCGGGGCAGGCCGACCCCGGGCTGCCGGTGTGCCTGACGGTGACCCATGTCGACGGCCTGGTGCTGGCCCGCTCCGCCTTCCACCACTCGATCAACTACCGCTCGGTGGTCGTGCACGGCGTCGCCCACGACGTCACCGACCCGCAGGAGAAGCTGGCCGTGCTCGACGCCCTGGTCGACCATGTCGTCCCGGGCCGCGCAGCCGACGCGCGGCCCGCCAACAAGAGGGAACTGGCGGCCACCGCCGTGCTCCGCCTCCACCTGGACGAGGTCTCGGCCAAGACCCGCACCGGCGGCGTGAACGACGAGCCCGAGGACCTCGCCCTCCCCCACTGGGCCGGTGTGGTCCCCCTGCGCAAGGGCTACGACACCCCGCTCCCCGAGCCCGACCTCGCCCCCGGTACCGGAGTCCCGGACTATCTGGCGGCGCGGTGACCCGTCAGCCGGACACCGTCGCGCCCCTCGATTCCGCGAGGGCCAGACCGGTGACCGAGCCCAGCATCAGCAGGGTGCCGGCCAGGGTCGCCGCTGTGAGGGGCTCGCCCAGCAGGGCCACGGCCAGGACCGCCGCGCTCACCGGCTCGAGGAGCATGATCACGGACACGGTGGCGGAGCGTACGACGGCCGCGCCCGCGAAGTAGAGGGCGTAGGCCAGGGCCGTGGGCACCGCCGCGATGTAGCCGAGGAGCGCGAGCACAAGGCCGGGGTCCGTGCTGTGCGGCACGATCCCCTCGGCCAGCGCGAACGGCAGCAGGCACAGGGCGGTCACCGCGAACGCCCCCACGGTGGTCGCGGAGGCGTCCGCGCCGCCGTCGCGGCCCCAGCGCCGGGTGACCAGGGTCGTCGCGCTGTACCCGGCGGCGGACAGCAGCGCGATCAGCACCCCGGCGGGGCGGACGGCCGTACCGTCGCCGCCGAGGACCAGCACCGCGAGCCCGGCGAGCGCCCCGCCGACCGCGAGCGTTCCCCCGCCGCCGAGCCGCTCCCCGAGGAACAGCCGGGCGCCGAGCGCGATGAGCACGGGCCCCGCGCCGAGCGTGACGACCGTGGCCACGGCGAGTCCGGTGGCGGAGACGGCGGCGAAGTAGGCCGTCTGGAAGACGGTGAGCCCGAGGCCGGTGACGACCGTGCGGAACACCCGGCGGCGGAGCGGCTCGCGGGACGGGGTGAGCGACCGGGGGCCCGGTCGCAGGAAGCGGGCCACGAGCAGCAGCACCAGCCCGGCGGCGCAGCGCCAGAAGGACAGGGCCACGGCGCCGAGGTCACTGGTCCGGTAGACCAGGGAGGCGGCGGCACCCGCCGTACCCCAGGCGACGCCGGCAACGATCAGATAGAGAAGACCCCGGCCGACGGACAGCCGGGAAACAGAACGGGAAACAGAGACAGACACGCGTTCTCTCCGCAGGGAAGCTGAAGTGAGGACTTCGTCTGCGGGCAGCACCGTTCGGCCCGGCGGTGAACGCCCGGGCGTGATTCTCCGGAGGGCCCGCCTCAGGCGGCGGGAGGCGGAAGAACGAGTGCGTCGGACGGCATGCCGGGCATACTAGGCGGCGGTCTCGCGGGCGGCCAAATCCCTGTCCGGGCCGTCGTCGGCCATCGGCACGGAGCCTGCCGCCACCGGCTCCGCGGAGCCCCTGGCGGGCGTGGTCGACTGGGCGATGAACGCGCCGAGCAGCACCACCGCACCACCCACGAGCTGCGGCGCGGAGAGGTGCTCGCCGAGCAGGACCCAGGCCAGGACGGTCGCGACGACCGCTTCGAGGCAGGCCACGACCCCCGCGACCGGCGGGGAGAGCCGACGCACCGAGACCACGCCGGTGACGTAGGCGACGACCGTGGCGATCAGCACGATCCAGCCGAGCAGCAGCCAGGCCGGGACCGCGGTGCCGTTCAGGTCGGCGGAGTGCGCGAGCACCGACCAGTCGAGGCCCCAGGGGCGGGCGACGACGCTCAGCACGAGGGCGCCGACGAGCAGGCCGTAGGCGATGACGCCGAGCGGGTCGGGAGCGTCGTCGCCGGAGTCGCCGCCCTGGGCGGACAGGACGAAGTAGCCGACCTGGCAGCAGGCGGCGGCCAGCGCGAAGACCAGTCCGAGGGCGTCGAAGCGCAGCCCCGACCAGACCTCGACGACACAGGCGAGGCCGCCCACGGCCAGGACCACACCGAGCGCCGCCGCGCGGGTCACCGGCCGGCGCTGCACGAACCGCACCCAGCCGAGCACCAGGGCGGGCGCGAGGTACTCCAGGAGCAGCGCGACGGCGACGGGCATCCGGGAGATCGACGCGAAGTAGAAGGCCTGGACGCCGGCCACCGCGAGCAGCCCGAACCCGACGAGCAGCACGGGGCGGCTGCGCAGCAGCGCGCGGTGGCGCACGGCGAGTGGGAGCATCACCAGCGCCGCGAAGGTCACCCTGAGCCACACCACGTGCAGCGGGTCGAGGCCGGCTTCGATGAGCGGCTTGGCCGCGACCCCGGATCCGCCGAAGGCGACGGCCGACCCGACCGCCAGACCGAGCCCGATGCCCTTGCCGCGGTTTCCCTGACTGCTCACAGACGTCTGCACCGGCCCATGATGACAGGCGACGACAGGACCGTCATCCGGGTTGACACCTGTCTCGACAGCCGGACACCGGCCCGCCGCCTACTCCTCCAGGTTCTTCTCGATTCTGGCGCGCACGTCGTGGGCGTCGAGACCGGCGTGCGCGAGGACCTCGACGGCGCGCGCCCCGGATTCCGCGACGATCTCCATGAGCAGGTCGAGACCGCCGGCCGGGGCGCCGTCCCGGCGGCCGGCCCGGGCGCACGCGTTCTCCAGCGCGGCGGCGGCGAGCGGCGACAGCCCCTCGACGGCCGTCACGACGGGCAGCGCCCCGGAGTCCTCGACACCGCTCTGCCAGCGCAGGCCGTAGCCGATGCTGCGCTGGACGAGATAGCCGAGCAGCCGGGCGAGCCGGGGATCGCCGTCGAACACGGCGCGGGCCCGGGGGGCGTGCTCCAGGAGGGAGTGCAGGAGGTGGGCGGTGTCGATCTGCCGGTCGCCGTCCCGTAAGGCGCGGCGGCGGGCAGCGGCCACCGCCGCCGCGGACTCGGCGTCGAGCCTGGGGTCGTCGTCCATGCCGTACGTCGCCCGGTCACGCGCCAGCTGCCGGGGAATGCGGTGTTGCACATCCCCTACCCCATCAGTCCCGGCGGCCGGGGTCATCCCCGGAGGGAAGCATTTTCGCGTCCCACGCAGAGCGGACGAGGGCGGACGAAATCTCCTCCTTGCGGATGAGATCAGATCGACCATCGTCGCAGGGGCGCGCGCCGCCTTGCCTCATACCCCTGCTGACGGTTCATCAGTATTGAATGTTGGCGGCCTTGGGGCTACTTTCCGCGACGACGCAGCCGGAGTTGCCCGAGACGAAGAGGTGGTCGCATGGCCGAAGTCAGCGCGGAGGCACGCATCCAGGCACCGGCCGAGAAGGTGTGGGCCCAGCTCACCGACTGGCCGGCGTACGGGGAGTGGAACGCCACCCACACCAACTTCCCGCAGGGCGGCCCCGGAGCCCTCGAGGTGGGCGCGACCTTCCAGGAGAACATGAAGCTGATGGGCTTCCCGGCCGAGGTCGAGTGGACGGTCGAGGAGCTGGAACCGGCCCGGCTGCTCACCATCCGCGGCAAGGGCCCGATGGCGGTGAACGTCGCCACGCGCTACACCCTCACCCCCGACGGCGACGCCACGACGGTCCGCATCGACGGCGAGTTCACGGGTGCGGCCGTGTCCCTGATGGCGGGCAAGCTGAAGGACTCGGGGACGGCGGCGCTGAACGAGTCACTGCGGAAGCTGGACGGCCTGGTGGCCTGAGCACGAGCAGCCGTACGACGGTGGGGGCGCGCCCCCACCGTCGTACGGCTGTCGCCGCGAACGCTGACGTCAGTCCTCGTCGGCGAGGATCAGGTACAGCTTCTTGCGGGCCTCGTTGATGACGGTGAGCGCCTTCTCCCGCTGCTCCTTGCTGCCGGCCTTCCAGACCTGCCCGAAGGCCTCCATCAGACCGAAGCCGGCCTGGCGGATCTCACCGAGGGCTTCCCAGTCGACCCCGCGGCCGGCCTCCTCCCAGGGGGCGTCCGGGCCCGCGTCGGCAGCCGTGCGGCCCTCTTCGGTGAGCGAGAAGAGCTTCTTGCCGCCCTCGCTCGCGCTGCTGATCAGGCCCTCGTCCTCCAGGAGCTGGAGGGTCGGGTACACCGAACCCGGGCTGGGCTTCCACGCCCCGCCGCTGCGCTCGGCGATCTCCTGGATCATCTCGTAGCCGTGCATCGGACGGTCCTTGAGCAGGGCCAGGATCGAGGCCCGCACGTCGCCGCGCCGTGCCCTCCCCCTGGGCCCGCCGCGCCCGCGTCCACCCCAGGGGCCAGGGCCGAAGCCCGGTCCGAAGCCGGGGCCGCCGTGGCCGAATCCCGGACCACCGGGCCCGCCCGGACCGAAGGGCCCGAAGGCCGCACGCCCTCCTTCGAAGCCACCGCCGAAGCCACCGCGGCCACGCCTGGGGCCGCCCTCACCATGTCCACGCTCGAATCCGTGGGTACGCATCGCAAACCACTCCTTCATTCCATCGTTGATCTGTCGCGATGCGTCAACGATATATCGGAATAGCTCGCATGACAAGAGTCAGGGTTGGCGGGGCGTTGTCCCGTCTCACTGGCGCGCGGCTGAGTGCGCTGGGGGTGCTGGACGGCTGTACCGGCTGGGACGGTGTCCACTGCGGCACTGGGCGGCGGCGACCGGACGGCACGTCGGCGGTATGCCTCGGCAGGGAGCAGTGGTGGCCGCAGATTGAGCCCGCCGACGGCGCATGACAGGCTCATGCCCCATGATCGATGATTTCGCGAAAAAGTACCTGCACAGCGATCTCCGAGAGATACGCGAGGCGGTGCTCTGGAAGCTCGACGGGCTCGGCGAGTACGACATCCGCCGCCCCCTGACCTCGACGGGCACCAACCTTCTCGGCCTGGTCAAGCACCTGTCGATTTTGGAATCCAGGTACTTCGGTGAGGTCTTCGACCGGCCGTTCCCTGAGCCTCTGCCCCGGTGGGACGATGCCGGGGAACACGGTGCCGACATGTGGGCGACCGAGCACGAGACGCGCGGCGAGGTCGTCGACCGTTACCGTCGCGCCTGGGAGCACTCGGACGCGACGATCACCGCCCTCGCCATCGACTCTCCCGGCCACGTGCCCTGGTGGCCACGCCCCGACGTGAAGCTGTTCAACATCCTGGTCCACATGCTCACCGAGACCAGCCGGCACGCCGGACACGCCGACATCCTGCGCGAACAACTCGACGCGTCGACCGGCACGACAGCCAAGTACGCAGCACCACAGCACGACGCGACCTTCTGGGAAGCCCAGTGCGCGAAGATCGAGCGAGCCGCCAAAGCAGCCGTCACAGGACAGGCGTGTGCTAGGCCGCCTGTGGGGTGAAGTGGAGCATTTCGTCGTCGCCGGGCTGTACGACGCCGTAGCTGCTCTCCGGGACCGCGTTCCAGGCGCCGGGCAGGTCGCCCAGGGGCTCGGAGACGATGAGGCGGGTCTCGTCGGAGACCCCGCGCAGGAAGGCGAGGTCCGGGTGGAGCTGGCGCAGCGTGTCGACCCGGGTGCTGTAGAAGAGCGACCGGGACTCGCCCTGGCTGGAGTAGCGGAAGCCCCACAGCCGCGCTCCGTCGGTGACGGCGAGCGTCATCTGCAGCGGGAAATCGATCCCGTACGCCTGCCCGGTCCGCTCCACCATGCCGGCCATCCGCGCGACGGCGCCGGGCGGATCCTCCTCCAGGCCGAAGGTCAGGGCGAGATAGAACATCATCTCGGAGTCCGTCGAGCCCTCCATGTCCAGGAAGAGCTCCGGGTCGACGGCGAGGGCGAGGTCGCGGCGCATCCGGTGGAAGTCGGTGATCCCCCCGTTGTGCATCCACATCCAGCGGCCGTGCCGGAAGGGGTGGCAGTTGGTCTGCTGCACCGCCGTACCCGTCGAGGCACGGATATGGGCGAAGAACATCGGCGAGCGGACATGGCCGGCGATCTCCCGCAGGTTGCGGTTGCTCCAGGCCGGGCCGACGTCACGCACCACGGCGGGCGACTCGACGTCGTCCGGCCCGTACCAGCCGACGCCGAACCCGTCGCCGTTGGTCGTCTCTACGCCCATCCGCGCGTGCAGGCTCTGGTCGATCAGCGAGTGCTCCGGTCTGTAGAGGATCGTCTCGAGGAGTACGGGCGTTCCCGTGTAGGCCAGCCATCGACACATGTCCGTCTGCCTTCCTGTCACTTCTCCTGACGTCTCCTGACGTCTCCTGACGCTTCCGGCCGTCGCCGGTCGGGCGCCCGCCCGCCCCGCGCCGAGGGGCGGCGAGCGCCCGTGCCGGGCCATCACCAGGTGGGCGAGCCGCGCCACGGCCCGGCGGTCACGAGAACTCTTCGCCCCGGTCCACGCACAGCGCCCAGATGATGAACCCGGAGAAGGCGATCATCACGACCGACCAGACCGGGTAGTACGGCAGAGAGAGGAAGTTGGCGATGATGATCAGCCCGGCGATGGCCACGCCCGCGACCCGGGCCCACATCACCGACTGGAACAGGCCCAGACTGACGATCACCGCGACGACGCCCAGGGCGAGATGGACCCAGCCCCAGCCGGTGAGGTCGAACTGGAAGACGTAGTCGCGCGTCGAGACGAAGATGTCGTCCTCGGCGATCCCCATGATCCCGCGGAAGATGTCGAGCACTCCGGCGATCATGAGCGTGACGGCGGCGAAGACCGTCAGGCCCTCCGCCCAGTGCCGCTTGGTCGAGTGCGCGTGCGTTTGCGCGCGGGTGGCGTGTGACGCAGTCATCCCCATGCCTCGATTCACTCGTCGTTCGCTTCGTTCGCTTCGTTCGCTTCGTCGTTCAGTGGTGGACCGGAGGGCGGCCGCGGCCGTAGTCGCTCAGGACCAGTTGCTTGGCCCTCTCGAACTCCTCGTCGGTGATGTCGCCGCGGGCCTTGATCTCAGAGAGCTTGGCGAGCTCGTCCGCGCTGCTGGGCTTGTCGGAGGAGCCCTTCGCGGTCTCCCTGATGTAGTCGTCGACCTGCTTCTGCTGCGCCTGTGCGTGCTTCACCTCGCGCCGGCCCATGTTCTTCCCCCGCGCGACCACGTAGACGAACACGCCGAGGAAGGGCAGGACGACGCAGAACACCAGCCAGCCGGTCTTGGCCCAGCCGCTGAGGTCGTCGTCGCGGAAGATGTCGACGATGATCCGGAACAGCAGGACGAACCACATGACCCACAGGAAGAACAGCAGCATCGTCCAGAAGGCGCTCAACAGCGGATAGTCGTACGCGAGGTACGTCTCACCAGTCATCTCTTCCTCCGTGTCCCGGGCCTGCGCCCGCCCGACAGCTCTTCCGTGCCGACTTCAGCGTGCCCACGGCAAACGGCGGGCGCCTCACCCGCCTCGGGTGAGACGCCCGGCGGTCGGCCGTCGCGCTCAGGGGCCCGGGTCGTCGCCGCGCGAACCCGTCACACCCGCCCTGCGCAGCGCGGCCCGCCAGGCGAAGGCGACCGCCACCTCGACGAGGCCCAGCAGGACGAGCCACAGTCCGAGCAGCCGGGTCAGCGCCCGGGCCGACTCGGTGGGCAGGGCCAGCACCACGATTCCGGCGACGATCGCCAGGAGCCCGGCCGCGAGGACGACGCCGCGGTGGGGCAGGTCCTTGGCGGCGAGGGCCGTGTGGAGCGTGAGGATGCCGGACACCAGCCACAGCACCCCGACGATCAGTGACAGCGCGGCGATGGTCTGCAGCGGGTGGCGCAGGCACAGCACGCCGGCCAGGACGTACAGCACCGCGAGGAGCAGCCCGGTGGTCCGTTCGTGGGCCTCCCGCCCGAAGGCGGCGACGAACCGGAACGCCCCGGTCACCAGCAGGTACAGGCCGATCAGCACCGCGAGGACGTGCAGGGTCTCGTCCGGCCAGACCAGGATCAGGATGCCCGGTACGAGGGTGGCGAGGGCGGACCCGAGCAGCCAGGTCCAGGAGCGGCCGAGCGCCGACAGGACGTCGGCGGGATCACCGGCCGCTTCGGTGTGCGGTGCCGCCGGACCACGCGACTCGGCCATGGCTCCTCCTCGTCTCCACGCGCCCCAACTCTCCCCGGGGCTGCTGCGCCCCCGACGGCTCCCCGGGGCTCCTGCGCCCCAGCCTCCCGCCCGCCGCCGTCGCCCCGGGTCACCCACCGCGGGTGATCCGCGCGGGCGGCGGGAGCGATGGGGTGGAGCAGGACGGGCCCGGCACGACCGCGCCTCGGCGCTGCCCGGACGCGATCCGCCGAGGTACAGGAGGTTCAGTCATGACCACGCCGAACACACGCACGACCTCGCAGGGCGCATCCACCGCCTCGCAGGACGCACCCACCGCCTCGCCGGACGCACCCACGGCACCCCGCTCCCTCACGACATCCCAGTTCTTCGCGACCTCGCTGTCCCCGGCCGAGCGAGCGGCCCACGGCAGGCACGCGCGCAGCCACTCCCCGCGTTCCAGTCACGGCTGGTTCGATCCGGATCCGAAGCGGCCCGACCCCGTCGAGGTGATCGAGCATCAGTCGGCCACCCGGGTACAGGAGTTGGTGCCGATCCGCTACGGCCGTATGACGGAGTCCCCGTTCCGCTTCTACCGGGGCGCGGCGGCGATCATGGCGACCGACCTCGGCCCGCAGCCCCACACCGGCCTCACCGTGCAGCTCTGCGGCGACGCCCATCTGCTGAACTTCCGGATGCTGGCCTCGCCCGAACGGCATCTGATCTTCGACATCAACGACTTCGACGAGACCCACCCCGGGCCCTTCGAGTGGGACGTCAAGCGGCTGGCGGCCAGTCTGGCCATCGCCGGCCGGGCCAACGGCTTCTCGCTCAAGGAACAGAACACCCTGGTCCGCACCTGTGTGGGCGCCTACCGGGAGCGGATGCGGGCGTTCGCCGGAATGCGCAACCTGGACATCTGGTACGCCCAGGAAGACACCGACAGCCTGCGGCAGCTGATGGCCTCGTCGATGAACCGGACGGCCCGGCGGCGTACCCAGGCGGCCGCGCAGAAGGCCCGGACCCGCACCAGCATCAAGGCGTTCGAGAAGCTCACCCGGATGACGGCCGAGGGCCGGCGGATCGCCGCGGACCCGCCGCTGATCATCCCGCTGCGCGATCTGCTGACCGATCCCGCGGCGGAGTGGCAGGGGCTGGAGACGGTCTTCGCCGCCTACGCCCGCAGTCTGTCCTCCGAGCGCCGGCATCTCCTGCGCCGCTACCGGCTGGTCGACATCGCCCGGAAGGTGGTGGGCGTGGGAAGCGTCGGCACGCGCTGCTGGATCGTGCTCATGGTGGGCCGGGACGACGACGACCCGCTGCTGCTGCAGGCCAAGGAGGCCGACGAGTCGGTCCTCGCCGCCCACACCGACGCCGAGCCCTACGACAACCAGGGCCGCCGGGTGGTGTCGGGGCAGCGGCTGATCCAGACGACCAGCGACATCCTGCTGGGCTGGACCCATGTCGACCTGGGCCTCGACGGACGCGGCCGGGACTTCTACGTACGGCAGCTGTGGGACTGGAAGGGCATCGCCCGGCCGGAGACGATGGACCCCGGCATGCTGGGGCTGTTCGCACGGGTGTGCGGGGCATGTCTGGCGCGGGCCCACGCCCGTTCCGGCGACCCGATCGCCATCGCCGCGTACCTGGGCGGGAGCGACAGCTTCGACCGGGCGCTCGCCGGGTTCGCGCAGGACTACGCCGACCGCAACGAGCGGGACTTCGACGCGCTGGGCGACGCGATCCGCATCGGGCGGGTGCAGGCCGAGAGCGCCTGACACACCCGCTCATGGTCACTCGGGCAGCTGGCGCATCTCCAGGAGCCGCAGCCCGAGTGACTGGCAGCGTGCGAGCAGTCCGTAGAGATGCGCCTCGTCGATGACGGGTCCGAACAGGACGGTCTGGCCGGACATCACCACATGGTCCAGTTCGGGAAAAACCTTGGTGAGCGTCTCCGACATCTGACCGTCGACACGGATCTCGTAGCGCATGGGCTGCTCTCCCCGTCGTCTCCCTGAGATCCTGCGCCGCCGCGCGCCGCACGGCCTCACCCGGTACAGGTGATACCCCGTCCGGCGCGCAACCCGGTCCGGGTCAGTGGGTGACGAAGAGCTTGAACGAGATGATCAGCAGCCCGATCACCAGGTTCACCGCGGCGCTGACGGCCATCAGCCGCCCCGAGGCGCCCGCCCGTCGTGCGGCGGCGACCGACCAGCCCACCTGGCCCGCGACGGCGACCGTGAGCGCGAGCCAGGCCGTCCCCTCCAGGTCCAGGCCGAGCAACGGGCTGACGGCCACCGCGACGGCCGGCGGCACCGCGGCGTTGACGATCGGCCACTCCTCCCGGCACACGTGCAGGACGACCACGCGGTCCAGCCGCCGCTGCGCCAGCCGGGCGCCGAACACCTCGGCGTGCACGTGCGCGAGCCAGAACGCCACGGCGGAGAACAACAGCAGCAGCACCATCTCCAGCCGGGGGAACTCGCCCAGGCCGCCGGCGCCGGCCACCACGGAGGCGGCGAGCATGGAGCCGTAGACGCCACCGGTGAAGTCGGCACGCGCCCGGGGCTCGGGGGCGCTCTCCCGCGCGGTGAGGCGCTGTTCGCTGTGGGACATGGCCGGCTCCCTAGGCGGGTCGGGGACGCGTTCCGGCCGCGTCGGCGCGGATCCGTCCGGGGCGAGTTGCCGGCCGGCCCGGCAGATGCGGGGTGACCAGGAAACTGGCGAGGGTGATCCCTCCGGCGGCGAGGACGGCCGCCTTCAGGCCGTCCAGTTGCGCCGAGGCGTAGGAGTCCGCGAGGGCGTCGACCTCGGCCGGCGGCAGTCCGGCGTTCTCGGCCGCCGAGCGCACCTGGCCGGTGGGGACGAAGGCGATCCCCGCCTCGAGGGCGACGCCGGCCTGCTCCCGGGTCTCCTCGGACAGCCGCGGGTCATTCTCCACCTGCGCGGTGAACGCCTGGGCCAGCGCTCCGACCAGCAGCGATCCGATGAGCGCGGTGCCCAGCGTGTCGAGAACCATCAGGAACTGTGCGGTACCGAGGAGGATCAGAGCCCGCCAGCGTTTCACGTCGTCCACCTCGCCGAGTCGGCCCGGGACGCCGGTGGGCATCGGCCAGCAGCGACCGCGGCCGACCGGCCGCCACCTCCATCGCAGCTCAGGAGCCCGTCCCGTGCCTCACCCGCCACGGGCGAGCCCGCTGTCGCGCGGCCATGACCACGTACGGCGGGGCCGGCTCGGCTGCGGTCCGTCTGTTTGTTCATTGCGTCCGGTTGAGGCTTGGCCGGCCGGACGATGAGCAGGCAGTCGGTAGGTCCCTTGCCGCGACCAGCAGGTTTCCTTAGCGTTGAGCGGTGACCAGTTCGACCGCCAGAGCGGGAAACCTGCCGGCGTCCTACACGACGTTCGTCGGCAGGCGGCGGGACATCGCCGAGGTCCGCCGCCGCCTCGGCGTGACGAGACTGCTGACGCTCACCGGGGTGGGAGGGGTGGGCAAGACGCGGCTGGCGCTGGAGGTGGCGGCTGCCGGACGGAAGGGCTTCGGCGACGGGGTGTGGCTGGTGGATCTGGCCCCCGTGCAGGACCCGTCGACCGTGGCGAGCGTCGCGGCGAGCGCCCTCGGCGTACCCGATCTGTCGGCGAGGCCCGTGGTGGAACAGCTCGGGCGCCATCTGGCCGGGCGACAGTGCCTGATCGTGCTGGACAACTGCGAGCATCTGGTCGACGCGTGCGCCGCGCTGGCGGACGCGCTGCTGTCGGCCGGGCCCGACCTGCGCATCCTGGCGACGAGCCGGCAGCCGCTGGGCATCGCGGGCGAACATGTCGTCACCGTCGCGCCGCTGTCGCTTCCGGACGAGGCGGTGGAGCTGCTGCGGGACCGGGCCGCCGCGATCCAGCCCGACTTCGTCGTCACCGACGCCAACCGGGCGGCCGTCACCCGGCTCTGTGCCCGACTGGACGGGCTGCCGCTGGCCATCGAGCTGGCCGCCTCCCGGCTGCGTACGCTCACCGTCGAGCAGGTTCTGGACCGGTTGGAGGACCGGTTCGCCCTGCTCACCGGGGGCAGCAGAACCGCCCGGCCGCGTCAGCGGACCCTGCGGGCGCTGATCGACTGGAGCTACGAGCTGTGTGCTCCGGCCGAGCGGTCGCTGTGGAGCCGGCTGTCGGTGTTCGCCGGGGGCTTCGGCCTGGACGCGGCCGAGGACGTCTGCGCCGGAAACGGCATCGCGCCCGAGGACGTCCTCGACCTGCTCGACCAGTTGGTCGCCCAGTCCGTGCTCCTCATCACCGAGCGGGAGGGACAGCCGCGCTACCGGATGCTGGAGACCATCCGCCAGTACGGCCTGCAGCGGCTCGCCGAGTCCGGCGAGGAGAACACGGTAGGGGCGCTCCACCGCGACTTCTACCGCACCCTCGCCGAGCGCATCGCCGACGGCTGGTACGGCCCCGGGCAGGAGGAGGGCCTGGCCCGGCTCCGCGCCGAACACGGCAATCTCCGTGCGGCGTTGGAGCACAGCGACGCCGGGACCGCGCTGGCGCTGGTCGCGGCGCTGCGTTTCCACTGGTGCGCCGACGGATTCCTCGGTGAGGGACGGCGGTGGCTCGACCGGGCCCTGGCCGCGTCTCCCGAGCCCACCGCGGCCCGGGCCAGGGCGCTGTGGGTCGCCGCCTGGGCGGCGCTGCTCCAGGGCGACCACCCGGCTGCGGACCGGTCGCTGGCGGAGGCCGGGGAGCTGGGCGCCTGGCTGAACGACCCGGTGGTATGCGCGTACGTCCAGGGCTTCCGTGGTACGTCCGCACTGTTCCGGGGGCAGCTGGACGAGGCCGTGTCCCGGTACGAGCGGGCGGTGGCCGCGCACGAGGCCGTGGGCGACGGCCCGGGGGCCCTGATCTCGCTGTTCCAGCTCGCCATAGCGCAGGCCCACACCGCCGACCCGCGCGCGGAGCGGACCGGGCGGCACGCGGTGTCCACCGCCGAGGCGCACGGCGAGCGGTGGAGCCGTTCGTACGCGTTGTGGGCGCTGGGCCATGACGCCTGGGTGCGCGGCGACCAGGAGTCCGGCACGGCCTTGACGCGCGCAGGGCTGGAGATCCAGCGGGGCTTCAACGACTACGTCGGCGTGGCGCTGATGATGGAGCTGCTGGCCTGGATCACCGCCTCCGGTGGCGATCACGAGCGCGCGGGGCGACTGCTGGGCGCGGTCCGTTCCCTGTGGCACGACATCGGCACGACCATCTCGGTCTTCGGCCCGCATCTGGCGGAGCGGCACGAACAGTGCGAGCGGTCGGTCGTAGGGGCCCTGGGCCCGGAGGCGTACGAGAAGGCCCTCGCGGAGGGCGGCGAGCACGACCGCCCGGGCCTCGCCATCGCGTACGCGCTCGACGCCGAGCCGCCTCTCGGGCCCGGGCCCGCGCCCGCGCCGGTCCCCGGCCCGCTGACCCGCCGCGAGCGGGAGGTGGCCGCTCTGGTGGCCCAAGGGATGAGCAACCGGCGGATCGCCGCCGCGCTGGTGTTGTCGCCGCGTACGGTCGACGGTCACGTGGAACACATCCTGGCCAAGCTCGGCTTCGGCTCCCGTTCCCAGGTCGCGGCGTGGGTGGCCGTGAATCAGGTACCCACCCCGTAGTTCCACCCATAGCCCCGGGTGTGCCCCGCACCGATGGTGGTCGGCATGACGCACATCGAGGTGGACGAGAGCCGTTGCGACGGCTTCGGATTCTGCGAGCAGGCCGCACCCGACGTCTTCGGACTCGATGACGACGGTTTGGTGACCGTCCGGCTGCCCCGGATCCCGGACGAGTTGACGGACAAGGCCGAGGCGGCCACCCGAGCCTGCCCGGTGGCGGCGCTGAGGGTCGTGCGATGAGGACCGCGAGGGCCGTCGTGGTCGGCGGCTCGCTCGCCGGGGTGACCGCCGTCGACGAACTGCGGCGACAGGGCTGGGACGGCGCGATCACCCTCGTCGGCGACGAGCCGCGGGCCGCGTACGCCCGGCCGCCCCTGTCGAAGGGCGTGCTGAAAGGCACGGAGGACGCGGCCTCGGTGCTGCTGCCGGAGATCGGCGCCGACGGCGGCGTCGAGGTACGGACCGGTACCCGTGCCACGGGCCTGGACCTGGACGCCCGGCGGGTGCGGGTGGAGGGAGGCGAGGAGGTCCCGTACGACAAACTGGTGATCGCCACCGGTGCCAGGGCCCGCACCCTGGGCGGGCCCGGTGAGCGGGTGCTGCGCACGCTCGACGACGCGCTGCGCCTGCGTACGGAATTCGGCCGGGCGCGCAGCCTGCTGGTGATCGGCGGCGGCTTCCTGGGAATGGAGATCGCCTCCGCCGCGGCCGGCCTCGGTCTGGAGGTCACCGTCGTCGACCTGCGGGCGCCCTTCGTGTCGACGCTGGGGCCCTTCCTCGCCGGGCTGTTCGGCAGGGCCGCCCACGAGCGAGGCGTCCGGACGGTCGTCGCGGCCGACGGCGTGACGCCGAGGCCGTACGGCGCCGAACTGGTCGACGGCAGCCGTCTGGAGGCCGACCTTGTCGTGACCGCCGTCGGCTGCCGCGCCAACACCGAATGGCTGGAGGGATCAGGGCTGACGGTGCTGGGCGGGGTCGTCGTCGACGAGCGCTGCCGGGCGGCTGTTCCCGATGTCGTGGCTGTCGGCGACGTGGCCGCCTTCCCCACCGGAGACGGACGCTTCCGGCGCACTCCGCACTGGGACAGCGCGATCGGCCAGGCCCGGGCCGGCGTCGCCGCCCTGCTGCACGGCGACCGGGCGCAGCCGTACACGCCTCAGCCGTACTTCTGGACCGAGGCCTTCGGCCTGGCCGTCAAACTCGCCGGAGCCCTGCCCGCCGCCGGGGAGCCGACCGTGCTCAAGGGTTCGGTGGCCGAGCTGTCCGCGCTGCTGCGCTGGGACCACCCGGCCCGCCCGGTGGCCGCCGCCCTCAACCACCGCATCCCGGTCGGCCGGCTGCGTGCACTCGCCGCGTGACACCCCTCCCCGTCCCACGATCGAAGGAGATCGCCCCATGACCACCGCCGCTCCCCTCACCTCCGATCTCGACCTCTTCAGCGACCAGGCGCTGGCCGACCCCTACCCCCAGTACCGGGCCCTGCGTGACCTGGGGCCGGCCGTCCGGCTGAGCCGGCACGGTCTGTGGTTCGTCTCCCGCTACGAGCAGGTGCGTTCGGCCCTCGCTGACTGGGAGACCTTCTCCTCGGCCCAGGGCATCGGCCTCAACGACGGCTTCAACGACGCCTGGGGCAGCGCCCTGATCAACCTGGACCCGCCCGCGCAGACAGAGCAGCGAAAGCTGTTCACCGACCGGCTATCCCCGCGTGCGCTGCGCCCGGTCGCCGAGGACATCGACCGCCGGGCCGACGAGCTGGTCGCCGAGCTGGTGTCCCGGGGTTCGTTCGACGCCGTGACGGACCTGGCCCAGGACCTCCCGGTCCACGTGATCATGGATCTGATCGGCTGGCCCGAGCAGGGCCGCGACCAGTTGCTCGACATGGCCGCCGGCTGGTTCAACTCCTCCGGGCCGGCCTGCCCCCGTACGGCCGCCTCGGTCCCGAAGGTCGAAGCCCTCATGGGCTACCTGGCCGAGGTCGTCGCCAAGGAGAACCTCGTACCGGGCGGCTTCGGCTGGACCATGCTGGAGGCGCACAAGCGCGGCGAGATCCCCGTCGAAGGGGCGATCGGCCTGCTCGCGGGCTATGTGGTGGCTGCCTTCGACACCACCATCAGCGCCATCTCCAGCGGCGTGTGGCTGTTCGCCCGCCATCCCGAGCAGTGGGAGCTGCTGCGCTCGGACCCGTCGCTGGTGCCGGCCGCGTTCAACGAGATCGTACGGATCGAGAGCCCGATCCAGGTGTTCTCCCGGGTCACCACCCGTGACGTCGACCTCGGCGAGGGCGTCACCATTCCGTCCGGCGCCCGCGTGCTGCACAGCTACGGCGCGGCCAACCGCGACGAGCGGCACTTCCCCGGCCCCGACCGCTTCGACGTCCGCCGCAACCCCGTCGACCACCTGGGCTTCGGCTACGGCAACCACGCCTGCGCCGGCCAGGGCCTGGCCCGCCTCGAAGCACACGCCGTATTCAAGGCCCTGGCCGCCCGGGTGGAGCGGATCGAGCTCGCGGGTGAGCCCGTCCGTGCCCTGAACAACATCACCCGCGGCTTCCGGAGCCTGCCTGTCCGGGTCCTCTGACGTCGTCCCGCCAGCGACGCAGGACAAGTGCGCCGCCAGGCGATGTATCCGTCGGGACGGATCAGCAGGATGCCCAGCCGCTCGGCACACCGTCCGGCGGCGGCCCCCGGACGCCGCCGGACAGGCCGGTGAGCACAGGGAACCTGCCCTGGCCCACCAGGTCGAGGGTGGAGATCCGGCGGCCCGCCGCGTCGATCGGCCAGGCGTGCGGGACTCGTCGTGCTTGAGGCGGGGGACACGGTGAGCAAGCCGACCGCCGTCTCCACCTACAGCCCGGTGGTATTCGACGTCCCGGGCCGTCCGGTGCCGCTCGAACTCAAGGTCTCCGCGCCCTCGGCCGGGAGCGACCTGCCGGTCATCCTGCTGTCCCCCACGGCCACGGAATGACCAACTTCCTCTCGTCGCTCAACGGGTACGGCCCTCTCGCCGGCTTCTGGACCGCCCGACTTCGCCGCGCCGTGGTGTCAGGCGACGCGGAGGACGCTCTTGCCGTGGGTTGTGCCCTCGGCGAGGCGCTGCACGGCCACGGCCACGTCCCCGAGGGCGTACTCGGTGGTGATGTCCATGCGGACCTTGCCGTGGGCGACGAGGCCGAGTGCGCGGCGGGCACTGTCGGCGAGCCGCTCGGGATGGGTCTGGCTGAGCAGGTTGCTGTTGTAGGTCAGGAACGACTTGCCGTGCATGAGGAGGTCGTTGTCGTTGGCGAGGACGGGTTCGTAGCCGGCGAGGTTGCCGTACGACACCAGTCGGCCGTGTAGCGCGAGCTGCTCGAGTCCGGCGGTGCGGGTCGAGCCGCCGACCGGGTCGAGGATGACGTCGGGCTTCTCGTCGCCGGACCTGGCCGGGAACTCCGGGCGGAGCAGGAGCCGGTCGTACCCGAACTGCGCGGCGTAGTCGGCCCTGTCGGCGGTTCCGACCACACCGACGATCCGGCCTGCTCCGGCGAGTCGGGCGAACTGGGCGGCGAGCGTGCCGACTGAGCCGGCGGCGGCGTGGATCAGCACGCTTTCGCCGGGCCGCACGTGCGCGGCGGTGTTGATCAGGTCGTAGGCGGTCGGTGTGCCCCACCCGAAACCTGCGGCTGTCCTCAGCGGCATGCTGCCGATGCCGAACGTGAGCGTGGCGGATGCCAGGACCACCTCGGCGTAGGCGCCCGAGGTGGTCAGCGTGGTGACGGCCTCACCGACACGGCGTGCGTCGACACCCGCGCCTACCGCGACGATGTGCCCGGATGCCTCGAACCCCGGGACGAAGGGACGCGGTACGGCGAAGTGGCCGTCCCTGACCATGGTGTCGCCCCACTGGATCCCGGCGTAGGCCACCCGGATCGCCACCTGGCCGGGGCCGGGGGTGGGCTCATCGCGTTCGGTGACCCGGTAGTGGTCATCGGTGTCGAGAACGACAGCCTTCACGGTTACAGCCCCCTGCGTCGACTCAGTATCCTTACAGTCGAGAACGATAGGTATATAAGGTTCCTGAGTCAACACATGAACCTGTTAATGGAGTGGGAGTACGCGGTGGAAGCCCCGACCGAGAACGACCTCTGCACCCGGATCAGGCGGTCGGAGCAGGCGTTGATGGCGCACCACGAGGCAGTACTGCGTGCCTACGGGCTGACCATGACGCAGTACACCGTGCTGCTGATCCTCTCGCGCGAAGGCGGCATGTCCGGCGCCCAACTGGCCCGCTCCTGCGGGGTGACGCAGCAGAGCATGAGCAGCGTGCTGACCAATATGGAGAACAAGGAACTCATCCGCCGCGAGACGTCCCCGGTGCACGCCAAGGTGCAGATCGCCACCCTCACCGATGAGGGCCAGACACTGCTGGACCGCGCCTACCAGGAGGTGATCGTCCTGGAGCGCGCGCTCACCGACGCGTTCACGCCCTCCGAACACGCCGCACTCTGCGAACTCCTGGAACGCGCCACCACCGTCCTGATCCAGCAGACGCGCCACGCGACAGCCTCACCGCCCGCCACCTGAGTTCGCGGCTGCCACACCCGCGGGAGTCCCGTCACCGCGTACCCGGGCATGTGGATTCCCCGGTCAGCGGAACGCCGCCTGGCCGGTGATCGCCTGGCCCACGACGAGCGTGTGCATCTCGCTCGTGCCCTCATAGGTGAGGACGGACTCCAGGTTGTTGGCGTGGCGCAGTGGCGAGTACTCCAGGGAGATGCCGCCCGCGCCGAGGACGGTGCGGCACTCCCGTGCGATGGCGATCGCTTCGCGGACGTTGTTGAGTTTGCCGACGCTGATCTGTTCGGGACGGATACGGCCCTGGTCCTTGAGCCGGCCCAGGTGCACGGCGAGGAGTGCGGCGCCGCTCAGGGACACGGTCATGTCGGCGAGCTTCTTCTGGGTGAGCTGGAAGGCGCTGATCGGCTTGTCGAACTGGATGCGGGAGTCGGCGTACTCGATCGCCGTCTGCAGTGAGTCGCGGGCGGCGCCGACCGCGCCGAACAGGATGCCGAAGCGGGCCTCGTTCAGGCAGGACAGCGGTCCGCGCAGGCCCTCCGCGTGCGGCAGGCGCGCCGAGTCGGGCAGCCGCACATGGTCGAAGTACAGCTCCGAGGTGACGGACGCGCGCAACGACATCTTCTGCTTGATGTCCCGCGTGGTGAAGCCGGGCGTCCCACGCGGGACGAGGAAGCCGCGGATGCCGTCCTCGGTCTGTGCCCAGACGGTGGCCACGTCGGCGATGCCGCCGTTGGTGATCCACATCTTGGAGCCGTTCAGGATCCAGTCTCCCCCGCCGTCGCGGACGGCCCTGGTGCGCATCCCGGAGGGGTTGCTGCCGAAGTCGGGCTCGGTCAGGCCGAAGCAGCCGATGGCCTCACCGGCGGCGAGCCGGGGCAGCCACTCCTGCTTCTGCTCCTGCGAGCCCCACTTCCAGATCGAGAACATCGACAGCGAGCCCTGCACGGAGACGAAGCTGCGGAAGCCGGAGTCCGCCGCCTCCAGTTCCATGCAGGCGAGGCCGTAACCGACCGCGTTCGTCCCGGCGCAGCCGTAGCCTTCGAGATGCATGCCGAGCACCCCCAACTTGCCCAGTTCCGGGGCGAGTTCGCGGGCGAAGTGCGCGTTCTCGAACCACTCACCGATGTGCGGGCGCACCCGGTCCTCGAGGAAGCGGGCGACGGTGGCCTGGATCTCGCGTTCCTCGTCGGTGAGAGTGGAGGAGAGATCGAGCAGGTCGAGAGGGTCCTTCATCGGCTTACGGCTCATCGTGGGCTCCTGGTCGTCTGGTTGGGGTGTTCGGTTCGGTGGAGGATCTCGGCGGTGTGCCGGCCCAGGCGCGGCGGGGGCAGGCGGTACTGCGCGGGCGTGCCGCTCAGGGCGATGGGGTTCGCGACCTGGCGGGAGGGCCTGCCGTCCCTCGTGTCGGCGGGGAGGTCGACGATGCCGGGAAGGCCGAGTTTGTGGGCGAAGGCGAATGCCTCGTCGAGGGTGTTGACCGGCCCGGCCGGCACCCCTGCGGCCAGCAGGGCCGTCGACCAGTGGTCGGCGCCGGCCGCGCCCAGCCGTACGGTCAGGATGTCCCGGAGGGCGGCGCGGTGGGCGACCCGGTCGGTATTGGTGCGGAAGCGCTCGTCGGCGGCGAGACCGGGCTCCCCGACGGCCTCGGCGAGCGCCGCGAACTGCCGGTCGTTGCCCACCGCGATCGCGATCGGACGATCGGCGGCGCGGAAGGTCTCGTACGGGGCGATGCTCGGGTGGGCGTTGCCGAGGCGGCCCGGGACCACACCGGCGACGGCGAACGCCGACGCCTGGTTGACCATGGCCGACAGCAGCGAGCCCAGCAGGTTCACCTCCACAAGCTGCCCCTCCCCGGTGGCATCCCGGTGCCGGAGGGCGGCGAGGATGCCGAGGCAGGCGTGCAGCCCGGTGATCACATCGACCAGCGCCACACCCGCCTTCACCGGCTCCCCCGCCGCGTCCCCGGTGACGCTCATCAGCCCGCCGACGGCCTGCACGAGCAGGTCGTAGCCGGGGATCGCCGCGCCCGCGCCGCTGCCGAAGCCGCTGATCGAGCAGTAGACCAACCCCGGGTGCCGGGCCCGGAGTTCACCAGCGCCGAGGCCCAGCCGCTCCATCGTGCCGGGACGGAAGTTCTCCACCAGCACATCCGACTCCGCGACCAGGGCACGGGCCTGTTCGAGGCCGGCGTCGGTGGTGAGATCCAGAACGACGGACCTCTTGTTCCGGTTGGCGCTCAGGAAGTAGGTCGACGTGCCGTCCTGGTCCGCCGGAGGATGCCAGGCCCGGGTGTCGTCCCCGACGCCCGGCCGCTCCACCTTCACCACGTCCGCGCCGAGATCGGCCAGGAGCATCGTCGCGTAGGGCCCCGCGAGAACCCGGGAGAAGTCCGCGATGCGCAGACCATCCAGCGCGCCGCGCGCCGCTCCGTCGAGAACACCGGTCCGTCCGTCCGGCGCGTTGTCCTGGGTGCCCACGCACCCTCCTCTCCGATCGTCCTGCGGGTGCGAAACGACTGTGTCCCGGCCGTCTCCCACTACCACCAGCGCTCCAGCGGCGGTGCCGGGTGGGTGAGTTCGACGAGGGGCAGCCCCTGGCCGAGGGGAGCGACGGACCGTACGACACGCACCCGTGCGCCCATCGCGACCGCGACCGGAGCCGTCCCGGTGACCTGGCAGAGCACGTTGAAGCCCTCGTCCATGGCGACGAACCACGTGTTGTGCGGGACATGGCCGTTCCGGCGCACGGCGACCCCGGAGCCCTCACTGCGCTCCCGCGTGAAGGCCGTGGACCCGCAGGCCCGGCAGAACGAGCGGCGGTAGGCCACGGTGCCGCACCAGCGGCATCGTTGGAAGTGAAGTTCGCAGCAGACCTCCGGTGCGTCCGCGGCTGTGGCCGCGGCCTCGTGGTCTTCTGCGGACTCGGGGTGTTCACGGGTGTCTGTACGGAGCATCACGGCCTCCTACGCACAGTTCGGTGACCGGAAACGAGCGGTCGGGATCCGATGTGGCTCCACCACACTGGTCCTGCCGCGGATCGCCGGTCAACGACGTACTGACGCATCTTTGTGCGCGAAACGCGTTCCATTCACCGAGGTCAGAGCCGCTCTGCCGGGACTACCCTCAGCGTGGTGGCCGACCTCGCCGTTACGCCGACGGAGCCCGCCGGCGTGCGTCACGTCCACCTCACAGCAGTCCCAGCTCTCTGGCGCGGCGCACCGCGTCCTGGCGCCGGTTGACGGCGAGCTTGCGGTAGGCGCTCTTGAGGTGTGTCTTGACCGTGTTCACCGACACGTACAGGTCGGCGGCGATCTCCTCCGTCGACATCAGCTGCGCCAGCCGGCGCAGTACGTCGCGCTCGCGTCCGCTGAGCTCCTCCACGACGGGCGGCGGGCCGGCTCCCGGCCGGGGCGCGGTCGCGGGGGTGAGCCAGTCCTCGGCCAGGGCGCGCAGGGGTGCCGTGTCCAGATAGGGCCGGAGCCACGGTCCGGCTTCGCGGAAGGGCCGGCGCAGCCGCTCGCGCCGCGCCTCGCGCAGGGCGCGGGCCAGCAGCCGGCGGGCGGCGTCGAGGTCTCCGGCCTCGTCCGCCGCCTGGGCCCGGACCAGCGCGGCCCGGACGGTGACCGCGGGTCCGGCGCGGCCTTCGGGGCGCGCCCGGTCGAGCAGCCGTAGCGCCGCCTGCGGCTCGCCCGCGGCGAAATGGGCCCGCGCCGCCGCCACCACGCACGCCGGCTGGTCGCCGGGCACCTCGTGCAACAGCGCGGCCGCGGTCTCCGGCCGCCCCTCGGCGAGGTGTACGGCGGCGACGACGAGCGCCGTCTGCCCCGTGGCCCAGGGCGAGACCGCTTCGGCGTGGACGACGGGCCGGACCGCCTCCAGCGCGGCGCGGGTGTCGCCGCGGGCCAGGTGCAGCCGTCCGGTGACGATGGCGCGGCCGGCCTCGGTCACGGGGTCGCGCAGCGCGGGCCTCGACTCGGCCGCCGCGTCGAGCAGGGCCCGGGCCTGCGCCAGGTCGTCGCGGTCGATGGCTACGGCGGCCAGGACAAGGCTTCCGACCCCGGAGCCGGACGGCTGCGGCAGGCCGAACCGCTCGGTCTCGGCGATCGCCGCCCGCGCCCGGCGTTCCGCCCGGCCGGGCCGGCCGTCCAGGAAGTCGATCAGGGCCAGCCGCCCCAGGGAGTCCTCCCTGACCAGGGCCGTCGCCGCCCCGCCCGCGCAGGCGGCCACCAGTTCGAGAGCGGTACGGGCGTCTTCGAACCGTCCGGCCCACAGGCGCGCCGAGCCCAGATGGGCCAGCAGCAGCGCGGTGAGCTCGGGATGCTTCCGCAGCAGTTCGGCGGGGACCCGCTCGCACAGCCGCCCGGCGTCCGCCGCGGCTGCCTCCACCCGCTCCGGCGCCCCGGTGAGCCGCCCGGCCAGCGCCTGAAGCAGCGCACAGCTCAGCCGGGCGGCGGGCGCGTCCCCCCGCAGCCGCAGTTCCGCGTGCCGCAGATGGGCCAGCCCCCGCTCCAGGTCGCACCGGCCCAGTTCCCGTGCCGCGCGCACGAGGTACGTGGCCGGGCCGTCGGACCGCGGACCCATCCGGGAGAACAGTTCGGCCAGGTCGTCGCAGCGCAGGCCGGTGAAGAGCTGGCCGATGGCGAGGTCGTCGACCAGGGCGCCGGCGGTGAACTCCCAGTCGCCCGCCGCCGCGGCGTGCCCGAGGGTCTCGGCAAGGAAACCGGAACGCCGGAGCCATCGCGCGGCCCGTCGGTGGAGTTCCGGCTCCAGCCCGGGCGCGCCGACCCGCAGATGCGCCCGGAGGATCTCGCCGAACAGTGGATGCAGCCGGTACCACCCGTGCCCGAGGTCCTCCACGAACGCGTTCTCCCGGTGCAGCCCGGCCAGCACCGGCCCGGAGTCGGTGCGTTGCGTCAGCGCGTCGGCCAGCTCGGGGCAGAAGCGTTCGAGGACGCTGATCCGCAGCAGCAGGTCCTGGACCTCGGGTGGCTGCTGCTTGAGCACCTCGGCCAGCAGGAAGTCGGCGACGGTACTGCGGTCGGCCTCGAACTCCTTGAGATACGTCTCCGGATCCGGGCTGTCCCGCGCGGCGAGGGCACACAGCCGCAGACCGGCGGCCCAGCCCCGGGTGCGCTCGACGAGGGCCCGCACCGCGTGCGGGGGCAGCCGCAGCCCGTGCGCGTCGAGCAGCTCGGCCGCCTCCTGAGGGGTGAAGGCCAGCTCCGCGCCCCGGATCTCCGTCAGTTCGCCGGCGGCCCGGTAGCGGTGCAGCGGCAGCAGGGGCTCGGTACGGGTGACGAGGACAAGCCGCAGCCCTGCCCCCGCGTGGTGCAGCACGAACTCCAGTTGCTCCGTGATCTCCGGATCACGTACCCGGTCGTACTCGTCGACGACCAGCACGACGGGCCCGTCCCGGCCGCTCAGCTCGGCGGCGAGCCGCGCCAGCAGGGCCCGAGTCACCCGACCCGCGTCCGCCGGGCCACCAAGTTCCGTCGGCAGTCGCACCCCGACGGCCCGCAGCGCCTGGAGGACATACGCCCAGAACATCCCGGGCCCCTGGTCGGCCGCCTCGGCCGTGAACCAGGCGACCGTGTCCGCCCGCTCCTCGGCCCATCCGGCGACCAGCAGGGTCTTGCCCGCACCGGCTGCGCCGTTCACCATCGTCAGCGGTGTCCGCAGCGCCTGGTCGAGATGGCTGAGCAACCGCTCGCGGCGCAGAAAGATCGGAGGGGACGCCGGTACCGCGAACCTGGTGCGCAGATACGGGTCTCCTCGGGGATCGGCCTCCGGCGCCGTACCGTGTTCCTCGGGCCTGGTCATGCACTCACCGCCCCTGTTCGGCCGGCAGGTCGCGCGGAGCGCTCGCCTCCCCAGCATCCCAGGCTTCCCCGCCCCCCGCGCTACGGAGCCCTTGAGCACGCCACCACACCCCTCGATCCAACCGAACCACCGAACACCACGGCCCCGGCCCGACCCGGCCACACCACCAAACACCACGGCCCCGGCCCGACCCGGCCACACCACCGAACAGCGCAGCCCCGGCCCGACCCGAGCCGCTACCACCGCGAACACCCGCCCCCGGCCCGGCCGCACCGCCGAACACCCCGGGCGCGACGCCAGACACCCAAGCCCCACCCCATGCGCGACGCCGCACGCCCCAGTTCGGCCACACCACCGAACACCCCAGCCCCACCCCAGGCACGCCGCCACGCACCCCAGACCAGCCCTACCTCAGGACACCCCAGCCCAGTCCCACCCCAGTCGCGGCGCCGGACACCCCAGGCCTACGCCGACCCAAAGTCCCGCCGGACGTCCCGGTCCCGCCCCGGCCCCGGCCCCGTCGCGGCGTCGAACGCCCAGCCCCGTCCTGCCCCACGGCCAGACACCCCAGCCCGGCCCCGCCGAGGGACATCACCGCCCAGCTCCGGCCCAGGTACAGCGCCGAACGCACAGCCCAGCCCCACCGCGCCCAACCCCACCGCGCCCCGCCCGCAGCCTCACACAGCCACGCCCACGGCCCGCTCGCGCCCCGCAGAACGGCCAAGCCTTCCCCGGCACCGCAGACGCGCTCAACCACTCTCGCGCCGGCCGCCCCCGCCGGACGCCCCAGTGGTCGGCCTCGCCGCCCCGACCCACCTCAACCGCTCCACTCCGCCCCCGGCCCCGCCCGAGACCCAACCCGACAGCCCGACTCGCCCGGCACCCGACCGCCTCACTCCCTCCCCGCCACCCCCAGCAACCCGCGATACCACCCCGCCGTCTCCGCAAGGCGGCTCAGCGGGCCCGGTCCCGGCTGCAAGCCGGTCAGCGTCCACAGGTCGTCGGCCCGGTACCAGTGGTCCTCCGCGGCCAGCATGAACTGCCGCTCCGACGCCCGCCCCGGTGCCGCCCGCAGCCGCTCCAGACAGACCGGCACCGGCCAGTCCGCCTCCGGCCGGGGCGGCAGCACCCCCTGCGCGGCCAGCTCGGCGAGCAGGTCCCCGATGCGCACCGGCTGCGGATGCCCCGCGTGCTGGACCCCGGCCGGCACCGCGATCCGGCCCACCGCGACCGCCGCGATCAGCCGGCCCAGGTCACCCGCGTCCACCAGGGTCAGCAGTCCCCGCCCGCCGTCCCACTCGGCCGGCACCCGCTCGACCAGTTCGCGCAGTGCGGGTACGACCCACCGGTCGCCGGCGCCGAGCACGATCCCGGGCCGCAGCACGACCGCCCCCGCCCGGCGGGCGTACGCCTCACCCGCCAGCCGCGACCGGCTCACCGCGGAGGCCGGCTCGGCGGTGATCTCGTCGACCGCGATGCCCCGGTGCGGCCCGGCACCGTAGACGGCGGTCGTGGAGAGGTGCACCACGCGCCCGGCCCCCGCCCGCGCCGCCTCCTCCATCACCAGGCGGGTGCCCTCGACGTTGACCGCCCGGCACAGCGCCTCGTCACCGCCGATGTACGAGGCCACATGTACGACAGCCCGCGCGCCCTCGCACAACCCCCGCACCGCGTCCGGATCGGTGAGGTCACCGCGCACCCACTCGACCTCGGCGGGCCCGGGCTCCTTGGGAACGCTCCGCACCAGCGCGCGGATCCGTGGCACCGGAGCGTCGCCGTCACCCCACCCCGCCGGATCGAGCAGCGCCCGCAGCGCATGCGACCCGATGAACCCCGTAGCGCCGGTGAGCACCACCGTGCCGTTCAGAACCGCCACCCCCGCTCGCCCCAGAACCGCTGAACCGCTGAACCGCTGAACCGCTGAACCGCTGAACCGCCCACCAACATACGGCGGTCCAAGCGATCCAAGCGGGCCAGGCGCAGCGAATTGGCCTTGGCGGACAGCCCTCCCGCCCCCCTAACGTCTCCGGCATGCGGATTCGAATCGTCGACGCCTTCACCGACCGCCCCTTCGCCGGAAACCCGGCCGGGGTCCTCCTCCTCGACGCCTTCCCCGACGACGGCTGGCTGCAGAACGTGGCCAAGGAGGTCAACCACGCCGAGACGGCCTTCGCGCACCCCCTTCCGCCGGGCGGCGACGCGGACTGGGCGCTGCGCTGGTTCACCCCGGTGGCCGAGGTCGACATGTGCGGCCACGCGACGCTCGCCACAGCCCACGTCCTGCACACCACACACGCCCACGAAGGCCCCGTACGGTTCGCGACCCGCAGCGGTGTCCTGGTCGCGACGCCCGCCGAGGACGGCTGGATCACGCTCGACTTCCCGACCGCGCCGCTCACCCCCGTCCCGCTGCCGGACGGCGTCGCGGAAGCACTCGGCACCGAACCGCTCGCCACCGCCCACGACACCGGCCCCCACCTCGGCGACCTGCTGGTCGAACTCCCCGACGAGAAGAGCGTCCTCGCCCTGCGCCCGGACCACCGGGCCCTCGGCGCCTACTCGCGGCGCGGCCTCATCGCCACCGCCCGCGCCGAGAACCCGGCCCTGGGCCATGACTTCGTCTCCCGCTGCTTCTTCCCGAACTTCGGCATCGACGAGGACCCGGTCACCGGCAGCGCCCACACCGCGCTGGCCCCGTACTGGAGCGCACGCCTGGGCCGTACGACCCTCACCGGGCTGCAGGCCTCACCCCGCTCCGGCCTGGTCCGCACCGAACTGCGCGGCGACCGCACCCTCCTCACCGGCCGCGCGGTCACGGTCATCGACGGCGACCTGCTCGCCCAGTAGGCACAGTTCACGGGGTGGGCAGCCAGGACACCTTCCCGGCCAGCAGCGCGTATCCCACGAACGCCCCGATGTCGAGCAGGGAGTGCGCCACCACCAGCGGCCCCACCCGCCCCCAGCGCCGGTACAGGAAGACGAACACCACGCCCATCACCATGTTGCCGATGAACCCGCCGATGCCCTGGTAGAGGTGGTACGAGCCGCGCAGCACGGAGCTGGCGACCAGCGCGTTGCCCGGGCTCCAGCCCAGTTGCCGGAGCCTGCGCAGCAGATAGCCGACGACGATGACCTCTTCGAGGATCGCGTTCTGCATCGCGGACAGGATCAGCACCGGGTACTTCCACCACACGTCCGGCAGCGCCTCGGGAACCACGGTGAGGTTGAAGCCGAGGCCGCGGGCCAGCAGGTAGAAGGCGATGCCGGTGCTGCCGATGACCGCCGCGATCGCGGCCCCGCGGCCGAGGTCGGGCCAGGGGCGGGTACGGTCGAAGCCCAGCGTCCGCAGGCTCTCGCCCTCGCGCAGCAGCAGGTGCGCGACGAGGGCGACCGGGACCAGTGCCGAGGCGATCCCGAAGAGCTGCCAGGCGAGATCCAGCCATGGACGACCCGGGGCTGCCGAGGCGTTGAGCGTCGCCGCCTGGTCCTTGAGGCCGCCCGGCTTCGTGACCGATCCGACAAAGCTGATCAGAGCGGACACTCCACTCGCACCGAGCGAAAGCCCCAGAACGAGGAGCGTCTCATCGCGGAGAAACCGCCGCGGGAGCTGCTCTCCAGGAAAAGAATCGGCCACCGACCCCGTCTTCACCTGCATACCTGCTTCCACTTGAGTAAACCCGCCACACTGCCGACCAGGTCTCGCTAGGGTCTCGAAAGTACTTACGAGAACGTGCGTGACAGGCCGTCGGGGGAACGGGTGCCGTACGGGGCGTACCTCCCCTTCGCATTCCGAGCGGCGATATTCCGCCAAGGATGCGGCAGGAAGGGCACGACCATCATGGGACGTCACAGCTTGCCCGATCGGTCCAGGGCGGGCGGCAGCGGCCCCCGCTCCCGAAAGCGAGGCCGCGCGGTGGTGCTCACCACCGCCCTCGTCCTTGTCGTCACCGGCTCCGCCACGGCCGCCGTGCGCAGTGGGCTGCTCTCCTTCGGTTCCTCCTGCCGGGACCACCCGGTACGGCTGACCCTGGCCGCCTCCCCCGACCTGGCGCCGGCGCTGCGGGTCGCGGCCGAGCGGGCCCAGGACAGCGGTCTGACCTCCGACGGGCAGTGTCTCGCGGTCACCGTGAAGGCCCGTGAGTCCTCTGAGGTCGCGACCGCCCTGGCCGCCGGGAAGGACGTGGCCGCCGAGGCCTGGGTGGCCGACTCGGACCTGTGGCTCCAGCGGATCACCTCCGGCGGCAAGGGGAGCCGGGTGACCCAGGTGGGCAACGTGGCCTCCACCCCCGTAGGGGTCGCGATGGTTCCGGCGGCGGCGAAGTCGCTGGGCTGGCCGCAGAAGACGTACTCCTGGTTCGAGCTGGCCGGTGCGACGCTCCAGGACGACTCTCTGCGGCTCGGCGCGGCCGATCCCACCCACAGCGCGGCCGGGCTGCTCGCCCTCACCCAGATCGGCACCGCCGCGGCCACGGTCAAGGGCGGGGACACCCAGGCCGCGGCCCTGATGAAGACGCTGTCCCAGAACACCTCCGCCACCGACGCCGAGGTGCTGACGAACGTACCGGAACGCAGCCGGGCGGCCGTCGTCACCGAACAGGCCGCGTACGCCCACAACGCGCCGGCCGGCGCCGACGACGACGTCCGGTTCTTCTACCCGAAGGACGGCTCACCGCGGCTCGACTACCCGTTCACGCTGGTCGACAAGACGAAACAGAGCGTCGACGAGAGCCGGGCGGCGATCCGTTTCATGTCCTACCTGCGCCGGCCGGAGCAGCAGAAGCTCCTCCGGGCCCAGGGTTTCCGGACCTCCGCCGACGACGTCCCGCGCGCGGTGGTCGCCACGGCGGGCGGCAGCAGCCCGCAGCCGTACTCCGCACCCGCCCCGCAGCCCGCCGCGGACACGGCCGTCGAGCAGGCTCTGGGGACCTGGACGATCACGGTGCAGAGCGCGCGTCTCACCACGGTCGTCGACGCCTCGGCCTCCATGGCGGAGAAGGTGCCGGGCACCGGCCGCACCCGCATGGACGTCACCAAGGGCTCCCTGATGCAGGCCCTCGCCACCTTCACCGATGACGACGAGATCGGCCTGTGGGACTTCTCCACGAAGCTCGACGGCGACAAGGACTACCGGATCCTGGTCCCGACCGGCCGCCTCGGCACCGGCGACCAGCGCGACCGGCTCTCACGGGCGTTCGCCGGCCTCGCCCCGGTACGGAACGGCGCGACCGGCCTCTACGACACCACTCTCGCCGCGTACAAGGAGGCGATCGCCTCCTACGCCAAGGGCAAGTTCAACGCCCTGGTCGTCCTCACCGACGGCGTCAACGAGGACCCCGGCAGCATCTCCCGCACCGCCCTCCTCACCGAACTCCAGAAACTCACCAGCCCCGAACGCCGCGTCCCCCTGATCATGATCGCCGTAGGCCCGAACGCCGACCGCAAGGACGCAGCCCGGATAGCCGAGGCCACCGGCGGCTCCGGCCAGTCGGTCAACAACCCGTCCCAAATCCAAACAGTGATCCTCAAGGCCATAGTCGCGGCAAGCGCAACCCCCTAAAAGGGGCGCGGGGCTGTGCCGATATGCGGCTCCGCCGCGTGGGCGCGACAAGCCCCCCACCTGCCCGCACCCGAAGAACTCACCGCATCCCCACAGCCTCCGGCACCCCTACAGGCCACGTATGCACAGGCTCCCCCGCGTGCATCAGCTCCGCATACCTCCGCGTCGTGGCCGCCAGCGCCGCGTCCCGCGACAACCCGGACTCCAGGGCCCGATGGAACGTCTCCACCTGCCAGGTCGCCCCGTTGGCCCGCCGCCGGCACCGCTCCTCGATGACCCCGAGGTAGAAGTCGCGGTCGGCCGGCTCGATGCCCCACGCGTCGAGCCCGGCCTCGGCCAGCGGCAGCAGTTCCTCCCGTACGAGGCTCACCGCGTCCACCTCGGCCACACCCCCGAGCCGCCCACGCCGCGGCCACCGCAACTTCGCGTCGATGCCATGGCGGCACGCCTCGTCGAAGTTGGCCTCGGCGGTCTCGAACGGCAGCCGGGACCACACCGGCCGGGAGTCCTCGGCCAGCGCGCGGACGACGCCGTAGTAGAACGCCGCGTTGGCGATCACGTCGGTCACGGTGGGCCCGGCCGGCAGGACACGGTTCTCCACCCGGAGATGGGGAACGCCGTCGGCGATGCCGTAGACGGGCCGGTTCCAGCGGTACACGGTGCCGTTGTGCAGGACGAGTTCGGCGAGCGAGGGCGTGCCGC
Organism: Streptomyces vulcanius; assembly: GCF_042653945.1. Taxonomy (NCBI): domain Bacteria; kingdom Bacillati; phylum Actinomycetota; class Actinomycetes; order Kitasatosporales; family Streptomycetaceae; genus Streptomyces; species Streptomyces vulcanius. Next base: position 29,045 of record NZ_JBHSFK010000028.1, on the reverse strand, counting down.
CGGCGTCGATGACCTCCAGCGGGTCCTCCGCGTCGCAGATGGGCAGCAGCGCCGGGAAGAAGCGCAGGTTCTCCTCGAAGAGTTCGTACGCGGAATCGATCCACCGCTCCCCGAACCAGGTGCGCGGCCGTACGCCCTGCGCCTGGAGCTCCGGCGGGCGGGTGTCGGTGGCCTGCTGGAACAGCGGCGGCCGGGACTCGCGCCACAGCTCACGGCCGAACAGGAACGGCGAGTTGGCGCCGACGGCGATCTGCGCGGCGGTGACGGCCTGGGCCGCGTTCCACACCGCGGGGAAGCGGTCGGGGGTGACCTGGAGGTGCAGCTGCACGGAGGTGCAGGCCGCCTCCGGCACGATCGACTTCGAGGAGCACGACAGCCGCTCCACCCCCTCGATGTCGAGGGCGAAGTCCTCGCCGCGCGCGGCCACGATCTGGTCGTTGAGAAGCGTGTACCGGTCGACGTCGGAAAGGTTGGACGAGACCAGATCGTCCCGGTCGAGGGTCGGCAGAATACCGATCATCACGATTCCCGCGTCGACCTCGCCCGCCTTTCGATGGGCATATGCCAGTGACGTACGGAGTTCCTCGGCGAGCCGGTCGAATACCCGGTCGCCCAATCCATGGGGAGCTATGTTGACTTCCAGGTTGAACATGGCGAGTTCTGTTTGGAAATCACGGCTCGCGATCCTCTCCAGGACTTGCCCATTCAACATTTTCGGCAGGCCGTCGGAGCCCGCGAGATTCAGCTCGATCTCAAGCCCCATGAGGTTCCTGGGCCGTTCGAAGCGCTCCTGGGCCAGAAGCCGCTCCAGCCCCGTCAGGCACCTTCGGAGCTTGTCGCGGTACTGCTGCCGATCGGACAGGTCGAACCCGCCCGCCACGACCTTCTCCCCCATCGAAGCGTCCCTCCTCGCGTGGGCGGGCCGACGAACGGCCGCCGGTCTCCGGGTCAGGGGGGATGATGCCCACCCGGACCGATCGATAACGCCCCGGCCGGCCCCGCCACCCGCTACTCTGACCGGATGTGCACCCGAGATGTCCGGAGGCACATTCACCGGGCATACGGCGGAGCGGTCTTTCGGAAAGTCGGAAACTCGTGAGAAACGCCGACGAGAATGGGCCGACCGTGGCGCGTCCATTTCCCGAGGTCATCCCGGGTGCGGGCCGCACTGAATCGGGATGATTCACACCTTTCACCGGCCGAATGAACCCTTGCCGAGTGTCCCGGAAGCGGCTAGACGAAACACCGTCTGAACATGTGTCGTATAAACTCCCGAAACAAGGCGGAGAAGGTGGGCCCTCGGTCGATGGAGCCTGTCGTCCATGTGACGGCAGGCCGCTCGCGTACCCCGTTGGCACCACCCGAAACACCCGGAGGCCCTGGCCTCCCACCTCTCCGACCTGTCGAGAGCCGGCTGACAGCGCCGTCCGCCCACGCCCTCGCACCACATGCCTGTCGAATGAGAGGCGACCCACCATGCCGCTGCATGTCCCCCCGGCACCCGCGCCCGCCCTGCGCACCGTCCTCACCGCCCTTGGTTCCCCCACCGCGGTCCGTGAGGCCCGTACGCCCTCCCTGCGCACCGCAGCGCAGGGAGACGCCACTCCCGAGCTTCCGCTGCCCCTGCACGTGCTGGACCGGATCACCCCCGAAGGCGTGTCGGCGACCCGGCTGGTCGGCTGGCGCTTCCTGATCCGCTGCGGGGACCGGGCCGTCGCGGCGGCCGAGACCCGGCTGACTCCCGACGGCTGGGCGTTCTCCCACTTCTTCGAAGGCCCCTACATCGCCTCCACCGAGCGCGCCCTGCGCCAGGCGGAGTCGGCGGCCCAGCCCTACCAGGCCCGGCTACTGTCCGTGCCCGGCCTCTACATGCTCACCCTCTGGCTGCACGGCGACACCGACGGCGACGGCACCACCGGCCACCCCGCCGCCACCGACCTGCTGGTGCCGCTGGCCCCGGCGCCGCCCGGCATCGCGGCCCACCGCGCGCACCGGGTCGCCGAGCTTCTCCCGGTCCTGACCCTGCGGGTGCCCCCGGCGGCCCCACCCCTCCTCGGATCCCCCGCCTGACCTGCCCGTCCGAACACCGCGTACGCCGTCGTACGCGGTGTTCTTCTGTGCGCCCCCGACCGGACTAGCCCTATCCGGCCACCGGAAACCACCCGAAGTGACAGTGCGGTTGAGATGAACCGCCCGCGCGGGTGATGCGTCCTGAACCTGTGAGAAGCGGTGCCGTGAAATACCTGCGGATCCACGCCCGTAGAGCAACACTGGGTTCCGACGGACTTATCACAACGGGGGGCGGCCATGAACGATACTTACAACGATTCGCGCCGCGGGACAGACACCACAGCCAACTCACACAACACGCCAGAGCGGAAGAACCCATCCATGTGCCAGCACCAGCCATCCTGCCCCACCGCATCCTCCGCCGACCGGGAGTCCGCCCGGCTCGTCGCGCACCACCCGGAGCAGGGCTGGAGCCTGCTGTGCAACGGCGTCCTGCTCTTCGAGGACACCGGTGAACTCCTGCCCGACGGCCAGGTCATCGACCCGCACCGGCCCGCCGTCACCGCGGTCACGGCCGCCTAGGACCCGCTCAGCACGGCTCGGACGGCGCGGGACCGCCGTCCGAGGACTCCGGGGGCCGGACCGCAGACACAGACCTGCGAACCGGCCCCGACGCGTTTCCGGGGCCGCTCACTCCGCGTAGCCCCCGCCTTCCCTTCCGTACCGGTTTCCGGAAGACTCCTGGAAGTTACGGAGTTCGGCACAGCGGGCGGGAAAGAGGGTGGGGAAGTGGCAGCGCACGACAAGGTCACCATCACGGACATCGCCCGGCGCGCCGGGGTCTCGGTGCCGACGGTGTCCCGCGTGGTCAACGGCCGCTCCGACGTCTCCCCGCAGACCCGCGCCCGCGTCGAGGAACTCCTGCGGGAACACGGCTACCGCAAACGCCCGGCCACCGCCTCCGCCACCCGCGCCGCCCTCCTGGACCTGGTCTTCAACGACCTCGACAGTCCCTGGGCGGTGGAGATCATCCGGGGCGTCGAGGAGGTCGCCCACGCGGCGGGCGTCGGCACCGTCGTCTCGGCGATCCACGGCCGCTCCGGCGACGCCCGTGAATGGATGCGCAATCTGCGCGCCCGCGCCTCCGACGGCGTCATCCTGGTCACCTCGGCCCTGGAACCCACCCTGCACGAGCAGTTGCGCATCCTGGGCGTCCCGCTGGTCGTCGTCGACCCGACGGGCTCCCCGGCCGCCGACACCCCCACCATCGGCGCCGCCAACTGGTCCGGCGGCCTCGCCGCCACCGAGCACCTGCTGTCGCTGGGCCACCGCCGCATCGCCCTGATCGCGGGCCCGCCCCGCCTCCTCTGCTCCCGCGCCCGCTACGACGGCTACCGCGCAGCCCTGGAGGCGGCCGGCCTCTCCGTCGACGAAACCCTCGTCGTGCCCGGCGACTTCCACCCCGAGTCGGGCTTCGCCGGCTGCACGGCCCTGCTGGACCTCCCCGACCCGCCGACCGCCCTGTTCGCGGCCAGCGACCAGATGGCGCTCGGCGCGATCGAGGCCCTGCGCCGGCGTGGACTGCGCGTCCCGGAGGACATGAGCGTCGTCGGTTTCGACGACCTTCCGGAAGTCCGCTGGTCCTCCCCGCCCCTCACCACCGTCCGCCAGCCCCTCGCCGACATGGGCAAGTTGGCCGCCCGCACCGTCCTGGCCCTGACCCATGGCGCCCGCCCCGACACCCCACGGGTCGAACTGGGCACGGAACTGGTGGTCCGCGCCAGCACGGCCCCGCCGGCCTAGCTAGGTCGCCGCGTAGCACCGGACGACGACGGTCTGCTCGGGGCTCCACTCCTGTTCGACCGTGGCCAGCAGTTCCCAGCCCAGGCGCTCGTACAGCGCGGCAGCCGCCGTGTCCGAGGCCACCACGTCCAGGACGGGGTGCAGACCACGGTCCCTGGCCTCCCGTACGGCCCGCCGCATCAGCAGTGCCCCCAGTCCGTGCCCCCGCGCACCCGGGGCGACGAACAGCCTGCTGACCACCGCCGTCCTGTCGACGCCGACCCCTTCGCGGCCACTCCACAGACCGGGTGCCGCGTCGCCCGCCCCGCTCCGGGACAGCCCGACATGGCCGACGACCCGGCCGTCCAGCTCCGCGACCCACGCCGCGAGCAGCGACGACGACTGTGCCAGCCACTCTCCGGGACGCTCCGGCCAGTTGACCGGGTAGCCGTCCCGCTGGTGGACCTCGGCGAGCGCGCGGACACAGTCGTCGAGGTCACGGTCGGCGCGCCGCCGTACGGCACTCTCTTCATCCACTCCGGAATCGAACACCCCGGGATCGAATCACATCACCCCAGCAGCGCGTCCCGGATCGCGTAGTACGCCGGCTTGCGCGCGAACTCCTCGTCCCACGGCAGCGCGGCGCCCTGCCCCGGGAAGAAGGCCGGAATCCACGAGTACTTGTCCGTGTAGTCCCAGACGGTGATGCCGACGCACCGCCGCACCGCGAGACACGCCCGGGTCAAGTCCCCGTACCACTCGGCCTGCTGGGCCAGCTTCTCCTCGGTGGCCGGCAGCAGCATCCGTACGTCGACCTCGGTGAGCGCGGTGTCCAGCCGGAGCCGGGCGAAGCGGCGGAGGTTCTCCTCCAGGGTGGTCGGATAGCCGTACTGGAGGGCGAGATGGGCCTGGAGGCCGATGCCGTGCAACGGGACGCCCTGGGCCTTGAGTTGCCGAGCGAGGTCGTAGTAGGCGTCGCTCTTCGGGCCGACCGCCTCGATGTTGTAGTCGTTGAGGTAGAGCCTGGCCCGGGGGTCGGCCTGGTGCGCCCAGCGCAGCGCGTCGGCGATGTAGCCGGGGCCGAGGGTCTTGTAGAAGACCGTCTCGCGGTAGGTGCCGTCCTCGTTGAAGGCCTCGTTGACGACGTCCCAGGCGTAGACCTTGCCCCGGTAGTGCCGTACCTCGGTCTGGATGTGGTTCTTGAGGACGGCCCGCAGTTCGTCGGCCGTCCACTCCCTGCCGGTCAGCCAGCCGGGCAGCTGGCTGTGCCAGACGAGCGTGTGGGCGCGTACCTTCTGGTGGTTGGCCCGCGCGAGGTTCACGATCTCGTCGCCGGCGGTCCAGTCGAAGACGCCCTGCTGCGGCTCGGTGGCGTACCACTTCATACCGTTGCCCGGCGTGATCATGTCGAACTCGTTGCCGAGGATCCTCGTGTAGGCGGCGTCGGTGAGTTCGGGGTTGTCGGTGGCGCTGCCGAAGTAGCGGCCGTGGCGCTGTGCGAGGTCGGCGAGGGTGGTCTGCGGTCTCTCGTGCGCCTGGGCGGCTGGACCGATGGCGACGAGAGCGGCGGCAAGAGCGGTGGCCAGTCCGAGCCGGAGAGGGGACGTGCTGGGCATGCTGCGACTCCTCGGGGTTGGGTCGGCAAGGTGTGTCAGCCCTTGGTCGCCCCGGCGGCGAGCCCGCCGACGAGCTGGCGCTCGGCGACGGAGTAGAAGGCCAGCGCGGGGACCATGGCGATCACGAGATAGGCGAAGATCCGGGCGTACTCGGCGGAGTACTGCCCCTGGAACTGCTGCACCCCCAACGGCAGGGTCCACCAGCTGGGTTCGTTGAAGACGAGCAGCGGCAGCAGGAAGTTGTTCCAGCTGGCCACGACAGCGAGCACGGACACCGTGCCGAGGGCCGGCCGGGCCATGGGCAGCAGGATCCGCCAGAAGAAGGCGAGGGGGCCGCAGCCGTCGAGCGTCGCCGCCTCCTCCAGCTCCGCCGGGATCTCCCGGAAGAACCCGCGCAGGATCACGATGGTCATCGGCAGCCCGAAGGCCGCCTGCGGCAGGATCACCCCGAGCGGGTTGTCGAGGAGGCCGATCGACCGCAGCAGCAGGAACAGCGGCAGTACCGCGACCGCGAAGGGGAACATCAGCCCCATCGTGAACAGGGTGAACAGCGCCTCCCGGCCCCGGAAGGCGAACCGCGCGAAGGAGAACGCGGCCAGCGCCGACACCGCGACCACCATCAGCGTCGTACCGACCGCGATCAGGGTGCTGCTGCCGAGCAGTTGCCAGAAGGAGCGCGAGCCGAGGATGGCGGTGTAGTTGGAGGTGACCCAGGGGTCGGGCAGCCCGATGGGGTTGCGGGAGAGCTGGTCGGTGGACTTGAAGCCGGACAGCACGGCGTACACCAGTGGTGCGGCCATCACCACGCCGACGATCGCCAGCACGGCGTGCACGGGAAGGGTCCGGCCGGTCCTGCGGGCGCTCACGAGCCGCCTCCTCGCATGGTCGTGGTGGCGCCCTGAAGGTCCCGGCGGAGCACGAACCGCTGGTAGGCGAGGGCGAAGACAAGGCTGATGCCGAACATGACCACGCTGATCGCGCTGGCGTAGCCGACCTGGTAGCGCTTGAAGCCGTACTGGAACATGGTCACGGCCATCGTCTCGGAGTGATGGTCGGGCCCGCCCGCGGTGACGATCCACACCAGGTCGAACAGCTGGATGGAGCCGATCACCGACAGGAAGACACTGATCCGCAGGGTCGGCGCGAGCAGCGGCAGGGTGACGTTGCGGAACCGCTGCCAGGGCCCGGCCCCGTCGATCAGCGCGGCCTCCGTCAACTCGGCCGGGATGGACTGCAGTCCGGCCAGGTAGAGCATCATGTGGAAACCGAAGTACTTCCACGTCATGACCAGGAACAGGGTGGCCATGACGGTGGACGGATCGGCGAACCACTCCCCGCCGAGGCCGTCCAGCCCCACGGCCCCCAGCAGATGGTCGGCGAGACCGTCGTCCGGCGCGAAGATCATGCTGAACAGCACACCGGTGATCGCCTCGGAGAGGATGTACGGCGCGAAGAACAGCATCCGGTACACGGCCCGCCCCCGGATGCGCTGGTTGAGCGCGACGGCCAGGGCGAGCGCGAACGGCAGCTGGAGCAGCAGCGACAGCCCGACCAGGACGAGACAGCGCCACAGGTCGCCGAGGAACACCGGGTCCTGGAAGAGCCGGGTGAAGTTGTCGCCGCCGATGAAGTCCTCGGGCATGCCGAAGCCGCCCCAGCGGAAGAACGCGGCGTACACCGCGAACAGCATCGGCAGCAGCACCAGTGTGCCGAACAGCACCAGCGCGGGGACCTGGAAGCCGACGGCGGTGAGCCAGTGCAGCACGCGGCGCCGTGTCCGGCCGGCCGCCGCGGGGGCCGGCGGCGGGTGGTCGGCACCCGGTGTGCTGCGCTTGTCCGGGAGGTAGGTCGAGGTCATCGCCGGCTACTGCTCTTCCTTCGCGACCTTGGTGATCGACTCCGCGACCTGCTGGGCCGACTTGGACCCCGCGATGAGCCCGGCGACGCTGTCGTTGACCTCCTGGCCGACGGCGGGCGCGTACGCCTGGTCGAGATAGAGCTGGAAGCCGGTGGCGGACTTCAACTGCGCCTGTACGGCGGACAGGTTGGGGTCGGTGAGCGCGCTCTCGGCGGCCGGTACGACGGGCAGCACCCCGGTCTTCTTCACGAGCGTGGTGTCCGTGGCCGCCGAGGCGAAGAACTTCAGGAAGTCGACCGCGGCCTGCGGGGCGTCCTTGCGCAGTGCGTGTCCGCCGCCTCCGCCGAACACCTCGGTGAGCGCGCCCTGGCCGCCCTCGACCGCCGGGAACGGGAAGAACCCGAGGTCCGCGCCGATCCCCTTGCCCGCGTCGGCCTCCACCACCGGCGCCCACTGCCCCATCAGCTCCATGGCCGCCTTGCCGTTGCCCATGGCGGCGGCCTGGCCGGTGGGGCTGCTGTAGGCGGCGCCGAGGAAGCCCTTCTGGAACGGCTGGAGATCGACCAGGTCCTGGAGGTGTGCCCCGGCCTGGACGAACCCGTCCCCGGTGAAGTCCTTGTCCTCGTCGGCCTTGCGCAGGGCGTCGATCCCGGCGGTGCGCATGGCGAGGTAGGCCCAGTAGTACATGCCCGGCCACTTCTCCTTGCCGGCCAGGGCGAGCGGGGTGATCCCGGCGGACTTCAGCTTCCGTACGGCGTCCAGGAAGCCGCTCCAGGTGGTGGGCGGCTCGCTGACACCGGCCCGCTTGAACAGCGCCTTGTTGTACCAGAAGCCGATCATGCCGATGTCGAACGGGACGCCGTACACCTTCTCGTCGAACAGGTACGGCTCGCGGGCGACCGACAGCAGTCCGTCCCCCCACCCCTTGCTCTTGTCGGTGAGGTCCTCGACGAGTCCGGCGTCGATCTGCTGTTTGAGCACACCGCCGCCCCAGGTGTGGAAGATGTCGGGGAGCTTCCCGGAGGCGGTCAGGGCCGTCATCTTCGACTTGTAGGGGTCGTTCTCCAGCTGGACGATCTTGATCTTCACCCTGGGGTTCTGCGCCTCGAACTGCTTGGCGAGCCCGGCCCAGACGTCCTTGGTCGGCTGGGTGGTGGAGATGTTCCACCACTCGATCGTGGTCGTCCCCGACGACCCTCCGTCCGAGTCGCCGCCGCAGCCGCTCAGCGCCGTCATGCTCACACCGGCGGCGGCGGAGGCCGCCAGGAAGCCGCGGCGGGACAGTGCCGGGTCGCCCATTGTGCGCTCCTTGGGTAGATCGAAAGTTTCGGACCAAATCCAGAAAGCTTCGCTGCTGCCGCACCCTAGAGACACCCTTCTGCGAGTGGCAACCCCTTGAACACAGGCAATCCAAGGGCGACTTCAAGGAACCGCGAGGGGCGAGCGCCTCCTTCACTCCGAAACATTCGCTCACAGCCGCGAACATTACGAAGAACCCTCTCCCAGGCGCCACCGAGCCCATGACGCTTCGTGTCCGCCCCAGGGGCCGTCCCCCATACGGCCCAGCCGGCTCCGCGACCTCGGGACGCCGGTTTCCTGTCGCGCCACCCCCGCCCACATGGCGAGTCTTAACGGAAGCTTGACGCCCAGGACCGCCGGGAGGCATGGGCCCGGGCGTCACTCTCCGCTTACGCTGTTGCCGCCGGCCGCGTGATGGCCGAAATCCCACGCTGAGCCGCATCCAGGAGCACACCGATGGCCACCACCGAGCACCCTCCCCCCAGCCGCCTGCGCGCCTGGATGCTGGAGGGCCTGGCCGACATGGGCAAGGGACACGCTCCACAGGCGGAGAAGGCGGAGAAGCCCGAGCCGGAGCACAGGGGCCAGCCCTGGTTCCGGGTGATGTGCCTCACCGGTGTCGACTACTTCTCGACCCTCGGCTACCAGCCGGGCATCGCGGCTCTGGCCGCAGGCCTGCTCTCGCCCGTCGCCACGATCGTGCTGGTGATCGTCACCCTGGCCGGCGCGCTGCCGGTGTACCGGCGGGTCGCCGAGGAGAGCCCGCACGGTGAGGGCTCGATCGCGATGCTGGAGCGGCTGCTGTCGTTCTGGCAGGGCAAGCTGTTCGTGCTGACCCTGCTCGGCTTCGCCGCCACCGACTTCCTGATCACCATCACCCTCTCGGCCGCCGACGCCTCCACCCACCTGGTCGAGAACCCGCATCTGACCAGCGCCCTGCACGACAAGCAGCTGCTGATCACCCTCATCCTCGTCGCCCTGCTCGGCGCGGTCTTCCTCAAGGGCTTCCTGGAGGCCATCGGCGTCGCCTTCGCGCTCGTCGGCCTCTACCTCACGCTCAACGTCGTGGTCGTCGCCGTCGGCCTGTGGCACGTGGCCACCGCGGACCATGTCGTCACCGACTGGTCCAGCGCGCTCACCGCCGAGCACGGCAACATGTTCGCGATGGTCGGTGTGGCCCTGATCGTCTTCCCCAAGCTCGCGCTCGGCCTCTCCGGCTTCGAGACCGGCGTCGCCGTCATGCCGCATGTCAGGGGCGACGACACCGACACCGAGGAAACGCCGACCGGCCGTATCCGGGACACCAAGAAGCTGCTCACCACGGCCGCCTTCATCATGAGCGCCTTCCTGATCGCGACCAGCTTCATCACCACGCTGCTGATCCCGGAGAAGGAGTTCGAGTCGGGCGGCCAGGCCAACGGCCGCGCCCTCGCCTACCTGGCGCACGAATACCTCGGCGGGGCCTTCGGCACGGTCTACGACGTCTCGACCATCGCCATCCTCTGGTTCGCCGGCGCCTCAGCGATGGCCGGCCTGCTCAACCTGATGCCCCGCTACCTGCCCCGCTACGGCATGGCCCCGCACTGGGCCCGCGCGGTCCGCCCGATGGTCATCGTCTTCATCCTGATCGCGTTCCTGGTCACCTGGATCTTCGACGCCGACGTCGACGCCCAGGGCGGCGCGTACGCCACCGGTGTGCTGGTGCTGATCAGCTCCGCCGCCATCGCCGTGACCATTGCCGCGCACAAGGCCGGCCAGCGGGGCTGGACCATCGGCTTCGCGGTCATCTCGGCGGTGTTCCTCTACACGACGGTCGTCAACGTCATCGAGCGCCCGGACGGCGTGAAGATCGGTGCCTGCTTCATCGCCGGCATCATTCTGGTCTCCCTGCTGTCCCGGCTGGCCCGCGCCTTCGAACTCCGCGTGACCAGCGTGACGCTCGACCCGATGGCGGAACGTTTCATCCGGGACATGGCCAGCCGCAAGATACGGTTCATCGCCAACGAGCCCGACCAGCGCGACAAGACCGAGTACCGCGAGAAGATCGAACAGATCCGGGAGGACAACGACGTCCCCGGCGAGGACTTCGTCTTCGTCGAGGTGACGGTCCTCGACCCCTCCGAGTTCGAGGCGGGCCTGACCGTACGCGGCGAGGTCCTGCACAACCGCTACCGGGTCCTGACCCTGGAGTCCTCCTCCGTCCCGAACGCCCTGGCCGCCCTGCTCCTCCACGTCCGCGACACCACCAACCGCACCCCGCACATGTACTTCGAGTGGACCGAGGGCAACCCCTTCGCCAACTTCATGCGCTTCTTCCTCTTCGGCCAGGGCGAGGTCGCCCCGGTCACCCGCGAGGTCCTGCGCGAGGCGGAACCCGACCGCAACCGCAGGCCGCGCGTCCACACGGGCTGAGCGGCACTGACGTCCCCGTCGGCGACTCGCGGCCCTATGGTGATCCGCATGCAGTCCTACACAATCGGCCAGGCGGCACGGCTGCTCGGCGTGAGCCCCGACACCGCGCGCCGCTGGGCGGACGCCGGCCGGGTGACCACCCATCGCGACGAGGCCGGACGGCGTCTCATCGACGGCAAGGACCTCGCCGCGTTCTCCGTGGAACTCGCCAGGTCCGACACGGCCGACGACGACACCCCGTACACCTCGGTCCGCAACGCCTTCCCCGGGATCGTCACCGCGGTCAAGCTCGGCGACGTCGCCGCCCAGGTCGAGATCCAGGCCGGCCCGCACCGCCTGGTCTCCCTGCTGACCAGAGAGGCCGTCGAGGAGCTGGGCCTGGAGGTCGGCATGGAGGCCACGGCCCGGGTGAAATCGACGAACGTCCACATCGACCGCGTCTGAACGGCCGTACGAACGCACATGCACACCCCGGACAGCGATCGCCGCCGATTATGCGAAGCGACAGGAGACGTATGCCTCGCATATGCGGCATCATCACTCCTCAGGGCCGTTCGAGGGATCGCATGACCGAGGAGTACACCGTGATGACCCGTACCAAGCGCCGCACCCGCCGCACCCTTCAGGTGACCGGCGCCGGAGTCGCCGCGCTGATGGCCCTGAGCGCGTGCGGGTCGTCCGACTCGGACGCCTCCTCGTCATCGGCGTCGTCATCGTCCTCCTCGCCCGAGCTGTCCGGGACCGTCACCGTCTTCGCCGCCGCCTCCCTGAAGGAGAGCTTCACGGCGCTGGGCAAGGAGTTCGAGGAGGAGCATCCCGGTACCAAGGTCACCTTCAACTTCGGCGGCAGCGACACCCTCGCCGCGAGCATCACCGGCGGCGCTCCCGCCGATGTCTTCGCCTCCGCCAGCCCCAAGACCATGGCGATCGTGACGGACGCGAAGGACAACGCCACCGAGCCGGTCACCTTCGTCCGCAACCAGCTGGAGATCGCCACCCTGCCGGGCAACCCGGACAAGGTCGCCTCCCTCAAGGACCTCACCAAGTCCTCGCTGAAGGTCGTCCTGTGCGACAGGACCGTGCCGTGCGGCGCCGCCGCCCAGAAGGCGCTCGACGCCGCAAAGCTGAAGCTCACCCCGGTCTCCTTCGAGCAGGACGTCAAGGCCGCCCTGACCAAGGTGGAGCTGAAGGAGGCCGACGCGGCGGTCGTCTACAAGACCGATGTGCACGCGGCCGGTGACAAGGTGGAGGGCGTGGACTTCCCCGAGTCGGCCGACGCCATCAACGACTACCCGATCGCGCTGCTCAAGGACGCGCCCAACGCGGCCGCCGCCAAGGCGTTCATCGCGCTGGTGCAGTCCGCCGACGGCCAGAAGGTCCTGAGCGAGGCCGGGTTCCTCAAGCCGTGACGTCACCCGTGAAACCCCGCGCCGCGGACGCTCTGGAGAGCGCTCCGCGACGCGTCCGCACGGGCGTCCCACTGCCCCTCCTTCTGCCGGCGCTGATCGGCCTGGTGTTTCTGGTCCTCCCGCTTCTCGCCCTGCTGATCCGGGCTCCCTGGCGGGCCATGCCCGATCTGCTGACCAGCGCCGAGGTATGGCAGGCCCTGCGGCTCTCCCTGATCTGCGCCACGGCGGCGACGGCGGTGAGCCTGGTGCTCGGGGTGCCGCTGGCCTGGCTGCTGGCCCGGGTCGAGTTCCCCGGGCGCGGTCTCGTCCGGGCCCTGGTGACGCTGCCGCTGGTGCTGCCGCCGGTGGTCGGCGGTGTGGCGCTGCTGATGGCTCTCGGCCGCAACGGCGTCGTGGGGCGCCTGCTCGACTCCTGGTTCGGGATCACGCTGCCCTTCACCACGGCGGGTGTCGTGGTCGCGGAGGCGTTCGTGGCGATGCCGTTCCTCGTGATCAGCGTGGAGGGCACCCTGCGGGCCACCGACCCCCGCTACGAGGAGGCCGCCGCCACACTCGGCGCCTCCCGCTTCACCGCCTTCCGCCGGGTCACCCTGCCCCTGATCGCGCCGGGCGTCGCGGCGGGCGCGGTCCTGGCGTGGGCCCGGGCGCTCGGCGAGTTCGGCGCGACGATCACCTTCGCCGGCAACTTCCCCGGCCGCACCCAGACCATGCCGCTCGCGGTCTACCTCGCTCTCCAGAGCGACCCGGAGGCGGCCATAGCCCTCAGCCTGGTCCTGCTGGCCGTGTCGATCGCCGTCCTCGCCGGGCTGCGGGACCGCTGGATGACGGCGTCATGAGCACGATACGAGACGATGTCCGGGTGACCGCTCCCGATGCCCAGGGCCTCGACGCCCGTCTGGTCGTCGACCGCGGCTCCTTCCGCCTCGACATCGCCCTGTCGGCGGCCCCCGGCGACGTCGTCGCCCTGCTCGGCCCGAACGGCGCCGGCAAGACCACCGCCCTGCGCGCCCTCGCCGGGCTCGTCCCGCTCAGCGCCGGCCACCTCCGGCTGGACGGTACGGCCCTGGAGCGCACCCCGCCCGAGTCCCGGCCGGTCGGCGTGGTCTTCCAGGACTACCTGCTCTTCCCGCACCTCACCGCCCTCGACAACGTGGCCTTCGGCCCGCGCTGCCTAGGCGCATCCAAGACGGCGGCCCGTGCCCTGGCGGCCGAGTGGCTGGAGCGCATGGGCCTCGCCGCCCACGCCGGTGCCAAGCCGCGCCGGCTCTCCGGCGGCCAGGCGCAGCGTGTCGCCGTCGCCCGCGCCCTCGCCACGAACCCCCGGCTGCTGCTGCTCGACGAGCCCCTGGCGGCCCTGGACGCCCGCACCCGACTGGAGGTACGGGCCCAGCTCCGGCGCCATCTGGCCGATTTCGAGGCGGTCGCCGTCCTCGTCACCCACGACCCGCTGGACGCCATGGTCCTCGCCGACCGACTCGTCGTCGTGGAGGACGGCCGGATCGTCCAGGAGGGCGGCCCGTCCGACATCGCCCGCCATCCCCGCACGGACTACATCGCCCAGCTGGTCGGCCTGAACCTCTACCGGGGCCGCGCCGACGGCCACACGGTCCGGCTCGACACCGGCCCGGCCATCACCACCACCGAGATCCTCACCGGCCCGGTGTTCGTCGCGTTCCCGCCGAGCGCGGTCACCCTCCACCGCGACCGCCCCACCGGCACCAGCGCCCGCAACCTCTGGCGCTGTGAGGTGGCCGGTCTCGAGACCCACGGCGACCAGATCCGCGCCGACCTCGGCGGCGAACTCCCGCTCGCCGCCGACCTCACCACGGTCGCCGCCGCCGAGCTCGACCTGCACCCGGGCGCCACGGTCTGGGCGACGGTCAAGGCGACCCAGACCCACGCATACCCGGCTTGAGGCACCGGGCGGCCTACGTTGGTGCCCATGACCCTGAGCATCCGCAACCAGCTTCCCGGTACCGTCACCGCCGTCCACCCCGGCGAGGTGATGGCCGCCGTAAAGGTCCACCTCGACGGCGGCCAGGACCTCATGGCGGCCATCACCCTGGAAGCCGCCCAGCAGCTCGCCCTGACCGCCGGTACCGCCGTCCGGGCCCTGGTGAAGTCGACGGAGGTCTCCCTGGCCACCGGCCCGGTCGACGGCCTCTCGATCCGCAACCGGCTTCCCGGCGCGATCACCGGTCTCGTCACCGGCGAAGTCATGGCCTCCGTGAAGATCTCCGTGCCGGGCGGCGAACTCACCGCGGTAATCACCAAGGACGCGGCCATCGACCTCGGCCTCTTCGTGGGCTCCGACGTCATCGCCCTGATCAAGTCGACCGAGGTGTCCCTGGAGACGGTGTAGCGGACAGGCGGGCCCCGGCGCGGCGGCCGGGGCCCCACCTCTCCGGGCTCAGTCCTCGTACGCGTCCAGCGGCGGGCACGAGCAGACCAGGTTCCGGTCGCCGAAGGCCTGGTCGATCCGGCGCACCGGCGGCCAGTACTTGTCGGCGGCGGACACCCCGGCCGGGAAGACGGCCTCCTCACGGGTGTACGCGTGCTCCCACTCCCCGCCGAGCGCGGCGGCGGTGTGCGGAGCCTGCCGCAGCGGGTTGTCCTCGGCCGGCCACTCCCCGGCGCCCACCCTGTCGATCTCCGCGCGGATGGCGATCATCGCCTCGCAGAACCGGTCCAGCTCGATGATGTCCTCGGACTCGGTCGGCTCGATCATCAGCGTCCCCGCCACCGGGAACGACATCGTCGGCGCGTGGAACCCGTAGTCGATCAGCCGCTTCGCGACATCGTCCACGCTGACCCCGGTCGCCTTGGTCAGCGGTCGCAGGTCGATGATGCACTCGTGCGCGACCAGCCCGCCGGGGCCGGTGTAGAGCACCGGGTAGTGCGGTTCGAGCCGCTTGGCGATGTAGTTGGCGCTGAGCACCGCCACCTGGGTGGCCCGCTTCAGCCCCTCCCCGCCCATGAGCCGCACATACGCCCATGAGATCGGCAGGATCCCCGCGGACCCCCAGGGCGCGGCCGAGACCGGCCCGACCCCCGTCGCGGGCCCGGCGGCGGGCTGCAACGGGTGGTTCGGCAGATACGGCGCGAGGTGCGACCGTACGGCCACCGGGCCCACACCCGGCCCTCCGCCGCCGTGCGGGATGCAGAAGGTCTTGTGCAGGTTCAGGTGGGAGACGTCACCGCCGAAGTGGCCCGGCTTGGCGAGCCCGACGAGCGCGTTGAGGTTGGCGCCGTCCACGTACACCTGCCCGCCCGCCTCGTGCACCTGGGCGCAGATGTCGGCGACGTGCTCCTCGAACACCCCGTGCGTCGACGGGTACGTGATCATCAACACCGCCAGCTCCTCGCGGTGCTGCTCGATCCTGGCCCGCAGGTCCTCGACGTCGATCTCGCCGTCCTCGGCGGTCTTCACGACGACCACCCTCATACCCGCCATCACGGCGCTCGCCGCGTTCGTCCCGTGCGCGGAGGACGGGATCAGACACACGGTCCGCCGCTCGTCCCCGTTGGCCCGGTGGTACCCGCGCACGGCCAGCAGCCCGGCCAGCTCGCCCTGCGAGCCGGCGTTCGGCTGCAGCGACACCTTGTCGTACCCGGTGACCTCGGCGAGCTGCTCCTCCAGCTCACGGATGAGCGTGAGGTAGCCCTCCGCCTGCTCGGCGGGCGCGAAGGGGTGCAGCTGCCCGAACTCGGGCCAGGTGACCGGCTCCATCTCGGTGGTCGCGTTGAGCTTCATCGTGCAGGAGCCCAGCGGGATCATGCCCCGGTCGAGCGCGTAGTCCCGGTCGGCGAGCCGGCGCAGGTAGCGCAGCATCGCCGTCTCGGAACGGTGCTGGTGGAACACCGGGTGGGTCAGGACCGCGTCGGACCGCAGCAGCCCGGCGGGCAGCGCCTCCCCGGCCGCCGCGTCCAGCGCCTCGATGTCGCCCTCGACCCCGAAGGCGGCCCACACGGCGGCCACCTGGGCCCGCGCGGTGGTCTCGTCGCACGCGACCGACACCCGGTCGGCGTCCACGCGCCACAGGTTGACACCCCGCTCCCGCCCGGCGGCGACGACCTCGCCGGCCTTCCCGGGCACCCGCGCGGTCAGCGTGTCGAAGTACGAGCCGTGCACGACCTCCACACCACCTGCGGTGAGCCCCGCGGCCAGGATCGAGGCGTACCGGTGCGTCCGCCGGGCGATGGCCCGCAGCCCCTCGGGCCCGTGGTAGACGGCGTACATCCCTGCCATCACCGCGAGCAGCACCTGCGCCGTGCAGATGTTGCTGGTGGCCTTCTCCCGCCGGATGTGCTGCTCACGCGTCTGCAGGGCGAGCCGGTAGGCCTTGTGCCCGTCCGCGTCCACGGACACGCCCACGAGCCGCCCGGGCAGACTGCGCGCGAACTTCTCGTGCACCGCCATAAAGCCCGCGTGGGGCCCGCCGAAGCCCATCGGCACCCCGAACCGCTGCGTCGTACCGACCGCGATGTCCGCCCCGAGCTCGCCCGGCGACTTCAGCAACGTCAGCGCGAGCAGATCCGCGGCGACGGTCACCAGCGCACCGAGCCCGTGCGCCTCGTCGATCACCGCCTTGATGTCCCGTACGACACCGGAGGCGCCCGGGTACTGGATCAGCACCCCGTTGATCTCACGCCCGGCGACCTCGGCCGGGATGCCGTCACTGAGGTCGGCGACCACGACCTCCACGCCCGTCGGCTCCGCGCGCGTCTCGATCACGGCGACCGTCTGCGGCAGCACGTCCGCGTCGATCAGGAAGAGCCCCTTCTTGTTCTTCCCCATCCGCCGGGACAGCGCCATCGCCTCGGCGGCGGCCGTGCCCTCGTCGAGCAGCGAGGCACCGGAGGTCGGCAGCCCGGTGAGGTCGGCCACCATGGTCTGGAAGTTCAGCAGCGCCTCCAGGCGCCCCTGCGAGATCTCCGGCTGGTAGGGGGTGTAGGCCGTGTACCAGGCCGGGTTCTCCATGACATTGCGCAGGATCACCGGCGGCGTGAACGTGCCGTAGTACCCGAGTCCGATCATCGAGTGGAGGACCTGGTTGCGGTCGGCCAGCGACCTCAGCTCCGCCAGCACCTCGGCCTCGGTGCGCGCGCCCGGCAGCTCCAGCGCCCCGGCGTTCTTGATCACGTC
Source organism: Streptomyces vulcanius (assembly GCF_042653945.1). Classification (NCBI taxonomy): domain Bacteria; kingdom Bacillati; phylum Actinomycetota; class Actinomycetes; order Kitasatosporales; family Streptomycetaceae; genus Streptomyces; species Streptomyces vulcanius. Next base: position 11,513 of record NZ_JBHSFK010000028.1, on the reverse strand, counting down.
CGGGACCGCGGCGGCGGTCAGCTCGTCGAGCGAGCCGTATCCGACCTGGGCGAGCATCTTGGCCCGGGCCTCCTGGTCGGGCCCGATGTGGCGCTGCTCGAAGGGGATTCCCTGTTCGAGTTCGGAGAGTGGAATGCGATCGGCGGTCATTGCTGAGGCCTCCTGGTCTGACGACCTTCAAGGGGCTCCACGGCACGGATCCCCGGACGGCCTCCCCCTCTGTCATCTCAACCTGAGAGCTTCACCGGCCGCCCACGGGCAGCCGGCTTTCACCGTCGGTGAGGACGGAGGCCGTCGACGCCGTCGACATCCGTCCTGCTTTCCAGAGTGACCTCGTCCGTGCGGTACGTGAGCCTGAGAGATTCCGGGGAGGATTTGCTCCTTCGGCGCCTCCGATGGTGTCCGGAGGACTCTCCCGCATGGGGTCTGCAGCCGTTGTCAGACTACCAGCGAGGTCAATGACGGCCCCTCGAGTGGCCGTGCGTCCCAATGTGTTCTTTTGTAGTGCTTACGACGGAGTTGCGAACACGTGGAGGGCCCGTGCAGACCGACATCGATCCGCGCAACCTGATCGGCCGCAAGGCGTTCGACCGCAATGGCGCCAAGATCGGCACCGTCGACGAGGTCTACCTGGACGACGCGACCGGAGTACCCGAGTGGGCGGCCATACGCACCGGCCTGTTCTCCCGCGACGCGTTCGTCCCGCTGGAGCCCAGCAAGCTGGTGGAGGGCACCCTGCGCGTCCCCTTCGACCGGGCCCTGATCAAGGACGCCCCCGACTTCGGCGTGGGCCGCCACCTCTCCCCCGAACAGGAACTCCAGCTGTATCACCACTACGGCCTCGACGTGGCCTCCCCGCCCCCGCTCCCTGACCACGACTTCGGCCGACTGGCAGGCACCGACGAGAGCTGAGCCCCTCCGGCATCTTTTCAGGAGCCGCAGACCCGTATGAGTGCCGCGAGCGCCCCGGCGGGGTCGTGGAGCACCCGCGCGCCGCCCGTGACGACCCGGCGGGCGCCGGCGTCGACCGGGTCGGTCCGCGCCCAGTCCACCGGGACCCGCGGTGCCCCACGCACAGGACCCCACGAGCAGCAGCCCCACGAGCAGCAGCCGCACCACATCACCGCGCCGCTCCGCCCACCGGGCGACCCGCTCGGCAACCTCCCGTACCGTCATGTCACACCCCCTTCACTCTCTGTAACGACTCGGTCTGATCCGGGGTTCCCTCCCCCGCAACGAATCTCTCAGCCGCTTTCCCGGCCGCCTTCTCAGCCGCCTCCTCAGCCGCGGAGTCCCCTTCCTCAGGTGTTCGCCGCACCAGCGGCAAGGGCTCCGCAACCGCCAGCTCGGGATCGTCGACGCGGAACGTCCGCACCCGCCCCGGCTCCGACTCCGGCGTCTCGAACCGCACGGTGACCCGGCCAAGCCCGCTGCCCTGCACCCACCCGTGCCCGAGCTCCGCGTGCCGTACGTCGTGCCCGGGGCGCCACCGGTGCTCGGCCGGCACCGGCTCCTCGCCGACGGGCTCGTCGGGCACCTCTTCCTCGGACAGGTCCGCCCGCTCCTCCGCGGCCTGGGCGAACAGGTCCTCCTGGGTGAAGTCGGCCAGACCGCTGACCCCGACCCCGAGCAGCCGCACCCCGCCCGTCGTGTCCACGGAGTCCAGTAGCCGCGCCGCGGCCTCCCGCACCACCCCCGGATCGTCCGTCGGCCCGCGCAGGGTCTCGGATCGGGTCAGCGTGGAGAAGTCATAGCGCCGGACCTTCAGCACGATGGTCCGCCCCGACAGCCCGGACTCCCGCAGCCTGCGCACGCACCGGTCCGCCAGCCGCCGCACCTCCAGCCCCACCCGGACCCGGTCGTGGATGTCCAGGTCGTAGGTGTCCTCGACCGACACCGACTTCGTCTCCCGCTCCGCCACCACGGGCCGGTCGTCCCGGGCCAGGGCCATCGCGTACAGCGCGTGTCCGTGCGCCTTGCCCACCATGCGCACCAGCTCGTCCTCACCGGCCTCGGCGATCTCGTCGACCGTGGTGATGCCGGCCCGCCGCAGATGGTCGCCGGTGGCCGGCCCGACCCCGGGCAGCGTCCGCACCGGCATGGGTCCGAGGAGCGCCCGCTCGGTCCCCGGCTCGATGAGCACCAGACCGTCGGGCTTGGCCTGCTCGGAGGCGATCTTGGCGAGCATCTTGCAGGACGCCAGCCCCACCGACCCCGTGAGCCCCGTGACGGCCCTGATGTCCGCCCGCAGCCGGATCCCGGCCAGCAGCGCCGACTCCCCGTCCCAGGCGGTACCCCCGGCCTCCAGGTCCACGAACGCCTCGTCGAGGCTCAGCGGCTCCACCAGCGGCGACAGTGCCCGCAGCAGCGCCATCACCTGGTCGCTGATCGACCGGTAGAAGCCGAAGCGCGGGACGAGGTAGGCGGCGTTCGGAGCGAGCCGGCGCGCCTGGGCCATGGGCATCGCCGAGTGCACCCCGAAGGTCCGCGCCTCGTACGACGCGGTCGCCACCACCCCGCGCGGCCCGAGACCGCCCACGACCACGGCCTTCCCGCGCAGACTCGGCTTGGACGCCTGCTCCGCCTGGGCGTAGAAGGCATCCATGTCGAGATGCAGGATCGTGGGCGCGTTTCTCACACGTCCGATGCTGCACTACGGCACTGACAACAGCGTCGGCACGGCGCGGGCAGCGGGCCGCCGCGGCTCAGACCGCCCGGTTGCGCCGCCGTGCCAGCTCGTCCGCCGGGTTGGGCCCGACGAGCGTCTCTCCGGTGTCGACCCGCTCGCCGTGCAGCTGCGACAGCGCGTTCTCCACGTCCCGCCAGACCACGCCGACGGCGATCCCGAAGATGCCCTGGCCGCCCTGGAGCAGCGCGTGGACCTCGTCCGGCGAGGTGCACTCGTAGACCGTCGCGCCGTCGCTCATCAGCGTCATGCGCTCCAGATCGCGGAAGCCGCGCTCCCGCAGATGCTGGACGGTGGTGCGGATGTTCTGCAGCGACACCCCGGTGTCGAGGAATCGCTTGACGATCTTCAGGACGACGACGTCCCGGAAGCTGTACAGACGCTGCGTGCCGGACCCGTACGCGGGCCGCACGCTCGGCTCGACGAGGCCGGTGCGCGCCCAGTAGTCGAGTTGCCGGTAGGTGATGCCGGCGGCCGCACAGGCCGTCGGTCCGCGGTAGCCGATCTGCTCGGACGCCATGGATGTCGCCCCTCCGCTGCTCGGCACGGCCGCCGGTCGCTGCGGAACGTGATCGGCCGCGCTGCCGTAAAGCGGGTACGGACCGCTTCCCCCGATACCGAGTCCGGGGGCACCCCCAGCCGTACCGTCGCCGCTGCTTCTCACGCCGACCTCCGTCCTTGACCTGCCTTCTCGACGGTAGGCAGTCACCAGGGGTGCGTCAACGATCGCCACACTCGCCACGCCGAGTGATAATCACCCTAGGAGTGGTTTCCCGCACCCCGTCGCGGGGAAAGGCTAGCCGAATGCGCTGAGAAGTAGCCGTAGGACGCTCTCAGCCGCCACTGGCAATTGCCGGGACCTGCGCGCCTACGGGCCGGGCCCGAGCGGCTACTGGTTGCTGGTGCCGAAGTCCTCTGGCGAGATCTGGTCGAGGAACTCGCGGAACTTCTCCACCTCGTCCTCCTGCTCGTCCGGAATGGCGATTCCCGCGTCGTCTAGCACCGTGTCGCTGCCGTAGATCGGCGTCCCGGTACGCAGCGCCAGCGCTATGGCGTCGGACGGGCGCGCGCTCACCTCGACACCGCTGGCGAACACCAGCTCCGCGTAGAACACGCCCTCCCGGAGGTCCGTGATCCGCACTTCCGTGAGCTCCTGGCCGACGGCCTCCAGCACGTCCTTGAACAGGTCGTGGGTCAGCGGCCGCGCAGGGGCCATGCCCTGCTGGGCGAAGGCGATCGCCGTCGCCTCCCCCGGTCCGATCCAGATGGGGAGGTAGCGGTCGCCTCCCACTTCGCGCAGCAGCACGATCGGTTGGTTGGAGGGCATTTCGACCCGGACACCTACGACATCGAGCTCGTTCACACAGCAACCCTAGGCCGTGCCCGGGACGTTTGGGTAGTCGGGCCGGGAACGTGCGGCCGATCCGCCGAGGGCGAAATCAGCGGCTCACGGCAGCCGCACCCCGAGCGCGGTCTGCACGAGCGCCGCATGGAGTTTCACGGTGAGCCCCGCCAGTTCCTTCGTCCGGGCCTCGGCATGTGCCCTGGTCTGCGGGTTGCGGTGCCGCTTGAGCGGGGCGACCACCTGGTCCACGAGACCGGCCTCACGGTCGGCCGCGGCCTTCATCACCCGCAGATGCCGGGGCTCGATCCCGAACCGCCCCAGTTCGGCCACGAGCGTGGCCACAGTGGCCGCCTCTGCGTCGTAGACCCCGCCTTCCAGCGGCACCAGGAGCCCGTAGGACTCCCACTCCACCAGCACGGGCTCGTCGATCCCGGCCGCCGCCAGCAGCTCCGCCCGCCCGATCCGCGCCGCGGTGGGCGCGTCGGGCGCCTCCAGGACCGTCGTCTCTCCGTCCCGCTGCCGCCCCACGGTCGGCAGGGGTACGGCCTCACCACGCTCCACGGCGTCCAGGTGCTCCCGGATCACCTTCAACGGCAGATAGTGGTCCCGCTGCATCCGCAGAACATGGCCGAGGCGCTCGACGTCCTGCGGGCTGAACTTGCGGTACCCCGACGGGGTCCGCTGCGGTTCGATCAGCCCCTCCGCCTCCAGGAAGCGGATCTTGGAGATGGTGACCTCGGGAAACTCGTCACGCAGCACGTTCAGCACGGTGCCGATGCTCATCGGACCACCGTCCGCGGCGGCGGTGCCGTGCCCGGCACCGCCCCTCGGTGTTTGAAGCATGGACCTTCCCTTGATTCCCCCCGGATGGAATCCGGGGGAGGGTCAGTAACCCCGCTGGCTCGGGTAGAAAACCAGCCGGTACTTGCCGATCTGCACCTCGTCACCGTTCGCCAGTGGGACCTCGTCGATCCGCTCCCGGTTGACATAGGTGCCGTTCAGGCTGCCGACGTCCGCCACCTTGAACGTGCCGTCCGCGCCGCGGCGGAATTCCACGTGGCGACGCGAGACCGTCACATCGTCCAGGAAGATGTCGCTCTGCGGGTGCCGCCCGGCCGTGGTCAGATCGCCGTCCAGCAGGAAGCGGCTGCCCGAGTTCGGACCGCGGCGCACGACCAGCAGCGCGGAGCCCAGCGGCAGCGCGTCGACCGCGGCCTGCGCCTCCGGGGAGAGCGCCGGCAGCTGGGTCTGGCCGGTGACCTCGGAGTCGTAGGCCTCAAGACCGGAGATGGAGATCGTGGAGGTCGTCTCCGACGCGCGCTCGGGCGTCAGACCGGGGCGCAGGGGAGCACCGCAGTTGGAGCAGAAGCGGCTGTTCTCCGCGTTGCGGTTACCGCACCTCGTACACACCAGGGCCGACATAGGGGAAAACCCTCCACCCGCACTTGAGGCTGACGGTTGGCCGAAACCTATGCCGCCGGACTGGGCAGGGTCAACAGCCGCCGCACCCTGACCTCCGGAAATGTCACCACCCGGACCACCCACCTGGTCACGGAACAGCGGTCGCTGGCCCTCTTCGTCGGGCTGTGCGCGATGGCGAGCGGTCGCGTTGTCGCTGCCCTCTCGCGCGCTCTTGCCGAACAACTTCGCAAACAACTTCACGGGCGATTCCCCTTGACCGAAACAGACCCGCCCGTGGGGCAGGACGAACCCTGACTGATTACACCGGCCGACCCGGACATCTTCACAACGTCCGTATCCACCAGACAGTTTCCACCACGCACCACCCGATCGGTGCGCCGACCCCCCGCAACCTCTTGCCCCTGCCGGACGGCCCCCATGCACCCCCGGTTCACCGTGAGGACGACCGAGCGTAGTCAGGCTGCTCGGCCGCTCGCAAGGCGTCCACGACGATCTTGTCCGACCGCTCGACGGTCACCGTGGCCTGCTCCTTCTCCAGAGTCTGCACCACGCCTCCAGGAATGTTCAGCGCCGGTTCGAGGTCCTGCGGATTGCCGATGACCTTGAAACGGAAGGGCGCATTGATCTTGTTCCCGTCGACACTCACGCTCTTGTCGGAATCCGTCAGATAGGTCCCGGCGACGACGCGCACGCCGTTCACCTGGATCGCCTCCGCCCCGGCGGCGCGCAGCTCCTGGATCGCGTCGAGCAGCATGTCCGCCTCGACCGTCCCCTTCGTGTCCTCGATGGTCATCGTGATCCCCGGCCCCTGGGCGGCCACCGTGCCCGCCAGGATGCCGAGTTGCCTCTCCTTCTCCACCGTCTGCTTCCGGGCCTCCTCCGCCTGGTCGGAGCTGTTCTCCAGCTCCGCCCGCTGCTTTTCGAGCCCTTGCTTCTCGTCCTCTAGACGCTGACTACGGTCATCGAGTTCATCAAGGATGCGGACGAGGTCCTCCTGGCGCGCACCCCGCAGCGCGTTCCCGCTGTCGCTGTTGGAGGCGACCTGGACCGCGAGACCGAAGCCCAGGCCGAACAGCAGCAGGGCGACGATGAGTTGGGCCCGGGTCACCCGGAGCGGCCACAGCCCGTTCGCCAGCCGCTGCCGGCCGGTCAGCGCCGCGTCCGCCGGCTCCTCGGCCAAGGGCTGCGGGGTCTCGGTCGCCGGGACCTCCTCGGGCAGTGCCTTGCGGAGCCTGTTCTCGGGCACCTGATCCTGATCGTTCATCGGCCTCACGCCCGGAAGACGTGCCGGCGGATCGCGGCGGCGTTGGAGAAGATCCGGATACCGAGGACCACCACGACGCCCGTGGACAGCTGCGCGCCCACGCCCAGCTTGTCGCCGAGAAACACGATCAGCGCGGCCACGACCACGTTCGACAGGAACGACACCACGAAGACCTTGTCGTCGAAGATGCCGTCGAGCATGGCCCGCAGACCCCCGAACACGGCATCCAGCGCCGCCACGACGGCGATCGGCAGATAAGGCTCGACGACCGCCGGAACCTCTGGCCGGACCAACAGGCCGGCCACGACTCCCACGACGAGGCCCAGTACGGCGATCACGATGTGCCCTTCTCACTTATCGGCTGTGCTGTACGGACGATCACACTCGGTGCGGCGGGCAGCCGGACGTCGTCCTCCACGGAAATGGCCGTCCGGATGCCGTAGTTCTCCTGCAGAACGCTCAGATACACACCGTCCGAGCTGTTCTGGAACTTTGTGCTGAGGGTGTTCCCGTCCCCCACCGCGAGCACCGTGTACGGCGGCACCAGCGGCTTGTTGTCGACCAGTATCGCGTCACCCGCGGCCCTGATGGCCGACAGCGCCGTCAGGCGCTGTCCGTTGATCGACACGGCCTCGGCACCCGACGCCCAGAGCCCGTTGACGACCCGCTGCATGTCACGGTCGCGGACCCGTCCCGTGTCGGAGAACCCGGAGGTCTCGCGCGGGTCGCCGTCTCCGCCGGTGGAGGCTTCCTTGGCATCGTTCACGACGAGTTTCACCCCGGGGCCGTGCACCTCCACGGCGCCCGACAGGATGTCCACGAGATCCGCGCGGCCGTCGCCGCCACCGCTGTCCTTGAGGGCCGCCCGCTGCCGCGCGCTCACGTCGTCGCGCAGCTCGTCGACGGTCCTCTCCAGCTTGTCCGCGGCCTTCGTCTCGCTGTCGATGCGGTCGATCAGCTCCTCGCGCTCCTTGGCCACGACCGGAGCCGCGATACGCGCCTGCGCCGCCCCGACAGTCACCACGAGGGCCGCGAGCACCAGCCCGGCAGCCAGCCCGACCTTCGCCCGCAGCGTCTTCGGCAGACCGCCGGCACCCTCGGACTGCTTCCGGGCGGCGGCCTCGGCGTATCCCTCGTCGAGGCTGTGGTCCATGACGTTGGTGAGCAGCGACATGGAGGCGTCCGGGCGCGACACGCGCGTGGGTGTGCTCCGAACGGGGGGCTGCTGCGGCATGCCGCACATCGTCGCATGTCGCGGCCGCTACCTCCGAATGGCCCCACCGGCATGCCGGACAGGCCCCCTTGGGGACACTTGTCCGGCACGCGCGTGTGCCGCCCGAATCAGCGCCCGGCGCTGTCCACGACCGACGACCACTCGTCGAGCAGGGCCTGCGCGGAGGCGTCGTCGGGGCCCTCCGCCCACAGATGGGTGACGGCCTCGGCCGGGTCGGGCAGCACCATCACCCAGCGCCCGTCCGTCTCCACCACCCGCACACCGTCCGTGGTGTCCACGAAGCGGTCTCCGGCCGCTTCGACGACCCGCCGCATCACCAGGCCCTTGACCGCCCACGGGGTCGCCAGATCCCGCTTCAGGACGTGCGCCCGCGGAATCCGCGCGTCGATCTGGCTGAGCGTGAGCTGCGTCCGCGCCACCAGCCCGATCAGCCGTACGAAGGCGGCCGTGCCGTCGAAGACACTGCTGAACTCGGGGACGATGAACCCGCCCTTGCCGTCTCCGCCGAAGATCGTCGTCTCGTCCCGGCCGACCCTGGTCAGGTCGTCGGGCGAGGTCGTCGTCCACTCCACCTGGGTGCCGTGGTAGGCCGCCACCTGCTCGGCGATCCTCGTCGTCGTCACGGGAAGCGCCACCCGCCCGCTGCGCCGCTCCGCGGCCACCAGGTCGAGCAGCACCAGCAGAGCACGGTCGTCCTCGATGATCCGGCCCTTCTCGTCCACCAGGGAGAGCCGCTCACCGACCGGGTCGAACCGCACCCCGAACGCGGCCCGCGACGACGCCACGATCTCGCCGAGCCGTACGAGCCCCGACCGGCGCTGGTCACCCGTCTCCGTGGGCCTGGACTCGTTCAGACCGGGGTTGATCGTCAGCGAGTCCACCCCTAGCTTCCCGAGCAGGCTCGGCAGCACCAGCCCCGCGCTTCCGTTCGACGCGTCGACGACGACCTTCAGCCCGGACTCGGAGATCCCGGTCGTGTCGACGTTCCGCAGCAGCGATCCGGTGTACGAGTCGAAGACGCTGGCCGGAAAATGCAGGTCCCCGATCTCTCCCGGGAAGGCCCGCCGGTACTCCTGCCGCGCGAACACCCGGTCCAGCTTCCGCTGACTGGCCTGCGACAGATCGGCACCCTGTCCGTCGAAGAACATGATGTCCACGGAGTCCGGTACCCCGGGCGAGGTCCGGATCATGATCCCGCCGGCGCTCCCCCGCGCGGTCTGCTGTCTGGCCACCGGCAACGGCACGTTCTCCAGGTCCCGGACGTCGATGGCGCTGGCCTGCAGCGCGGAGATCACCGCCCGTTTGAGCGCCCGGGCGCCACGGGAGTGGTCACGGGCCGTGGTGACCTGGGAACCCTTCTTGAGCGTCGTCGCGTAGGCGCCGGCGAGCCGCACGGCCAGCTCTGGCGTGATCTCCACATTCAGGATTCCGGACACCCCGCGGGCGCCGAACAGATGCGCCTGGCTCCGGGACTCCCAGATCACCGAGGTGTTGACGAACGCGCCGGCCTCGATGGTCTTGAACGGATAGACCCGTACGTTCCCCTGCACGATCGATTCTTCACCGATCAGGCACTCGTCACCGATGACGGCGCCGTCCTCGATCCTGGCGGCCCGCATGATGTCGGTGTTCTTGCCGACGACACAGCCGCGCAGATTGCTGTGCTGACCCACGTACACGTTGTCGTGCACCACGGCCCTGTGCAGGAACGCCCCGCTCTTGACGACGACATTCGACCCTACGACGGTGTGCTCGCGGAGTTCCGCACCGGCCTCCACCTTCGCGTAGTCCCCGATGTACAGGGGCCCGCGCAGCACCGCGTCCGGATGCACTTCGGCACCTTCCGCCACCCACACGCCGGGGGAGATCTCGAATCCGTCGATCTCGACGTCGACCTTGCCCTCCAGCACATCGGCCTGGGCCTTCACATAGCTCTCGTGGGTACCGACGTCCTCCCAGTAACCCTCGGCGACGAAGCCGTAGACCGGCTTGCCCTCCTTCATCAACTGAGGGAAGACATCACCGGACCAGTCGACGGACACATCCGCCTCGACATAGTCGAAGACCTCTGGCTCCATGACGTAGATACCGGTGTTCACGGTGTCCGAGAAGACCTGGCCCCAGGTCGGTTTCTCGAGGAAACGCTCGACCTTGCCCTCTTCGTCGACAATGGTGATGCCGAACTCCAGCGGATTGGGCACCCGCGTCAGACAGACGGTGACCAGCGCGCCCTTTTCCTTGTGGAAGCTGATCAGCTCGGTGAGGTCGAAGTCAGTGAGGGCGTCACCTGAGATGACGAGGAAGGCGTCGTCCTTCAACGCCTCTTCAGCGTTCTTGACGCTTCCCGCGGTTCCGAGTGGCTTCTCCTCGTTGGCATAGCTGAGCTCCATACCGAGCTCTTCACCGTCACCGAAGTAGTTCTTGACCAACGACGCCAAGAACTGGACAGTTACGACGGTCTCGTTGAGCCCATGCCTTTTGAGCAGCCTCAGCACGTGCTCCATGATCGGTCGGTTGACGACCGGCAGGAGTGGCTTGGGCATGCTCGAGGTCATGGGACGAAGGCGTGTGCCTTCGCCTCCGGCCATCACGACGGCCTTCATGTCGGAAGCGTCCTCCTAGAAGAGATGACGGTCTAGCCGACTTCACCCATCCAGATTGTCCCGCACTTTTCCGAAGCGGGCCATCGAGCCACTGCTACCGCCCAATCGGCGAGCTCAGCCGGCCATGGCGTCCGCACGAACGAGGCGGCGGACCTGTACCACGTAGAGGACTCCTGCCCACCAGTAGAGCGTTGTACCCCATCCTGCGAACGCCCATCCGAAAATAGCAGCGAGTGACGCAATCCATCCACTTCCGTCACTGAGCAGGAGCAGCGGGAAGGCGTACATCAGGTTGAAGGTGGCGGCCTTGCCCAGGTAGTTCACCTGTGGCGGCGGATAACCGTGGCGCCTGAGGATGCCCACCATCACCAGGAGAACCAGTTCCCGCACTACAAGTGCAGCAGTCAACCAGATTGGCAGAATCTCTCGCCAGGTGAGGCCGACCAGAGTCGAGACAATGTAGAGGCGGTCGGCGGCCGGGTCCAGGAGCCGGCCGAGGCTGCTGACCTGATTCCAGCGCCGAGCCAGCTTGCCGTCCAGGTAGTCGCTGACTCCGCTCAGAGCCAGCACAAGAAGAGCCCAGCCGTCGCTCTGCGGGCCCCCGAACTCCGGCCTGAGGATCAACCACAGGAACAGGGGCACACCGACGAGACGGGCCATGCTGAGGATGTTCGGGATGGTGAGGACCCGGTCGGTCTGAACACGGGTCTCCTGGACCTCCACCCGGGGGCCTCCAGTGGGAAACGAGCCGATGATGCCCCCTGACCCTACCTCAACGCAAAAAAGCTCTGGCCCCTGGGCTGTTCGCCCAAGAGCCAGAGCTCTAAAAGGAGTTCGGCGGTGTCCTACTCTCCCACAGGGTCCCCCCTGCAGTACCATCGGCGCTGTAAGGCTTAGCTTCCGGGTTCGGAATGTAACCGGGCGTTTCCCTCACGCTATGACCACCGAAACACTATGAA